>JAATGL010000311.1 GCA_015654705.1 Alphaproteobacteria bacterium | reverse complement strand
TCGGCACCGAGCGCCACGAGAGCCGGCGCATCGACAACCAGCTGCGCGGCCGCTCCGGCCGCCAGGGCGATCCCGGCGCCTCGAAATTCTTCCTCAGCCTGCAGGACGACCTGATGCGCATCTTCGGGTCGGAGCGCATGGATTCGATCCTGACGCGGCTGGGTCTCGAGGAAGGCGAAGCGATCACCCATCCCTGGGTGAACAAGGCGCTGGAGAAGGCGCAGCAGAAGGTCGAGGCGCGCAATTTCGAGATGCGCAAGAACATCCTCAAATATGACGACGTGCTCAACGACCAGCGCAAGGTGGTGTTCGAGCAGCGCCGCGAGATCATGTCGGCGGACGACGTCAGCGACCAGATCGGGCAGATGCGCGAAGAAGTCGTTGACGATCTGGTCGCGCGCCATATCCCGGAAAAGGCCTATGCCGAGCAATGGGACGCGGCAGGCCTGCACGAGGAGGTGTTCAAGACCTTCGGCCTCGACCTGCCGATCATCGACTGGACCAAGGAAGAAGGCATCGCCGACGAGGAGGTGCAGGAGCGCATCCTCAAGGCGGTCGAGACCCGTGCCGCCGAACGCACCGCCAATTTCGGCCCGGAGGTCACCCGCTATGCCGAGAAGGCGATCCTGCTGCAGACGCTCGATCACGACTGGCGCGAGCACATCGTCAACCTGGATCACCTGCGCCAATATGTCGGCCTGCGCGGCTACGGCCAGCGCGATCCGCTGAACGAATACAAGAGCGAAGCCTTCACCCTGTTCGAAGGCCTCTTGGCCAAGCTGCGCACCGACGTGGTGACCCAGCTGATGCACATCCGCATCAATGTCGAGCCGCCGCCGCCGCTCGAGCAGCAGGCGCTGCCCCAGATGCAGGCCTCGCACATCGATCCGCTGACCGGCGAGGACGAGATGGCGGCCGCCGCGTTCGATCCGCGTGCGCCCCGCCCGCGCGATCTCCCGGTCGATCCCAACAATCCGCAGACCTGGGGCAAGGTCCAGCGCAACGCCGCCTGCCCCTGCGGCTCCGGCCGCAAATTCAAGCACTGCCACGGGGCGCTGGTTTAGGCGCTTCGCAGTTGCAGATTGTTGCGGTTTGGTTAGTCTTTGCGCGCGGCGGGGCCGCGGACGCCGGCGCAGATCGGCGTCGGAAATTCTGAAGGGGACATTCGACATGCGCACATCGAGTTCGCTCGGCGCCGCCGCCGCGTTCGGCCTGGCGGTCGCGATCGCTTCACCCGGCTTTGCCGAATCCATCCAGGAGAAGACCGAGCGCAAACAGGCCGACATCCCGAATTGCGGCCGCAACCTGGGCACCATCGCGATCCGCGAGCCGGAGCACAATTGGTGGTCCGACCTCAACCTGGCCTCGCCGGAAGTGCTGCTGAAAGTGTTCGTGCGCAAATCCGGCTGCTTCACGCTGGTCGACCGCGGCAAGGGCTTCGAGATGGCGCAGCAGGAACGCGCGCTGGCCTCGGGCGGCAATCTGCAGCAGGGATCGAATATCGGCGCCGGCCAGGTCAAGGCGGCCGACTACATTCTGGTTCCCGACATCGCGTCGAAGAACAACGACGCCAGCGGCACCAATATCGGCGGCATCCTGGGCGGCTTCGTCGGCGGCGGCGCCGGCGCGCTGATCTCCCACATCTCGATCAGCAGCAAGACGGCCGACGTCGTGCTCTCCATCGTCAATGTGCGCACCAGCGAGGACGGGCCCATCGAACAGGGCCACGGCTCGAAGACCGATGTCGGCTTCGGGGTCGGCGGCGGCTGGGGAAGCTGGGGCGGCTTCGGCGGCGCGGCGGTGTCGAGCTACACCAACACCGACATCGGCCAGGTCGTGACGCTGGCCTATATCGATGCCTATACCAAGCTGGTGGGCGACATGGGCGGCATGCCGAGCGCCGGCGGGGCCTCCGCCGAGGCGCCGGCCCAGGCGGTGTCGATGACGCGGGCGGGCCGCATGTATGCGAAATCGACGCCGGGCGGCAAGGTCGTGCGCAGCCTCAGCGCCGGCATGATGCTCTATCCGACCGGCAACAAGGACGGCACGATGTGGGAAGTGAAGGACGAGCTCGGCAACCAGGGCTGGGTGTCGTCGCTGTCCTTCGAACTGTCGAAGTAGCCATGCACCACCATCGGATGTAAAAAAGGGGGGCCGCTCGGCCCCCTTTTCGTTTGGCGCGGAAATGCTCAACATGGCGCGAACAGGGAGGAAGCGATGTCCGGCATCAGGCCCTTCAGGATCGACGTCCCGCAAGCCGTCCTCGACGGCATCCGCGCGAAGCTGTGCGCCTATGAATGGCACGAGATGCCGCGCGGCGCCGGGCTCGAAGAGTCCTGGGTCTATGGCGCAAACCTGGGATTCATGAAATCCCTCTGCACCTATTGGGCCGACACTTATGATTGGCAGCGATGGGAAGCCGCGCTCAACCGCTTTCCGCAGTTCCTCGCGCGCGTCGAGGACATCGACATCCATCTCTATCGCGAGGCCGGCTCCGGTCCGGCACCCAGGCCGTTGATCCTCAGCCATGGCTGGCCGGGCTCGGTGTTCGAGTTCCTGCATGTCATCGAGACGCTGGCGCATCCCGAACGCTTCGGCGGCGATGCGAAGGATGCCTTCACGGTGATCGTGCCGTCGCTTCCGGGTTACGGATTTTCCGGCAAGCCCGAACGGCCGATCGGTCCGCGCAGCGTGGCGCGGCTGTTCGATGCGCTGATGCGCGACGTGTTGGACCTTCCCGATTACATCGCGCAGGGCGGCGATTGGGGCAGCACCATCTCCGGCTGGATGGCCTATGAGGGCAAGGGCTGCCGCGCCGCCCATCTCAACATGTTCGGCTGGCGCTCGCCCGGCGTCGTTCCGGAAACCAAAGAGGAGCAGGACTACGCTGCGCGCGCCGCCCAGCTTTTCGAAATGGAAGGCGCCTATTTCCGCGAGCACAGCACCAAGCCGCAGACGCTGTCCTACGCGATGATGGATTCGCCGGTCGGGGCCTGCGCTTGGATCGTGGAGAAATTCCACGGCTGGTCGGATATCCGCAAGGGGTTCGACAATGTCTACACGAAGGATCAATTGCTCACCAACGTGATGATCTATCTGGCGAAGCGCAGCTTCAACACGGCGACGTGGCTCTATCGCGGGCTGGCGGAGGATTTCACCGGCAGCCCGGTGCCGCCGCGGGCGCGGATCGAGAAGCCGGTCGGCATCGCCGCGTTTCCAATCGACCTGATCCCGTTTCCGCCGCGCAGCCTGGTGCAGCGCCACATGAACGTGACGCATTGGAGCGACTTCCCGGAAGGCGGCCATTTCGCGGCGCTGGAGCGGCCCGACGACCTGGTCGGCGACATCCGCGCCTTCGCGCGGTCGCTCGACTAGGCGAGGTTGCGCCCCATTGCGAGGAATTTCTCGCGGCGCTGGCGGCGCAGCTCGTCGCGCGGAATCTGCGAAAGCTCGGCCAGCGCCTTGGCGATCTGGTCGCCGACATTGGCGATCGCTTCCGGCGGCGCGCGATGGGCGCCGCCCATCGGCTCGGGCACGATGCCGTCGATCACCTTCAGCTCAAGCAGGTCCTGCGCCGTGATGCGCATGGCGGCGGCCGCCTCCTGCGCCTTGTCGGCATTGCGCCACAGGATCGAGGCGCAGCCCTCCGGCGAGATCACCGAATAGACCGAATGCTCCAGCATGTAGACGCGGTTGGCGGTGGCGATGGCCAGCGCGCCGCCCGACATGCCGTCGCCGATGATCGTGCAGATGAACGGCACGCGCAGTTCGAGGCCGGCCTGGGTCGAGCGCGCGATGGCCTCGGACTGGCCGCGCTCCTCCGCCGCCACGCCCGGATAGGCGCCCGACGTATCGACCAGCGAAATCACCGGCAGGCCGAAGCGGTCGGCCATCGCGAACAGGCGCTGGGCCTTGCGATAGCCTTCCGGCATCGCCATGCCGAAATTGTGCTTGAGCCGCGATTTGGTGTCGTTGCCCTTCTCATGGCCGATCACCGCGACGGCGCGGCCGCGGAACCGGCCGAGCCCCGCGATCACCGCTTGGTCCTCGCCGAACAGGCGGTCGCCGGCCAGCGGCGTGAACTCGTCGATCAGGCGGCTGACATAGTCGGAGAAATGTGGCCGTCCCTGATGGCGCGCCACCAGCGCCTTCTGCCAGGGCGTCAGCCTGGAATAGGTGTCGCGCAGAAGCTGGTCGGCCCTCGCCTGGAGACGGGCGACTTCCGCGTCGATCTGCAGGGCCGGATCGTCGGCCGCGCGCTGACGCAGCTCGACGATCTTGCCTTCGAGTTCGGCGATGGGGCGTTCGAAGTCCAGATAGGCGAGCATCGGGTTCCGCGGGTTGCGCCTTTTCTAAACGCGAAAAGGGCCGGGAAAGTGGCCAACCCACCCCATCGTGTCAACAAAGACGCTCTCCCGCAGCCGGGAATCCCGCTCTTTTGCCGCTTGTGCTCGGTTCGGCGACGGACAGAATGGCGAATCGGACGACAATCAGGGAGCGGACATGGCCGAGGCGGCAGACGATCGCCAGGAGAAGTTTTCGGGCACCAAGGACGTCGTCGCGGCGCACCGCTTCGACGTGGCCCGGCTCGAAGCCTATCTGGCGCCGCGCATCGAAGGCTTCCGGACGCCACTGGCGGTGCGCCAGTTTAGGGGCGGCCAGTCCAATCCCACCTATCAACTGATCACGCCGAACCGCAACTATGTCCTGCGCCGCAAGCCGCCGGGCAGGCTGCTGGCGTCGGCGCATGCGGTGGACCGCGAATACCGCGTGATCTCGGCGCTGCATCCGACCGGCTTTCCGGTGCCGAAGCCGTGGCTCTTCTGCGCCGACGAGAGCGTGGTCGGCACGGTGTTCTATGTGATGGAATGCGTCGAGGGCCGCATCTATTGGGGACCGACGCTGCCCGACCAGACGCCCAAGCAGCGCAGCCAGATCTACGATGCGATGAACGAGACACTGGCGCGCCTGCACGGCCTCGACTACGCGGCGCTGGGGCTCGGCGATTTCGGCAAGCCCGGCAATTATGTCGGCCGTCAGATCGCGCGCTGGACCAAGCAGTATCTGGCGTCGGCGACCGAAGACATCGCGGAGATGGACAAGCTGATCGAGTGGCTGCCGGCGCATCTGCCGGCCGACGAACGCTCATCCATCGTCCACGGCGACTACCGGCTGGACAACATGATCCTGCATCCCAGCGAGCCGAAAGTGCTGGCGGTGCTGGATTGGGAGCTTTGCACCATCGGCGACCCGATGGCCGATTTCACCTATCACCTGATGCCATGGATCATGCCGGCGGGCGGGACCGGCGGCGGCACGGCGAGCCTCTTGGGCGCCGATCTGACGGCGCTGGGCATCCCGACCATGGACGCCTACACTGAGGCCTATTGCCGCCGCACCGGCCGCGCGACGACGCCCGACATGGACTACTACGCGGCCTATAATTTTTTTCGCCTGGCGGGAATCCTCCAGGGCATCGTGGGCCGCGTGCGCGACGGCACGGCGGCCAATGCCAATGCGGCGCAGAACGCCGCCGCGGTGCGGCCGCTGGCCGAGCGCGGCTGGCACTTCGCAAAGCGCGCCGGCGCACCCGTTTAGGTTAAGCGCCATTAGGTATGGGATTGATGAAAGGCTTGTTTAACGAGATGGGGCTAGCTTCTCGGCCTTCACGCCGGATGACGCGATGCCGACCGAACCTTTCCGCGAGGATGTAGAAGACGCGGCGCAGGCGCAATTGCAGCGCGAGCGCGTGCATTTCGCCCTCGCCGAGCGTGCCGCGCGCTTCGGCTATTGGCGCATCGAGCTTGCCGACAATTCGACCCATTGGTCGCCCGGCATGTACCGGCTGCTGGGCGTCGATCCCGCCAGCCGGACGCCCGACAGCGACTGGCTTCTCGATCAGCTGCTGCCCGAGGACAAGGCGGCCGTGCAGGTCGCGGTCGCGACCGCGATCCGCACCTGCTCGCCCTTTTCCTACCGCACGCGGGCGCGCGATCCGCGCGTCGCCGCCCAGATCGTCGACACCCAGGGCGAAGTCGCCCTCGGCAGGGACGGCAGCGTCGTCTCGGTGCTGCGCGTCTGCTACGACGTTACCCAGCAGGTGAAGGCGGAAGAGGCGCGCGAGACGGCGCAGCAGATGTACCGCGTGATGACCGAGGAGGCCTCGGACATCATCCTGTTCTACGATGCCGCCGGCGAATTGCTGTTCGCCTCGCAGGCGCTGGAACGCGTGCTCGGACGCAGCGCCGCCGAGATCGAGCACGGCCGCTTCATGGAGCTGGTCCATCCCGACGACCTGAACGAGATCGCCGCGGTCCGCGCGCGGCCGGCGCCCGGACAGACCATCACCGGCACCTACCGCATAAGGCACGCCGCCGGCCATTACGTCTGGATCGAAGTCACGACGCGGGCGATCTATGACGGCCAAACCGGCGAATACCGCAACCTGGTCAGCGTCTCGCGCGACGTGACGCGGCGCAAGCACCAGGAGATCGAGACCCGGGCGGCGCAGGAGCGCGCCGAGGCCGCCAACAAGGCCAAGTCGCAATTCCTCGCCAATATGAGCCACGAATTGCGCACGCCGCTGAATGCCGTGATCGGCTTCACCGACCTGATGCGCCAGGGCATGTTCGGCGCGCTGAACAATCCGCGCTACGAGGAATATGCGACGCTGATCTACGATTCCGGCCAGCTCCTGCTCGACCTGATCTCCGACATGCTGGACATGGCCAAGATCGAGGCGGGCAAGCTCGAACTCAATTTCGAGCGCGTCGATCTGACCGGAACGATCGAGGACAGCGTGCGGCTTCTGGTCGACCGCGCCGACAATGCCGGGGTCGAATTGAACATGGCCGTGATCGAGACGCCGGTGTCGCTGGTCGCCGACCGCCGCGCCGTCAAGCAGGTGCTGCTCAACCTGCTCACCAACGCGATCAAGTTCACACCGGCGGGCGGCCAGGTCGATATCGGCGTGCGGGTGGAGAGCGGCCGCGCCATCCTGTCGGTGCGTGACACCGGGATCGGCATCGCGGCGCACGACCTGCCCCGGCTCGGCAAGCCCTTCGAGCAGGTCGGCAGCGACCCGAGGCTGGCAAAATCCGGCACCGGCCTCGGCCTCGCGCTGGTGCGCGCCCTCGTCGAACGGCATGGCGGGCAATTGCGCATTGAAAGCGAGGAAGGCATCGGCACCGAAGTAAGCGTCGACTTCCCCCTCACCCAGGCCGGCCGCGCCGCCGCCTAACGGGACGCGGACGGATCCATCCCTCCACATCCTGTCATCCCGGCCGAGCGAAGCGAGCGCCGGGACCCATTGGGACACTGTCGCGATGGGTCCCGGATGCCTCGTCATGCGAGGCGTCCGGGATGACAGGGAGTGTTTTACTCCGCCGCGGCGCGCGCGGGCCTGGGCACGCGGCGGCCGTATTCCAGCCGCGCGATGGTTCGGTTGTGCACCTCGTCCGGTCCGTCGGCGATGCGCAGGGTACGCTGGGAGGCGTACATCCGCGCCAGGCCGGAATCGGTCGTCACGCCGCCTCCCCCCCAGGCCTGGATGGCGTCGTCGATGATCTTGAGCGCCATGCGCGGCGCGGCGACCTTGATCTCGGCGATCTCGGTGCGCGCGACCTTGTTGCCGACCTTGTCCATCATGTCGGCGGCTTTCAGCGTCAGGAGGCGGCACATGTCGATGCTGATGCGCGCCTCGGCGACGCGCTGTTCCCAGATCGAATGGTCGGCGATCTTCTTGCCGAACGCCTCGCGCGACAGGAGCCGCTTGACCATGATGCCGAGCGCCCGCTCGGCGACGCCGATGGTGCGCATGCAGTGATGGATGCGGCCGGGCCCGAGCCGGCCCTGCGCGATCTCAAAGCCGCGGCCCTCGCCCAGCAACAGATGCTCCACCGGCACCTTGACGTCCCTGAGCACGACCTCGGCATGGCCGTGCGGCGCGTCGTCATAGCCGAACACCGGCAGCATGCGCCTGACCTCGACGCCGGGCGCGTCGCGCTCGACCAGAATCTGCGATTGCTGGCTGTGGCGGTCGCCGTCCAATGTGGTCTTGCCCATCACGATCATCACCTTGCAGCGCGGATCGCCGACGCCCGACGACCACCATTTGGTGCCGTTGACGACGTAGTGATCGCCGCGCCGCTCGATGCGCGTCTCGATGTTGGTGGCGTCGGAGGAGGCGACCGCCGGCTCGGTCATCAGGAAGGCCGAGCGGATCTCGCCGGCCAGCAGCGGCGCCAGCCACCGGTCCTGCTGCCAGGGACTGCCGTAGCGCTCCAGCACCTCCATGTTGCCGGTGTCGGGCGCCGAGCAGTTGAACACTTCCGAGGCGAAGCCGACATGGCCCATCATCTCGCAGAGCGGCGCATATTCGAGATTGGTGAGGCCGGCGCCGTACTCGCTCTCATTGAGAAAGAGATTCCACAGGCTCTGCTTTTTCGCCTTGGCCTTCAACTCCTCGACGACCGGCACGACGATCCAGGGATCGCCCTTCTCCCGCGCCTCGGTCATCTGTGCCGTATAGACATCTTCGGCCGGATAGATGTGCTGCTCCATGAACGCGCCAACGCGGTTCATCCATTCCTTCTGGCGCGGCGAATAATCGAAATCCATGGCGTTCCTCCCGCGGGGCGCACAAGCCCCGGATTGCGTGCGATAGCGATGGGACGAGTTTAGACCTGCCCCGCGCCCGCAACCAGCCATGGAAGACGGCATTTGACAGGCCCGCGGGCGCGCGGCAAGCAACCGCCATGCTTCTCTGGATTGGAATCCTCCTGATCGCCGGCGGCATCGCCTGCCTGCGCATCGACCGGCGTACTTCGCATGTCCTGTATGAGCGCGTGACCATGCGGTTCTGGCGCGCGCTCGACGCCACGACGCATTGGGCGAAGGCGTCCCACTGGCTGATCGCGGCCGTGCTCGCCTATCTGGCGGCGCAGGCGGCGATGCGCCTCTGGGGACCCGATGCGGCGCTGCAGCTCGTCGCGCGATGCGCGCTGGCGTTCGTCGCCAGCCTGGCCGTGGGCAGCGTCGTCCTGCACGGCATCAAGCTGGTGCTGGGACGGCGCCGGCCGCGCGACGACATCGAGATGGGGCTTTACGGATTCATGCCGCTCAGCTTCGACCTGCAATACAATTCGTTCCCCTCGGGCCATGCGCTGACGATCATGTGCGTGGCGGTGATCGCCTCGGCGGCGTGGCCGCATCTGGCACTCCTCTGGTTCGCGATCGCCGCATGGCTGGGCCTGACGCGGGCGCTCCTGACGGCGCATTATCTGAGCGACGTGCTGGTCGGCGCCGGCATCGGATTGCTTTCGGCGCGCGAGACCGTCATTCATGTCTTCCCTTCCCTGGCCCCATCCTGGTTCTGAGACGATGTTCCAGCTCCTCGCCTCCCCCGACGCCTGGATCGCGCTCGCGACGCTGACCGTGCTCGAGATCGTGCTCGGCATCGACAACATCATTTTCCTCTCGCTGGCGGCCAACAAGCTGCCGGCGGCGCGGCGTCCCGCCGCGCGCCGCATCGGGCTGTTCCTGGCGCTGGGCATGCGCATCGCGCTGCTGTCGAGCATCGCCTGGATCATCTCGCTGTCGACGCCGATCCTCACCGCCTGGGGTGTGGCGCTGTCGTGGCGCGACCTGATCTTCGGCGCCGGCGGTCTGTTCCTGCTGACCAAGAGCACGCGCGAGATCCACGGCATGGTCGAGGGCGAGGAAAGCGGGCGCGAAGGCCAGGGCGCCACCATGCTTTCCGTCATCCTGCAGATCGCGATGTTCGACATCGTGTTCTCGATCGATTCGGTGGTGACCGCCGTCGGCATGGCGGAGCATCTGTCGATCATGATCGCCGCCGTGATCCTGGCGATGGTGGTGATGATGATTGCCTCGGGGCCTGTCGCGGAATTCGTCGAGCGCCATCCCACCGTCAAGATGCTGGCCTTGAGCTTCCTGCTGCTGATCGGCACCTCGCTGATCGCCGACGCCGCGCATTTCCACATCCCGCGCGGCTATCTCTATTTCGCGGTGGCATTCTCGGGACTGGTCGAGGTCCTCAACCAGCGCGTCGCCGCCGGCCGCGCCGGGCGCGGCGGACGAAAGCCCTAGCGCCGCACCGGCTCAGGCGGGCGCCGAAACCTTCAGCCTGGGATCGCGCTGCGGCGGCAGGCTGTCGTAGAGATCGGCGATGAGGTCGCTTCTGAGGCTGCGATGCTGCGGATCGCACCACAGATTTTCCCATTGCAGCGGATCGTTCTTCAGATCGTAGAGTTCGCCCTCCATGCCGTCATACCGGATCCGCGTGCCGGGGGCGGCGAATTGCGGCCAGGCGTCCTCCAGCCCGTTGGGCTGGCCGGCGGTGGACGGCTCGTAGCGCGTCAGCAGATAGCCGTCGCGATAGATCGAGCGCAGATGGAAACCGTAGCCGGGAAACTGGCTGTCCCATTCGCAGAGCGCGCGCTGGCGTGAGCCGTCGTCGCTGGTCGGCAGCACCCGGCCCTGCATCCATTCCGCCGGTTCGATGCCGGCGATGGCGCAGAAGGTGCTGGCCAGGTCGACCTGTTCGACCGGCTGGCCGACGATGGCGGGCGCGACATGCGCGTTTGGCGCCGGGCGCCAGACGAACGGCAGGCGCATCAGCGCGTCGACATGGAACGGTCCCTTGTAGACGAAGCCGAAATCGCCCTGCAGCTCGCCGTGATCGGTGGTGAAGATCACGTCGGTGTCGCCGTCCCAGCCGCGCGCGCGGATCGCCCGCATGACGCGGCCGACCGCGTCGTCGATCAATTCGTTCATCACGTGAACCTTGGCGTTGATCTCGCGGATATTGTCGCGGCTCAATTGCTGCGGCGTGAAGTTCATCGGCGCGCCCTCGATATTGGCGAATTCGCCTTCGTAATAGGCGAGCCAATGGGCGGGCTTGCGGCCCAGCACCTTGCGGATCATCTCCGGCGTGCCGGGATAGCCGCCAGGCAGCGGCAGGTCGCGCCAGTCGCGGCGATTCAGTTCCGAGGCCGGCGGATCCCAGGGATGGTGCGGATCGGGAAAGCTCAGCCACAGGCACCAATCATCGTCCGCGGCGAGCTTGCCCAGCCATTCGACCGCGAGATCGGCCAGCCAGTCGGTGTGATAGAGGCCGCGCGCGATCGGATTGTTGGCGGTCTCCGGCGCGCCGGTCTCGCCGCCCGGCGAGGCGTTGAGCAGCGGCGGCGAGGAATCGAAATAGTCCGGATGGTTCTTCTGCAGCCAGCGCCCGTAATGGCCGACCGGCGTGCCGCGGAAATTGGCGATATGCATCGCGTGCACCGCATAGTCGAAGCCGCGCCAGGGACCGAAATCGCCGTCACGCTGGCGGATGTTCTCGCGGAATTTGAACAGCGGATCGAAGGCCGGCTCGAAATGCGCCTTGCCGATCAGCGCGGTCTTGTAGCCCGCCCTGTCCTTCAGGTGCTGCGCGAAGCTCGGCGCGTCGTCGGGCAGCGCCACGCCGTTGGCGAACACGCCATGGCTGCGCACATATTGTCCCGTCAGCATGGTGGAGCGCGCCGGCATGCAGACCGTGTTCTGGTTGTAGGCGCGGGTATAGTTGATGCCGGCTTTCGCCAGCGCGTCGATATGGGGCGTCCGGCAGAAGCGGTTGCCGTTGCAGCCGAGCGCATCGAACCGTTGCTGGTCGGTGGTGACGAAGAGAATCTTCCGTCCCATGTCAGCTTTTCAGGAAGGCGAGGCAGCCGCTGCGTTCGAGCTGCGGATCGATCGCCGCTTTCGTCTTCTCATCCAGCCTGATGTAAGACGCGCGCAGTTCGGCCAGGCGGAGCGCCCAGTCCTTGAACGCGCCCTGCGAAACGGAGCGCGGCTCGAAGGCGAACACCCGCTCGGTTTCCGTCACGGCCACGGCATTGGCGGTCATGCTGCGCTCCCGGCCGAGCAGCACAGCAGCGCCGTGCGCTCCAGCCCCGCGTCGCGGTGATAGGTGGCGGCCAGATAGTCCGGCCGCGACACCATTTCGAGGAAATTGCGGCGCGCCGGATAGCGGACGCAGACCACGTCGTCCCAGTCCTGTTCCGGCCCGCCGATGAAGACCAGCGCCTGCGCGCCCATCCAGACGATGGCGCCGCCCGCCTCGCCGATGCATTTGACCGCGGTTTGGCCATAGCGCCGATAGGCCTCGCGGCCCGAAAGATTCTCCGCCGCTTCCGCGCAGCCGGTTTCATAGGTCGCCGTCCGGCGATATTTCAGCAGGTTGACCATGACGATCGCGCCTTCGGGGCCGCTCTCGGCAAGCGCCGAAACTGGGCCGGGCTCGGCGATATCGAAGGGTTCATCGTCTGCTCCCGGACCGTTTGACGTGCCGCGCGCTTCGCGCTAAATCTGAATTCGAATTCAGATTTATACCGGTCGATCGAAAATGGCAACAGCAAAGCGCACCAAGCCCGCACCGGCCGAGAAATGGGCCCTGCCCGCGCAACAGGCTCGCAGCCGGGAGACCCGCGAAAAGTTGCTGGCCGCCGCCGAGACGGTCTTTGCCGAAAAGGGCTATGGCGGCGCCAAGCTCTCCGACATCGCCGTGGTCGCGGGCTGCTCGGTCGGTGCCGTCTATTTCCGCTTCAAGGACAAGGATGCGCTGTTCCAGGGCGTTGCCGAGACCTTCGCGGCGGAGACGCGCGCGCGTTTCGTCGAATTCGTCGCGGCCGCAGGCGCGCGGGCGCCTGACGACATCGTCCGCGATTTCGTGCTGCGCACCGCGAATACGGCGCGCCTGCATCGCGGCCTCTTCCGCGCCATCATCGAGCGCGGCTTCGACCATCCGCAGGTGATGTCGATCATCTTCGCGTTCCGCGACCAGGTGGCGCGCGCCCTGGAGGGCGTGCTCTGCGGTCCGGCGCCCGGCACGCCGCAACGCGGCCATGCCCTGCAGGTGATGACGCAGATGGTGTACGGCTTCCTGCTGGTCGGCATCCTCAATCCCAATGCGCCGACGCGGCTGGACGACGACGCCGCGATCGCCGGACTGGCCGATGCGGCGCGCGCCTATCTGAAGACGGTGCTGGCGCCATGACCTTCGGCGTCGATCTGTTCTGGTCGTTCCGCAGCCCCTATTCCTATCTGGCGACGCCGCGCCTGGTGGCGATGGAACGCGGCTACGATCTGACGATCCATGTGCGCCCGGTTTATCCGCTGGCGGTGCGCGCCGGCGATTTCTTTGCAAAGCAGGACCCGCTCTGGATCGCCTATCTGCTGCGCGACACGATGCGGATCGCCGAGATGCAGGGCCTGCCCTATCGCTGGCCGCGCCCCGATCCGGTCGTGGTCGATCCGGCCACGCGCGCCGCCACGCCGAACCAGCCTTATATCCATCGCCTGACGCGGCTGGGCTGCGCCGCGGCGGAAGCCGGATTCGGGCTGCCGTTCCTTTTCGAGGTCGGCATGCTGATCTGGTCCGGCGCGGTCGATGACTGGCACGCAGGCGATCACCTGGCGCAGGCCACCGCGCGCGCCGGCCTCGACCTCGCGGGCCTCGACGCGCGCATCGCCGCCGATCCGGACAGATACGAAGCGATCGTCCGTGAGAACCAGGACGCCCACCGGCAGGCCGGCCATTGGGGCGTGCCGACCTGCGCCTTCGAGGGCGAACCGTTCTTCGGCCAGGACCGGCTGGACGCGCTGCTGTGGCGCATGAAGCAGCGCGGATTGAAGGAACGGGGCTCGCCATGAAACGCGCCCTGATCGCCGCCCTCGCCTGCGCCGTCGTCCTTCTTGCCGCCGGCTGGATCGCGCTGCGCTCGCCGCCGGTCGAGGCATGGCTCTTCCGCCGGGCCGTTCTTCATACGCTGGCGCAGCCGGTGCCGAGGCTGGCCGATGCCAACGAGCTGTCCGTCCTGCTCTGCGGCACCGGATCGCCGCTGCCCGACAAGACGCGCGGCGGTCCCTGCACGCTGATCGCGGCCGGCGGCAGGCTCTATCTGGTGGATGCGGGCATCGACAGCGCCCGCAATCTGCTGCTCTGGCGTGTGCCGCTGCAGAAGATCGCCGCCGTCCTGATCACCCATTTCCATTCCGACCATATCGGCGAGCTGGGCGAAATCCGGCTGCAGACCTGGGGCGCGGGGCGCGCTGCGCCGCTTCCCGTCTACGGTCCGCCCGGCATCGAACAGGTGGTCGCCGGCTTCAACCAAGCCTATGCACTCGATGCCGGATACCGCACCAAGCATCACGGCGCGGCGCTGCTGCCGCCCGACGCGGTGGCGATGGTCGCGCGGACCGTCACGCTGGGGCCTGGGCCGGCGCAGACCGTGCTCGATGAGGGCGGCCTGAAGATCACCGCGATCCGCGTGCATCACGATCCGGCGACACCGGCCTATGGCTACCGCTTCGACTTCGACGGCCGCAGCATCGTGGTGAGCGGCGACACCGCGCCGGACGAAGACCTCGCCCGCGCCGCCAAAGGCGCCGATATCCTGGTGCATGAGGGCTTGTCGCCGGAGATGGTGGCAACGATCCGCAACGGGCTGACGGCGGCGGGGCGTCCGCGCCAGGCCAAGATCTTCCACGACATTCCCGGCTATCACACCAGTCCGGTCGCGGCGGCGCGGATCGCCAACGAAGCGCAGGTCCGCCTGCTGGTCTTCAGCCACATCATTCCGATGCTGCCCGGCGCTTTCGCCGAGCGGCTGTTCCTGCGCGGGGTTGACGCGGTGCGGCCGGACGGCGTGCGGCTCGGCCATGACGGCCTGCTCCTGCGCCTGCCCGGCGGCAACCAGGCGATCGAGGAAGACGACCTCGATTAGCCGCGCCTGGCTCGGAAGAACGCTTTCAGCATCTGTGACGCGGCCTCGGCGTCGCCGGCGCGCGCGATCTGCGGCCGGTGATGACAGGTCTGCTGCTCGAAGAAGCGCGGGCCGTGCAGCACCGCGCCGCCCTTGGGATCGTCGGCGGCGAACACCAGGCGGGCGACACGGGCCAGGCTGACGGCGCCGACGCACATCGCGCAGGGTTCGAGCGACACATAAAGAGTCGTCCCGATCAGCCTTTCATTGCCCAGCTTTTGGGCCGCAGCGCGTAAGACCAAGATCTCCGCATGGGCGGTCGGATCGCGGCGTTCGACGATGCGGTTGCCGTCCTGCGCCAGCATCGCCCCGGCAGCCGAGAGCAGCACCGCCCCGACCGGCACCTCGCCCCGCGCCCCCGCCGCTTTCGCTTCGGCGAGTGCAAGTGCTATGGCATCGCCATCATCCATGGATTTCAAAGGATTCCACCTTGGCCGAGGAGAGAACGGCGGAAACCGATCGTATTGCAAAGGTGATCGCGCGGTCGGGCTTCTGCTCGCGCCGCGACGCCGAGAAGCTGATCGGCGAAGGCCGCGTGGCGCTGAACGGCGAAGCGGTGACCACGCCGGCGACCAAGATCGGCCCGGGTGACGTCGTCGCCATCGACGGCAAGCCGCTGGCCGAGCCCGAAGCGGCGCGGCTGTGGCGCTATCACAAGCCGTCCGGCCTGGTGACGACCCATCGTGACCCGCAGGGCCGCGCCACCGTCTTCCAGAGCCTGCCCAAGACCATGCCGCGCGTGGTGTCGGTCGGGCGGCTGGATTTCAATTCGGAAGGCCTGCTGCTGCTGACCAATGACGGCGACCTGGCGCGGCGGCTGGAACTGCCGGCCGGCGGCTGGACGCGGCGCTACCGGGTGCGGCTGTTCGGCAAGGTCAACCAGGCCGATCTCGACAAGCTGGCCACCGGCATCACCATCGACGGGGTGAAATACGGCCCCATCATCGCCGATATCGAGCGCAGCAAGGGCATCTACAGCTGGGCGTTGGTCAGCCTGAAGGAGGGCAAGAACCGCGAGGTCAAGCGCGTGATGGAGCGGCTGGGGCTGAAGGTCGCGCGGCTGATCCGCGTGCAGTTCGGACCATTCCACCTGGGCCATCTGGAACCCGGCCAGAGCGAGGAGATCCCGGCCAAACTATGGCGCGAGCATCTGGGCATCGGACGGAAGAAGCATCCGGAGAGCCAAGAAAAAGTCGGCAGGCGCCGCAAAAGCTGATAATCGAGCGCGCCGCGCGTTCCACAGGAGCATCCCATGAAGAAGCAGAAGACCTTGCCGACCGCCTATGCGGCCCTGACCAAGGACACGCGCCTCGCCGGCACCTATGAAGTGTTGGTGCCGGTGCCCGGCCGGGTGAAGCCGCATCGCGTGCCGCTCCAGTTCCCCACCCAGCAGGCCGCCGAAGGCTGGCTGCACAGCGACGAAGGCAAGGAAACCGTGGCCGAAATCCTTTCCGACGCGGCCAAGCAGGGCGCCAAATAGCGCCGAACGCCGCCATCCGGCGTTGTCACGGGCAATTCATCGTGCTGGAATAATCAACGTGGCATTGCGGGACCGCGTTTGGCGCGCCTGTTGGGCGGGCTGTGTCTCGCAAGACGATCACCGGTCGCATGGAGGGCAGTGGGATGGCGAAGAAACCGATCTTGAGCCGCGCGGCCGGCGCCTTCGTGCTTGCCCTCGCCGCGGCACCGGCGTTCGCCGGGGGCGTTACCTTCAACAAGCTCGTCGATACCAGCTTTGTGGCGCCGGACGGCCAGGTCGTCTTCACGATGGACCGTCCGCAGATGCAGAACGGCACGATCACCTTCATCGGCGCGACGTCGGAGCCCGACGTCTATCTGTTCTCGCTGCCGGTCGCGGGCGGAACGCCCATCGCGCTGGTCAGCAACAAGACCAAGGTGCCCGGCGGCGTCGGCAAATTCAGCGGCAGCCAGTACGGCTATTTCACCGCGTTCGAGCCGCCCACTTGCGCGCCCCCGGCCGTCGGCACGAAGAGCGTCGTCTTCGTCGGGCGCGACGCCGCCAGCAATGAAGGCGTCTACAGCGTGCCCAGCACGGGCGGCAAGGTGAAGAAACTGGTCGACTACAAGACGCCGATCCCCGGCGGGCCGGTGAACGGCTACGTCAATTTCAACGTCAACTATTCCTTCTGCAATCTCTCCGTCTCCGGCGACACGGTGGTGTTCGATGCCGGCGGCGGCGGCGTCTACAGCGTCGATACCAACGGCAAGCACCTGACGCGCATCGCCGATCCCAACACGCCGGCCATCATCGACACGTTCGAGGTGAACGGCTTCGCCCAGCCCAGCATCAGCGGCAAGCGGATCACCTATATCGGCAGCACGGTGTTCGGACCCTACGCCGTCTTCGTCGGCGCGCCCGAGCCCGCCAATGCCATCGTGCTGGCGGTCAGCGGCCAGTTCGACGGGCTCAACTATCCGATCATTTCGGGCAAGGATATCCGCTTCGCGGCCCATCTGGCCTTCCCCGACCAGGGTCTGTTCGGCGTGTCGGCCACGGGCGGCAAGTCCAAGATGATCATGGATTTCGGGTCCAAACTGCCGAAGGGCACGCCGGGAACCAGCTTCAACCAAATCGGCTCCTCGTCCAACAACGAGAACTGGATCCCGGCCGGCGATCTGAGCGTGTTCGCCGCCGGCACGACCGACGGCACGGCCAGTTATCCGGGGCTGTTCAAGGCCTGCGGCGCCAAGCTCTCGAAAGTGCTGACCCAGGGCGACACGCTGGACGGCGTGGAAGTCGGCCCCGGCGCGGGGATCAGCAATCTGGCGACGGTGGATTCTGGTTACCTGGGCGCGATCCTGGTCACGGGCTTCCGCTATGCGGCAATCTATACGGTGACAATCCCCGGCTGCTGAGAAACGCGCGGTTGATCGTCCGCGCGAACGGGGGCAGAAGAGCGGCCCCATGACTCAGTCCGACATCGCCGACGCCGCGCCGCCGCCCCTCGCCCCGAACCCCGCCGCCCAGCAGACGGTGTTCGTGGCGCTTATTGCGGCTCCGCGGACCGCGCCGACCGCCGCGCCTCTTTTTCTTTCTGGCGCTGAGCATGCTGCGCGGCCCTGCGCTCCTCCCTGGTATCCTGCGCATTCGTCGCCTCGGCCGCGGCGGGTGTCTGCCGCTCCCGTTCACGGGCCTTGGCCTGCTCGCGTGCCGCGATGCCCGCGTCCCTGGCGGCCCTGGCTGCTTTGAGCAGGGCCGCCTGGTTTGCATCCGGCGGCTTGCTTTCAGCGATATCGCGCAAATTCCGCGCACGGAACATCTGCAGCATGGCGTTCGCATCGTCGATTGTACCTTCGCCGACGCAATAGCTCGCTTCGAACGTCTTCATGATCGTGTCGAGAACGTAGGATTTCGGATGACGGATATCGTCGATCCATGGATCGGTGAAGCAGAGCTGTACGATTTCCATCGACGGAAAATAAAAGAGCCTCGAATTCAGGTCCGCGGCGTGATCGCGCAGGAACTCGTCGAGCGCCGCGCGGATGATCGCTTTCGACACTGTGTTGGCTGTGAGGCAGCTCACCGGGCGAAACGTCGCCGCCAGAGGGATCGGCGACACCGTAAAAAGGACCTTCGCGTCGGGGACATGGCGACGGATAAGCTGATAGATCTTTTCGAGACCGGACTTCGTCTCTTCGACCGACAGGACGCGGAATTTGTGGCGGGCCGCGTCGAAATGCGCTTCCGGAACCGCGCGCCAAAACGTGCCGCCGGTCTTTTCGTCGTACCAGATTTCCGAAAGCCCCAACGTGACAATGAAGAATTCGGTGGCAAGGAATACGTCACGCGTGCGCAAGCGGATATTTTCGTCATAGCCGTAACGCTCCGCCTTGAAGCCGTGCCAAAGCGCCTCGGTATATTGCTTGTTCTCCAGCGCCCATTCGAATTGACCCAGAATGGAGGCGATGTTCACCAACCCGTCGGTCAGCCTGGATATGTAGATCTCCGGTTCGCGGTTGCTGGCGAGATCGTAGCCGAGGGCCGAAAGATGGCGCGTGATATTGGCGGCGAAACAGCTGCCGAAGGCCGTGATCTTTGTTCCCTTGGTGAGAAAAGGCGCCGCAGGCTCCCAGCCTTTCAGGACATTGTCCTGGAGAAATGTGCTGGAGCTGTAGTCGGCGCGAACGGGCCAGTAATTGACCACATCGCCGCGATAGAAGGTCTGGCCCTTACGGGATGTGCCGGCATCCGCCGGCTGGCCAGGGCCTTCTTGCGCCTCGGAATCGACGTCGTGCAGATGCGCCATGCTTGACTCCGCTCAAGTACTTTACAATGCCGATACAGTCAGATGCCGCCCCGGCGGCCCGTCAGTGGAAACCTAGCATGGCTTGAACAATCATCTCCATAGTGAACCCAGGCAAGGCGCGGTTCGCGAATGGCTGGCCGCGACGCAGCGTCGCGCGTGGCAGCCATGCCATTCTTCGCGTTGCTTTGCGTCTCCATGGGTCGCAAAAGGTTGTCCGCATGATTCAAGCAGACGTCCCTGAATCCAAGACCGCCGCCCAGCAGACGGTGTTCGTGGTGCTGTTCGCCATCGCGTTCTGCCACATGCTCAACGACATGATGCAGTCGCTGCTGCCGGCGATCTATCCCAACCTCAAGCGGACGCTGGACCTCGACTTTACCCATATCGGCATCATCACGCTGACCTTCCAGGTGACTTCGTCGCTGCTGCAGCCGCTGGTCGGGCTCTATACCGACAAGCGCGCGGTGCCCTTCGCGCTGCCGACCGCGATGGTCTCGACCTTCCTGGGGCTGCTGCTGCTGTCGCAGGCGCATTCCTATGCGGTGCTGCTGGTCGCGGCCGCGATGGTCGGCATCGGCTCGTCGGTCTTTCATCCCGAAAGCTCGCGGGTGGCGCATATGGCGGCGGGGCCGCGGCGCGGCTTCGCCCAGTCGCTGTTCCAGCTCGGCGGCAATGTCGGAAGCGCGCTTGGGGCGCTCGGCGCCGCCTCGATCGTGGCGGCGGACGGCCAGTCCTCCATCGCCTGGTTCTGCGCCATGGCGCTGGTCGCCATCGTGGTGCTGTTCAATGTCGGGCGCTGGTACAAGCATCACGGCATCGCGCGCGCCCGCTCCGCCAGCCGCGACCAAGCCACGGCGCCGCTGCCGCCCGCGCTGGTCAGGCGCTCGCTGGCGATCCTGGTGCTGCTGGTGTTCTCCAAATTCGTCTATCTGGCCAGCCTGACCTCCTATTTCACCTTCTATCTGATCGAGAAATTCCACATCTCGGTGCGCGACGCGCAGCTGCACCTGTTCCTGTTCCTGGCCGCCGTCGCGGCGGGCACGATCATCGGCGGACCGCTGGGCGACCGCTTCGGGCGCAAGCGGCTGATCTGGTTCTCGATCCTGGGCGCGCTGCCCTTCACCCTGGCGCTGCCCTATGCGAGCCTCATGTGGACCAGCGTGTTCAGCGTGTTCGCCGGCCTGATCCTGGCCAGCGCCTTTCCCGCCATCGTGGTCTACGGCCAGGAGCTGGTGCCGGCGCGGCTGGGCACGATCAGCGGGTTGTTCTTCGGCCTCTCCTTCGGCATGGGTGGGCTGGGCGCGGCGACGCTGGGCTGGCTCGCGGACGTCAAGGGCATCGAGTTCGTCTACCTGGTCTGCTCGTTCCTGCCCGCTATCGGGATGCTGGCCGCCTTCCTGCCGAACTTGACGAAACGCGACGCCTGAGGTTTTGCCTCAGACGTGCTGCCCGCCATTGATGTGCAGTTCGGCGCCCGTCACGTAGCTCGACTGATCCGTACACAGATAATAGATCGCCTTGGCGACTTCGGC
>JAATGL010000194.1 GCA_015654705.1 Alphaproteobacteria bacterium | reverse complement strand
GGATGGAGGTGATGCTGTCCAGGCTCACCTCGACATTGTCGGAGGTGAAATTGCGCAGGGACGTCGTCATCAGCCGGACCAGCCGGTCGAAGACGATCTCCAGCATCGGCAGCCGTTCATAGGAGACCAGCGCCGAATTGATGATGGCGCGGACGCCGCTCTTGTCCTGCAGCTGGTCGCTGTTGATGTCGAAGCCCAGCAGGGAATCGATTTCTTCCTGGTTGAGGATGCGCTCGCCCGAGGGCTGCGAGCCGGCGGACGGCGGCACCATGGTCTCGGCGCCGGGCGTTGCGGACTCGGCGTCCGCGCTGTCGGTTCTCTCCGCCATGGCTATTGCACGATCATTTCTTTGAGCAGCACGTCGCGCACATGATAGGGCGCGGCGGCCACGTTGATGCGGCGCAGGAGTTCCTCCTTCAGCCGCAGCACGCCGGCCGAGCCTTTGAGGTCGTCGATCCGCAACTCGCGCAGATAGCCCTGGAACTGGTCGGTGATGCGCGGCATCAGCGCGGTGAGGCCGGCCTTCTCCTCGGCGGTGTTGAGTTCGAGCGCGGTCGAAAGCTTCAGATAGGCCGGGCTGCCGTCGGCGCTCTGGATGTTGACGATGATGTCGGGCACGTCGAAATAGGCGATCTGCGGCGGCGTGATAGGTACGGCCTCGGCGGTCTTCATCTCCGGCGCCGCCGGCTTGGCGCTGAACACGAAGAAATAGAATCCGGCACCGCCGCCCAGCAGCAGCACCAGCAATCCGGCGCCGCCCAGGATCAGCAGTTTTTTGTTGCCGAGCAACTTCTTGGCGAAGCCCGGCTTGGGCGCCGCCGCATCGGCGGTCCCTTCGGGCGCCGCCTCGGCAGCCGCCTGCTTTTTCTCTTTCGCCATCCGCCCCTCGCCGCAATCGACCGGGCGACGTTATGCGGACGTGGTTAAGGAGTGGTTCAAATCCCGCGCCTGGGCAGGCTAGGCCCCGGCAGAGTTTGCCGCACCGCGCGGCGCGCACCGCGCGAAACAGGGGAAAACGGGGATTTTCGGATGGCATGGCGCCTGCACCTGATGCGGCACGGACCAGAAAGGACCGCAGCGTCATGGACAATTCGCTCCTCGTCGGCCTCTCGCAGCAACTCGCGGCCTATCAGTCGATGGACGTGATCGCCAACAACATCGCCAACGTCTCCACGCCCGCCTTCAAGCGCGAGGAGCCGACCTTCCAGGAATATGTCGCCCGCGTCGCGCCGGCTGAAGGCGAAAAGGGGATCCAGTCGGTCAGCTTCGTCCAGGATACCGGCGCGGTCCGCGACCTGCGCGCTGGCGCGCTGCAGGCGACCGGCGCGCCGTTCGACCTGGCGATCAGCGGCAAGGGCTATTTCGCGGTGCAGACCGCCAACGGCGAGCGCTACACCCGCAACGGCCATTTCTCGCTGGACACCAACGGCCAGATCGTCACCGACGCCGGCGATCCGGTGCAGGGCGACGGCGGTGCGCTCACCATCACCGCCGACGACGGCGACATCCATATCGGCGCCGACGGCACGCTGAGCGGCAAGAACGGCCAGATCGGCAAGCTGCGCGTCGTCGCCTTCGCCAACGAGCCGGCGCTCAACAAGGACGGCGCCAGCCTCTATTCCGCCGTCGAGACGCCCGCCACCGCCACCGATTTCACGCTCAACCAGGGCATGTTGGAAAGCTCCAACGTCCAGCCGGTCGTCGAGATCTCGCACATGATCGACGTGATGCGCGCCTATCAGGCGACGGCCACGCTGACCCAGTCCCAGGAAGACCTCAAGCGCCAGGCGATCGACAAGCTCGGCGCGACACCCGGCAGTTAAGGAGAGACCCATGCGAGCCCTCAGCATCGCGGCGACCGGAATGCTGGCGCAGCAGACCAATGTCGAAGTGATCGCCAACAACCTGGCGAACATGAACACCACCGCCTACAAGCAGCAGCGCGCCGAATTCCAGGACCTGCTCTACCAGAACGTCGAGCAGCCCGGCGCGCAGACCTCCGATTCGGGAACGCTGCTGCCCAGCGGCATCCAGCTCGGCGCCGGCGTGCGCACCGCCGCCGTCTACCGCATCACCAGCCAGGGCACGCTGACCAGCACCTCCAACCCCTACGATCTGGCGATCAACGGCGCCGGCTATTTCCGCGTGCAGATGCCCGACGGCACCGACGCCTATACGCGCGCCGGCAATTTCTCGCTGTCGCCGGAAGGCCAGATCGTCACCGACAAGGGCTATGTGGTGGCACCCGGCATCGCGGTGCCGGCGACGGCGACCGGCATCACCGTCAACGCCCAGGGCCAGGTCCAGGCCACCATCCCCGGCCAGGCCACGCCGGCCTCGGTCGGCCAGCTCGAACTGACGCGCTTTCCCAACGAGGGCGGGCTGAACGCGACCGGCGACAATCTCTACACCGAGACGCCCTCCTCGGGCTCGCCGCAATCCGGCGTTCCCGGCTCGACCGGCTATGGCACGATCCAGCAGGGCTTTCTCGAAGGCGCCAACGTCAACGCGGTGGAGGAGATGACCTCGCTGATCACCGCGCAGCGCGCCTATGAAATGAATTCGAAAGTCATCACCGCGGCCGACGAGATGCTGCAGGAAACCTCGAGACTGGGAGGCTCGTGACATGATGAAGGCGCTGTTCCTCTTTGTTTGCGCGCTGCTGATGGCCTATCCGGTCTTCGCCGATCCCAATGCGGCAGGCGCCGGCGTGCGCATCGTGGTGCCGGCCCGCGACATCGCGCGCGGCGAGACCATCGGCGAATCCGATCTCGCCTATGTGTTCGTGGCGCCGGGCAATGTGATGTCGGGCACCGTCACGGGCATGGAGAGCCTGATCGGCATGCAGACCCGCCGCGTCCTGCACGCCGGCGAAAGCGTGCGCGGCGACGACGTGCGCCACCCCATCCTGGTCACCAAGGGCGAGACCGTGACGATGAGCTTCGAGGCGCCCGGCATCACGCTGACCGCCACCGGCCGCGCCATGAGCGAGGGCGGTGTCGGCGAGACCGTGACGGTGCTCAATCCCGGCTCCTTCCGCCAGATCAGCGCGGTGGTGACGGGACCGGGCGCCGTGCGCGCGACCAGCGGCATGGGCGGCCCGGCCACGCGCCTTGCCAGCGCGAAACCCTAAAAACAGGGCGGAAAGGAATCGAAGATGACGAGCACGTTGAAAGCCGTTCTGAGTCTCGGCGCGATCGCGGCCCTGGCCGGATGCAGCGCGGTCGACCGCATCAAGGAGATCGACGGCGGACCCAAGCTGGCGCCGATCAGCAATCCCATGGCCCAGCCCGTGACCAGCCTGCCGATGCCGGCCGCGCCGACCGAGCCGCGCGGCGCCAGCTCGCTCTGGCAGCCCGGCGCGCGCAGCTTCTTCCACGATCCGCGCGCCAGCCGGGTCGGCGACATCATCACCGTCAACGTCTCGGTCGCCGACGCGGCAAAACTCTCCAACACCACCAGCCGCGCCCGCACCAACAGCGAGAACGCCAATCTCACCAATTTCTTCGGCCTGGAAAAAGCGCTGCCTACGAGCATGGATCCGGCCAATCTGGTCAATATGGGCTCGGCCAATTCCAACGTCGGCGCCGGCTCGATCGACCGTTCGGAAAGCGTCAACCTCACCCTGGCCGCGCTGGTCACCCAGGTGCTGCCCAACGGCAACATGGTGATCGGCGGCCATCAGCAGATGAAGGTCAACAACGAGCTACGCGACCTGGAGGTCAGCGGCATCGTGCGCACCGAGGACATCACCAACGCCAACACCGTCGACCTGACCCAGATCGCCGAGGCGCGCATCTCCTATGGCGGCCGCGGCACGACCAGCGACGTGCAGACGCCGCGCTACGGCTCGCAGCTCTTCGATATCCTGATGCCGTGGTAAAAGGGCGAATAGCGAATAGTGAGTGGCGAATAGAAATCCATTCGCTACTCGCCATCCGCGTCTTTCAATCGTCGCGGTAAACCTTCTCGCGCCGTTCGTGGCGTTCCTGCGCTTCGATCGACAGCGTCGCGATGGGCCGCGCGTCGAGCCGCTTCAGCGAGATCGGCTCGCCGGTTTCCTCGCAGAAGCCATAGGTGCCGTCTTCCAGCCGGCGCAGCGCCGAATCGATCTTGGAAATCAGCTTGCGCTGGCGGTCGCGGGTGCGCAGTTCGAGCTGGCGCTCGGCCTCGGTTGAGGCGCGGTCGGCGAGATCGGCATGCGGCACGGTCTCGGCCTGCAGGTTCTGGATGGTCTCGCGGCTCTCGCGCAGGATTTCCTCTTTCCAGCCATTGAGCTTGCGGCGGAAATATTCGCGCTGCCGCTCGTTCATAAAGGGTTCGCTCTCCGACGGCCGGTAGCCGGCCGGAAGTTGGGTGCCCATGCACAATCCCTTCGATACGCGTGACCTGACGGGCCGGGGTTATAGCGGCGCCGGGGGGCCGCATCAATCGCTATCGTGCGACAAGGCTAAGAGCGAAAACGGTTCTTCCTCAGCAGGTTAGCCTCGCAGCGTGCCGCGCGCCCGATCCACCAGCCCGGCCGCCAGGGCCAGCAGGGCATAAACCAGCAGCGCATTTTGCGCCTGGGCGGGCGGTGTCGCCGGCGGCGGCGCGAAGGCCACATAGAGCTCGAGCCCCGCCATCGCCGCCACGAACAGCCAGAGCCAGAGGTCGCCGCGCCGGGTTTTCGACGGCACCCGGCGCGCATAGAGCAGAGCGCCGGCCAGTAGGGTAGCGAGTTCCAGCGGCAGGCTGATCCATAGCCAGCGCCACAGGCCGAACCCCACCTTCAGCGAATCGCCGATCAGCGGCAGGTCCGGCACATGCACGACGAGGTCGAGCAGCCAATGGGAGAACACCGCACCGGCGACCACCGCGACGGCGGCTGCGCGGCGGTCGCGCACGAACAGCGCCAGCAGGCCGAAGACAGCGGACAGCGCCAGCGCCCCGGCCAGGCCGTGGGTAAAGGGCATGTAATAGAGGTCGAGCGCGCTTCCTTCCGTGAAGCCCGGCACGATGCGCAGCTTCTCGATGCCGGGCAGTACCAGCACGGACCAGCAGACATCCAGCCACTGCACGGCAACGAACAGCAGCCAGAGCGGCACTGGCCTGGCGAGCGGCTTGGCGGCGAAGGCCGGACCGTAATGCCCGATGAACATGTCCTTCGTCCTTGAGGAAATCTTGCGGCCGGTCTCCACGCCAAGGCTACGCGCAAGGGGTGGACAGGCCCAGGGCGATGGCCTATATCCGCGCTCCTTCGCGGGCAACCGTGACAGTGCAATGACGCGGGGTGGAGCAGCCCGGTAGCTCGTCAGGCTCATAACCTGAAGGTCACAGGTTCAAATCCTGTCCCCGCAACCAACTTTGTATACTGAACCGGAAGGCCGCTCTCACCGAGCGGCCTTTTGGCTTTTGTCGCCAGCGACAGAATACCCGCCAAATGGCCGTGCAGGTCGATGGACAGCCCCTTGGAGCCTTTCTCGGCCTCTGGCGTAAGGACGATCTTTTCGACCAGCTTGCGGATCAGGTCCGCCGCCTGCGCCTGCGCGTGTTCGTCGGTCAGGGCCTCCCGCAGGGCGGCAATCTGGTCGCGGTAGTGATTCGCCATGTTGGGATGGATCAGGACCGGGTTTTCCGC
>JAATGL010000063.1 GCA_015654705.1 Alphaproteobacteria bacterium | reverse complement strand
GCATGCGCCTGGTCGGCGGCCGCGCCTATTCGACCAACGCGCTCGAATCCGGCTGGATCCCGTCGCCGCTTCCGGCCGTCTATTCGGGCGAGAAGATGAAGCCCTATCGCGAATGGCTGACGGCGAAGAGCTATGAGGCGACGGCCTCGCTCGGCGGCAGCTTCATTTCCGACAATATCGAGGATTACTACCTGACGCCGTGGGATCTGGCTTATGGCGGCTTCGTCAAGTTCGACCACGATTTCATCGGCCGCGAGGCGCTGGAAAAGATGGCGGCCGGGCCGCACCGCAAGAAGGTCACGCTCGCGCTCAACAATGACGACGTGACGCGGACCTTCTCCACGATGTTCAACAAGCAGGTCCGCGCGAAGTATTTCGACTCGCCGTCGGCGGTGTACTGCATGCACCTCTATGATCGCGTGCTGTCGGGCAGCAAGCCGGCTGGCATCTCGACCTGGATCGGCTACAGCGCGAACGAGGGCAAGATGCTGACGCTTGCCATCCTCGATGCCGAATATGCCGAGTCCGGCAACGACGTGACGCTGATCTGGGGCGAGCCCGACGGCGGCACGACCAAGCCGACGGTGGAGCCGCATGTGCAGACGGAGATCCGCGCGGTGGTCAGTCCGTCGCCCTATACCGAGGTGGTGCGGAGCAACTACGCTCCTGGTGGATGGCGCGCCACAGCCGAGGCTTAAGAGGACTTGCGCGCTGCCCACGGCCTCGTCTTAAGTAAAAGAAAAGGCCGGAGGTAGCGCGCAATGGACGTGGGCACGTTCGATTACATCGTGGTCGGAGCCGGCAGTGCGGGCTGCGTGCTCGCGAACCGGCTCTCCGCCGATCCGAAGATAACGGTTCTGCTCCTGGAAGCGGGCGGCGACGACCGCCCGCTCCACAATCTCAAGCAGTTCTGGTCGAACCTGATGATCCACACGCCGATCGGCTTCGGCAAGACGCTGAACGATCCGAAGGTGAACTGGCTCTACGAGACCGAGATCGATGCCGGCTCGGGCGGCCGCAGGCACAAATGGCCAAAGGGCAAAGTGCTGGGCGGCTCCTCCTCTATCAACGGCCTGCTCTACATTCGCGGCCAGGCGGCCGACTATGACGGCTGGCGGCAGATGGGCTGCGAGGGCTGGTCGTACCAGGACGTGCTGCCCTATTTCCGCCGCGCCGAGCACCAGGAGCGCGGCGGCGACGACTGGCACGGCACCGGCGGCCCGCTGAACGTGTCCGACATCACCGAGCGCAATCCGATCTCCACGGCGCTATTGGATGCGGCCATCGAAGCCGGCATTCCGCGCAACGACGACATCAATGGCGGCGACCAGGAAGGCGCGACCTGGTTCCAGCTCACCGTCAAGAACGGACGGCGCCACTCCACGGCCGTCGGCTATCTGCATCCGGTGATGGGTCGCGCGAATCTGACGGTCGAGACGGAAGCGCAGACCACCCGCGTGCTGTTCGACGGAAAGAGGGCGGTCGGCGTCGACTATATCCAGCATGGCCTGAAGCGCACCGCCAAATGCACGCGCGAGGTCATCCTTGCCGCCGGCGCGGTGGCTTCGCCGCAATTGCTCGAATGCTCCGGCATCGGACGCGGCGACATCCTGCAGCAAAACGGAATTCCCGTCGTCCAGGAGCTGAAAGGCGTCGGCGAGAACCTGCAGGACCACTACATGATCGGCTGCCAGTGGCGGTTGAAGCCCGAATGCGTCACGGTCAACGAGTTGTCCCACGGCCTGCCGCTGCTCGGAGAAATCCTGAAATACGGTCTGTTGCGCAAGGGCCTGCTCACTTTCGCGGTGGCCCATGTCGTGGCGTTCCTCAAGTCGCGGGTCGATCTCGCGCATCCGGACCTCCAGTTCCACATGATGGCGGCGTCGATGGATTTGGAGGTGCTCGGCAAGACGCAGGCGCTGGTGCTGGAGAAGGCGCCCGGCCTGACCTGCACGCCCTGCCAGGTGCGCCCGGAATCGCGCGGCACGGTGCATGTCAAATCGCCGGACGCCACAGCCTATCCCAGCATCGTGCCGAACTATCTCGCCGACCCGATCGACCAGGAGGCGGCGATCGCGGGCCTCAAATGGGCGCGCAAGATCATGAACCAGCCGGCCATCGTGAAATATCTGGAATCTCCCGGCGATCCCTTCGGCGACACGTTCGAGAGCATGCTGGGCTATGCCAAGGTGGCGGGCGCGACACTCTATCACGCGGTCGGGACCTGCAAGATGGGCCATGACCCGATGGCGGTGGTCGATCCGCAGCTGCGGGTCCACGGCGTGGAAGGTCTGCGCGTAGTCGACGCGTCGATTATGCCCAGGATCAGTTCGGGCAACACCAACGCGCCCACGATCATGATTGCCGAGAAAGCCGCGGATATGATCCTCGGGAAGGCGGCCGCCGTCGCGGCCTAGAGTTGCGGCCACCGCACGGCGCGCTGCGCTCGCGACCCCGCGCTAGCCGCGCGGCGGATGCAGGCGGGCGGCTTCGGCTTGGCAATTGTAGGGCAGGTCCTTGTCGCCGCAGAAATCCGGCCAGATGCCGCTCGCTTGCCAGTACCCGACCAGGCCGAGCCGGTCCGCCAGCCGCATGAAGCGCTTGTCGAGCCAGAAGGGGCGCATGTTCACGCGGAACAGGGTGTAGCTCCAGCCGTCGCGCATTTGCGCGATCGCCGACGGGGCGTTCAGGTATTGGTAGGCCTGGTCGATCCGACCCAGCGCCACGAGATTTTGCAGGCCGACCGGCAGCCCAAGGGGCGAATTGAAAGCCAGCTTCGCCGCATCCTCGACGTTCTGCGCCGTCGGATTGGCGCGGGCGACGAAGAACGGGCGCGCGATCCGGTCCCGGAAGATCGCCGGTGTCCCGGGCAGCACGGTTCCGGCGTCGATGTCGCGGACGAGATTGGCGGCATTGCCGAAGCGGAATTCGAAGCGGAAGCGGGCTTCCTGCAGGGCGGATGAGTTCGGCCAGATGCGTTCGGCCACGGCGAATTCGGAGCGTGCGCCTCCCGCAAATCCGCCGTAAGCGAGCGCCATGGCGAGATTGGCGCGATAACCCGCGGAGTTGGGCTCCATCTCCACCGCCTTCCGCGCCGCGTCCACGGAGGCCTGCATCCGGCCGACATTCTGCAGGGTCATCGACTTGAGGGCATGAAGCGCCGCGCAATCCGGATCGCGCGCGAGGCCCAGGTCCAGCGTCGCGAGCTGCTCGCCATAGGCCGGCAACGGCATCAGCAGCGCTTCCGCCGCATAGGTCAGGCCCAGCGACGCATCGAGGGATCGCGCCCGCTGAAGGTTTTGCCGTGAGGCCGCGCGAAGTGCTGCGATGACCGGCTGTGGAATGTCGGTATTGATCTGGTCGTCGACGGCCAGGCTTGCCTGCAGGAACGCCAGCGTCGCGAGCGCGGGTGCGTTGCGCGAATCCTGGTTCACGATCCTCTGCCACCGTTCGACACCCGTATTGTCGGGGTCGTCCTCCAGATCTTCGCAGGCGGTGAAGACCAGACGCAGCGTCTCGTGGCCGGACCGCGCCGCGTCGTTGTTCGTGCGCAGGGCGCACCAGATCACGCGCGACACGGTCCGCGCCACGCGTTCGCGCAGCAGGGATGCGTCGTGCCCGGCGGCGGTCACGACGACGCTCCACAACGGGTCGCCGTCGCCGGACTTGAACACCCCGATATCGGCTTCCAGGCCGTTTGCAACGCGCTGGACGGCGACGGTCAGCCGATAATCCGCGCGGGGGCGGTCCGACTCCCTGGCATAGGCGACGGCATCGGGCCGCGCGCCGGACAGGCGGGAAAGATCGACGGCCAGCCCGTCCGCCAGTTCCGCCGAGTCCGGGCCGGGCTTGGCCGCGATGGCGATGAGCGGAGGCGCGGGCGGGCGCGGCCAGGCGAGCACGGCGGCAAGACCCACAAGCGCGACGAAAATCGCTGCCGCAAGGATCGCTAGACGCCGGGAGCGCGTGGGCGGAAGCCCACCGGGAGCGACGTCCGTCGCGTGCACCGGGTCCGCGATCAGCCGGTAGCCGACCTTGCTCACGGTCTCGAGCCGGAAGCAGCCCGCGCCGATCGTGCCGCCCACGTCGCGCAACCGCGAAATCGTGCGGTGGATGGCGTTGTCGCCGACGATGCGGCCGTCCCAGCAGCTTGCGATGAGATCGTCGCGCGTGACCACGGCGCCGCCGGCCCGCCAGAGCGCGACCAGCACCTGCATCATGCGCGGCTCCAGCGTTTCGCGCCGCTCGCCCCGGGCGAGCTGGCGCGTCGCGGGCGAAACCTCCAGCGCGCCGAGCCTGAAAGGCGGGACGCGCGCGAGATTGACCGTCTCGGCCCCCGGAGCGGCGTCGTCCCCACCCACTGTGCGTCCCCACGCGAGAAACCCTGCGAAAGCGCACGATATCAGCAATCCGTCAGGGATTCATCAGGCCGGTTGTGTGTCCGCCGCGGCGCCGCGCGGGGATCATCTCTGCCGGTCCCCAGGGGGATTCGCCGGTGCTGATGGTCGGCGCCGCAAATCGAAGGAGCACTTCATGACGCGTTCAATTCTTTCTGCCGTGGCGGCCTCTCTTGCGGCGGCGGGCGCTTTCGCGGTTCAGGCACCGGCGGCGCAGGCCCATCCCGTTCCGGCGCTGATCGCGCAGGCGCCGAAATCGCTGGCCATACGGGCCAAGAACTCCATCGTGGGCACATGGAAGGTGTCCTATGATGGCGGCGTTCACAACACGTTTACGCAATGGCACAAGGACGGAACCGCCATACAGGTGGCGGACTTCGCCCCGAAGACCGGCAACAACGTCATCGTCGGCGACTGGTCGAAAAACAAGGACGGAAGCGTCTCTACCTTCCTGGTCGCGTGGATCTGGGACGACAAGGGCAAGAAGCTCATCAATTATTTCACCAAGAGCGAAACCGACACCGTCGTTTCCGCGGATGCCTATAGCGGCACGTTCGAGGTCATCTATTACGATCTCCAGGGCAACATCGTGTTCCAGCACGACGGGACGCTCAGCGCGACGCGTATCGCCGCGCAATAGGAGAAACGGGGCCATGGCCGCTGCGCCGCGGCGGCCATGGCCTTTTCCTTTGCCGTGCTTGGCCCTAGAAGCTCCCTTCCGCCGGACGGCGGGGAGGCAGAAAGGGTTCGGCGCGATGGTCCGCCACGTCATCGACATTTGCGATTTCGACACCGCTACCCTGCGCGGCATGCTGGACGAGGCCCGCCGGCGTAAGGCGGCGCGTGCCGGCTTGCCGCATGGCGCCGCCGATGCCGACCGGCCGCTCGACGGCCGTGTGCTGGCGCTGATCTTCGACAAGCACTCCACCCGCACGCGCATCTCCTTCGACGTGGCGATGCGCCAACTGGGCGGCACCACCATCATGATGACGGGCAGCGAGATGCAGCTCGCCCGCGAGGAGACCATCGCTGACACCGCGCGCGTCCTCTCGCGCTATGTCGACGCGGTGATGATCCGCCTGCTCGACCACGCCATGGTGCAGGAGCTGGCCGATAACGCCGCTATTCCGGTGATCAACGGGCTGACGCGCGTCTCCCACCCCTGCCAGGTGATGGCCGACGTGATGACGTTCGAGGAACACAAAGGTCCGATCGAGGGCCGCACCGTCGCCTGGAGCGGCGACAGCAACAATGTGCTGACCTCCTGGGTGCATGCGGCGGGGCGGCTGGGTTTTCGGCTGCGCGTCGCCAGCCCGAAGGAGTTGAGCGCGCGCGAGGGCCTGCGCGAATGGGTGCGCGCCGCGCGCGCCGATGTCGAATTCCTCGACGATCCCGACGCCGCGGTCGCCGGCGCCGATTGTGTGGTCAGCGACGCCTGGGTCTCGATGGGCGACGAGGACACGACCAGGCGCCACAATCTGCTGGCCGCCTATCAGGTCAATGCGCGCCTGATGGCGCGCGCCGCCAGGGACGCCATCTTCATGCACTGCCTGCCGGCGCATCGCGGCGAGGAAGTCACCGACGAGGTGATCGACGGCCCGCAAAGCGTCGTCTTCGACGAAGCCGAAAACCGCCTGCACGCGCAGAAGGCCGTATTGGCATGGTGTTTGGGGTAGGGCGTCGTCCGCCAAATGTCGTTACGCTCTCGGACATGGCGCCCAGCAATCCGTCACAAAAACCGCAACCGGCTTTCCCGCCTTCGCCGACAAATTTTTTTAGGAGCACTTTCGGCAGTGACCG
>JAATGL010000304.1 GCA_015654705.1 Alphaproteobacteria bacterium | reverse complement strand
GTCGCCAAGGCGATCGCGCTTCCCGTCGCGGCCATCGCGGCGCGGGTGATGGCGGGCGAAACGCTGTCCACCTTCAATCTCAAGCGCCCCAAGCCCACCCACATCTCGGTCAAGGAAGCGGTGATGCCTTTCGCGCGCTTCCCCGGCGTCGATACCATCCTGGGCCCGGAGATGCGCTCGACCGGCGAGGTGATGGGGCTGGACGTCAATTTCGGCCGCGCCTTCGCCAAGAGCCAGATCGGCGCCGGCCACCGCCTGCCGCTCGCCGGCAACGTCTTCCTCTCGGTCAAGGATTCCGACAAGGCGGAGGCCCTGCCCTCCGCCCGCGCGCTGGTCGAGATGGGGTTTCGGCTGATCGCCACGCGCGGCACCGCCAAGGCGCTGGAGGATGCCGGCCTTCCGGTGACGCGGGTCAACAAGGTGCTGGAGGGCCGCCCGCATGTGGTGGACGCGCTGAAGAACGGCGAGGTCCAGTTGGTCTTCAACACCACCGAAGGTGCCCAGGCGCTGGCCGATTCGGCCTCGATCCGGCGCACCGCCCTGACCATGAAAGTTCCCTATTACACCACCCTGGCGGGCGCCGTCGCCGCCACCCAGGCCATCGCGGCGCTCCGGGCCGGCTCCCTTGAAGTTGCGTCCCTGCAGTCTTACAGTTTGCCGGTACCCGTCTCGCAAGGCTCATAAAGCCGGTCGTGACAAGGGGTTAGGGAAAACCAAACCACGTCCGCACCGGCCGAGAGCGTGAGCGAGGCCGGACGGAACGTCTTTGCGCTTAGCAGGATCTGCCATGGAACGCATCCCAATGACCGCCGCCGGCTTCAAGGCCATCGAGGAAGAGGTCAACCAGCTGAAGAACGTGGAACGCCACGCGATCATCAAGATTATCTCGGAAGCGCGCGCGCACGGCGATCTCTCGGAGAACGCCGAATACCACGCGGCCAAGGAGCGCCAGGCCTTCATCGAGGGCCGCGTGCTGGACCTCGAGGACATGATGGGCCGCGCCGACGTGATCGACGTCTCCAAGCTTTCCGGCACCACGGTCAAGTTCGGCGCCACCGTCACGATGGTCGACGAGGACACCAACCAGAAGCGCAAATACCAGATCGTCGGCGATCACGAGGCCGATGCCGCGCGCGGCCGCATCTGGATCTCCTCGCCGATCGCGCGCGCGCTGATCGGCAAGTCCAAGGGCGACACCGTCGAAGTCGCCGCCCCCGGCGGCGCGCGGTCCTATGAGATATTGAAGGTCGAGTTCGTCTAGGGCCGCGTCGCGATCAGCGCGTCCGTTTCCGCGATTTCGCCGAAGCGGCCGTCCGGCGACAGCGTGGCCAGCATCGTGCGCAGATCGCGCTCGAAGGCCTCGGTGCGCTCGCCCAGCGCCGCGGGCGAACTGATCGAGAGCGAGAAGGCGCGGCCGACGATCTCGTCGGCCGTCACGGCGCGCTTCTCCAGCACGGCGATCCGTTCGAGATGCGCGAAGGCGGAGTCCAGCAGGACAGATTCGTGGCTGCGGAAATCGTCGCGCTTGCGCGCCTGGCGGTGCGGCGCATTCTCGGCGCCGTATTGCATGACCAGCTCCAGCATCTTGCGGTGCCAGAGATTTTCGGCGCTCTGCGGATGCTCGTCGCGGAAGAACGCGAGCGCGCCTTTCGGCGTCACCAGGCCGTCCAGGATTTTCAGCGTCGCCGCCCGGTCCATCCAGTGGAAGGAACGCCCCATCGTCACTAGCCGGAACGGACCGATCCCGGCGGGAAGGTCGAAGGAGCTGCCCTGCCGGATATCGAGCGCGACGCCCGCCTGGGCGGCGGCGCCCCGAACGGCATCGAGCATCGCCGGTTCGGGATCGACGGCCGTCACCGTCATCCCGGCCTGCGCGAACGGCACCGCCAGCGTTCCCGGCCCGCAGCCCAGATCCAGCACGGCGTCGGCCGGCTGCAATCCGGCCCGTTCGATCACCCACGCGATCAGCCGGTCGGGATAGGAGAGCCGGTAGCGCGCGTAATAGGGCACGGTGGTCTTGAAGCGGTGCGGATCGTAGGTCTCAGCGGCGTCGGTCATGGCGGTCTTTGATTCGGGGCCTTTGACCCTATACTACATCCCGACGCCACCGGGTTGGGAAAGCATGGCCAATATCGCGCTGGTCGACGACGACAAGAACATTCTCGCCTCCGTGAGCATGCTGCTCGAACAGGAGGGCTATCACGTCCGCACCTTTTCGGACGGCGCCTCGGCGCTGACGGCGCTGACCGCCGCGGCGCCCGACCTCGTGATCCTCGACATCAAGATGCCGCGCATGGACGGGCTCGAATTGCTGCGCCGGCTGCGCCAGAACGGCGACCTGCCGGTGATCCTTTTGACCTCCAAGGACGAGGAGATCGACGAATTGATTGGCCTCAATGCCGGGGCCGACGACTATATCCGCAAGCCCTTCTCCCAGCGCCTGCTCCTGGAGCGCGTCAAGGCGGTGCTGCGCCGCGCCGATCCGCACAAGAGCACGCCCGCCGGGCCCGACGCGCGGGAGGCGCTGGTGCGCGGCAAGCTGGCGCTCGATCCGCAGCGCCACGAATGCACCTGGGACGGCCGGCCGGTGCGGCTGACGGTCACCGAATTCCTGATCCTGCAATGCCTGGCGCAGCGCCCCGGCTTCGTGAAGAGCCGCGACAGCCTGATGGACGCGGCCTATGACGACCAGGTCTATGTCGACGACCGCACCATCGACAGCCACATCAAGCGCCTGCGCAAGAAGTTCAAGCAGGTCGACGACAATTTCGACGCGATCGAAACGCTCTACGGCGTCGGCTATCGCTACCGCGAGGCGTAGCCTGCCCCGCGCCGCGCCATGAGCCTCACCGCCCCGCCGCGGCGCGCGCGCTATTCGGCACTGACGCGGCGCATCGTGCTGGTCAACACCGCCGTGCTGCTGGTGCTGATCGGCGGCGTGATCGCAGTGCAGTCGAGCCGCGTCGGCCTGATCGACGAGCGCCTCACCGGCATCGAGGCGCAGGCCGAGATCGTCTCCAGCACGCTGGCTGAATATGCCACCGACCCCGAGACGCACGCGCTGAAGCTGAAGCAGGCCGAGCCGCTGCTGCGCCAGCTGATCGCGCCGACCAAGCTGCGCGGCCGGCTCTACGCGACCGACGGTTCGCTGGCCGTCGACACCCGCGACCTCCTGGCCCGCAACGTGGTGCAGACCGCCGACCTGCCGCCCATCGACAGCTGGAGCCAGACCAAGGAGTTTCTCGGCCGCCTCTATGACGGCGTGATGGGCATCCGCCCCTTCGCCCGGCTCGATCCCTATTTCGAGGCCGGCAATGACGGGCGCGTCTATGGCGAGGTCAATGCGGCGCTGGCGGGCGACACCGCCAGCGCCCAGCGCGTCGACGAGCAGAACAAGCTGGTGCTGTCGGTGGCGACGCCGGTGCAGCGCTTCAAGGCGGTCTACGGCGCCCTGCTGGTCTCTACCGAGGGGGGAGACATCGACGACGTGCTGCGCGAGGAACGCGCCACGCTGCTGGACGTCTTCGTCGTCGCCATCGTGGTGATGCTGGCCTCGTCGCTGCTGCTGTCGCGCTTCATCGCGCGGCCGGTGCTGGCGCTGGCCGACGCCGCCGACCGCGTGCGCAGCGGCCATGCCGGGCGCGAGACCATCCCCCGCATGGAGGAGCGCGGCGACGAGATCGGCGACCTGGCGACCAGCTTCTCGGCGATGACGCGGGCGCTCTACGACCGCATCGACGCGATCGAGCGCTTCGCCGCCGACGTGGCGCACGAGTTGAAGAATCCGCTGACCTCGCTGAAAAGCGCCGTCGAGATGCTGGCGCGCGCCCGCGACGACGACGCGCGCGAAAGGCTGATGGCCATCGTGCGCAACGACGTCAAGCGCATCGACCGGCTGATCACCGATATCTCCGACGCCTCGCGCCTCGATGCCGAATTGAGCCGCGAATCGAGCGCGCCGGTCGAGCTGACCCGCCTGCTGGAAACCATCGTCGAGGTCTATCGCTTCACCGAGATCTCAAAGGGCGTCGAGGTGGTGCTCGATCTCGACCTGCCGAAAGACGCCACCGTGCTGGGCCGCGACGAGCGCATCGGACAGGTGTTCCGCAATTTGATCGACAACGCCGTCTCGTTCAGTGCGGCGGGCGGCAGGGTCACGGTGTCGGCGCGCGCCCGCGGCGGCTTCGCCCGCGTCACCGTCGACGACGACGGCCCGGGCATCCCGGCCGAGAACCTCGAAACCATCTTCGAACGGTTCTACACCGAGCGCCCGCAGGAGCACGGCTTCGGCAAGAATTCGGGCCTCGGACTTTCCATCGCGCGGCAGATCGTGGTCAGCAGCGGCGGGCGCATCCGCGCCGAGAACCGCGAGAGCGGCGGCGCTCGTTTCGTCGTCGAACTGCCTCTGGCACGCGCAAGGCCATGACGCAGGAGGCCGTCAACATCCATGCAACCTGTGTATTGCTGGCGCGCGCGGGACTGGCGTTCGCCGCGCCGCGCAGCGCCGGCGTGCTGCTGCTGGGCAAGAGCGGCGCCGGGAAATCCGACCTGGCGCTGCGGCTGATCGCGCTGGGCGCCCAGCTCGTCAGCGACGACCGCACCGAATTGTTCGCGGCACGCGGCCGGCTTTGCGCCCGCGCCCCGGCCGCGCTCGCCGGCCTGATCGAGGTGCGCGGGCTGGGCATCGTCGCCCTGCCGCATGCGGCCCGGGCGCAACTTGCGCTGGCGGTGTCGCTGGACGGCGCAGGGGAGCGGCTTCCGGCGCGGGAATATTACAAGCCGCCAAAGGACTTGCCCGGCCGTGTGCCTCTGCTAAGACTCGCGCCCTTCGAAGCCTCGGCCCCGGCGAAGATCGCGCTGGCCGCCGCGGCGTTCAAGCATGATCTCTTTCGCGAGACCGCCCGCCGAACATGCTCCTCCGCCGCGCATCGCCGGCGTTTCGTCCGCTGGATTTCTTAAGGACAGCATTGCCATGATCGGAATCGTCCTGGTGACGCATGGGCGTCTGGCGCAGGAATTCATCTCCGCGATGGAGCACATGGTCGGGCCGCAGACCCATCTGCGCGCCGTCTGCATCGGGCCGGAGGACGATATCGAGCGGCGCCAGCGCGAGATCGCGGCGGCCGCCAAATCGGTCGATCTGGGCCGCGGCGTCGTCATCGCCACCGACATGTTCGGCGGCACGCCCTGCAATCTGGCGCTGACGCTGCTGGAGCGCGGCAAGATCGAGGTTCTGGCGGGCGTCAACCTGCCCAGCCTGATCAAGCTGATCGAGGTGCGCGCGCGTGCGCCGCTCGACCAGGCGGTCAAGGAAGCGATCGACGCCGGACGCAAATACATGCGCGCCGGCTCGGTCGATCTGGTCGGCGGGCCCTGCTGAGATGACCGACGCGGTGCGGCTCTGCGCCATCGCCAAGATCACCAACAAGCGCGGGCTGCACGCGCGCGCCTCCGCCAAGCTGGTCGAGGCCTCGGCGCGCTTCACGTCGCAGATCACCGTGACCAAGGACGGCCAGGCGGTGAACGGGCTGTCGATCATGGGGCTGATGATGCTGGCCGCCAGCTACGGCACCGAGGTGGAAATCTGCGCCGAAGGCCCCGACGCCGCCGAGGCGCTGAAGGCCATCCTGGCGCTGGCCGAGGCCAAGTTCGGCGAAGAGTGAACTTGCGCTTGCGGGACCCGCGCGCCACTCTTAGCCGGCTGTGATCGGGGGATGGGCATGGAGCCGAACAAGGGGCTGTGGGGCGCCGTCGCGATCGTCGTCGTCGCGCTGGCGCTGGCCTGGTGGCTGATCCCGGGACTGCACCGCGCCGCGCCCAAGGATGCCGAAATCGCCGACCGCTTTCCCAACGACGCGTT
>JAATGL010000183.1 GCA_015654705.1 Alphaproteobacteria bacterium | reverse complement strand
GGGGCGCGAGAACACCGCCTTCGTGCACTTGGCCCTGGTGCCCTATATCGAGACCGCCGGCGAACTGAAGACCAAGCCGACGCAGCATTCGGTGAAGGAATTGCGCTCGATCGGCATCCAGCCCGACATCCTGCTGTGCCGCGCCACCATGCCGATCCCCGACGAGGACCGGCGCAAGATCGGCCTGTTCTGCAACCTGCCGGCCGAGCGCGTGATCCCGGCGCTCGACCTCGACACCATCTACCGCGCCCCCATCGCCTATCATCAGGCCGGGCTCGACACCCAGTTGCTGAAGGTGTTCGCCATCGCCGACGCGCCGCAGCCCGATCTCGCGCGCTGGAAATGGGTGGTCGACCACGTCAAGAATCCGGAAGGCGAGGTGCGAATCGCCGTCGTCGGCAAATACATGCAGGTGAAGGATTCCTACAAGTCGCTCAGCGAGGCACTGACCCATGGCGGCATGGCCAACAATGTCCGTGTACAGATGGAATGGATCGACAGCGAGATCTTCGAGCGCGACGACGCCGCCGCGTTCCTCGAGAACGTCCACGGCATCCTGGTGCCCGGCGGCTTCGGCGAGCGCGGCACCGAGGGCAAGATCGCCGCGGTCAAGTTCGCGCGCGAGCGCCGCGTGCCGTTCTTCGGCATCTGCTACGGGCTGCACATGGCGGTGATCGAGGCGGCGCGCGACCAGGCCGGCTTCGAGGGCGCCGGCACCAGCGAGAACGGAAGCCCGCGCCATCCGGTGATCGACCTGATGACCGAATGGACGCGCGGCAACGCGGTCGAGACACGCAAGGAAAACGACGACAAGGGCGGCACCATGCGGCTGGGCGCCTATGCCGCGATCCTGAAGCCGGGCAGCCGCGTGGCCGAGGTTTACGGTTCAACCGAAATCTCGGAGCGCCACCGCCATCGCTACGAGGTGAACACGCGCTACACGCCTTCGCTCGAGGAGCACGGCTTCGTCGTCTCCGGCTGGTCGCCCGACGGCAAGCTTCCCGAGATCATGGAAATCCCCGACCATCCCTGGTTCATCGGCGTCCAGTTCCACCCCGAGCTGAAATCCCGCCCCTTCGACCCCCACCCGCTGTTCGCCAGCTTCATCAAGGCGGCGGTGGAGCAGAGCCGGTTGGTGTGATAGTTTGCCGAAGGGTTGATTCTCGGCAAGGAAATGCGACATGTTGACACGATTATTTGAAGGGCAGTTGTTTGAGGAACAGGGTGTCATCGCAAAACGGCACCTTCGTGTTGTCGAAACACGCGACGGAGGGCGTGAAGCGACGCTAATAGTTATCGAAACGGAAGAAGTATTTTGCGCGCGAGCTGTTGAACTAAGTGGGCATTGGACTTGTTGTTGAGCAGATTCGGAGCCAACGAGCTTTAGACGTGACTGTGTTGGGGCGGAAAACGTGATTCGGCAAACAATGAACGTCACAGTCGTTGTGGCTATCGCGTCTGTTTTCATATTGGACCGTGCTTACGGTGCTAGTGTAGGTGAGGGTGCCGGAGCGAATAGCTGCGCCCAATTCGCTGAAGACTATGCTCTTAGCCCGAAAACGATGGAACCGCTCTATTTTGAATGGGCAGAGGGTTTTATGGCTGGACTGAATCTACAAAAATACGCCAGACACGAGGCCGAGCGCGAGTTCGATACCACCTCGCTTGACGAGCAACAGGCGACCATCCGGAGCTATTGCAATGACCATCCTTTGGCGGACTATGTCCAAGCTGTCGTTGTGCTCTATAATTCGTTGCCAATTGAGAAAGCACTCAAGCATTAGCGGTCAGTAGCGAATGCCTCGGAATTTCTGATCCTTTGACTATGACGCCCGTAGCGCCTTCTGCACCGCCTTCGGCGCGCGGTCGATCACCAGGAGGTAGGCGCGCGTCGGACCTTCGGGCACGCGCTTGCCATGCTCCCAGTGGCGCAGCGTGTTGACGCTGAAGCCGAATTCGCTGGCGAATTTCTCCTGCGTCATGCCGAGCTTGTCGCGGATCGCGCGCACGTCGATCGAACGCGGCACATGTACGCGATACTGGCTCACATCGGCCGTGCCATCGGCGAATGCAAGAGCCTGACGAAGGCTATGCTCCAGCCTTTCCGCGACTTTGCGACTCATGTTCGTTTGCCTTTCCTCATATACGCATCGGCGATCAGCTTCACGACGCGCTTGAGCTGGTTTATTTCATCCGGCTTCAAATCGGCCCTTTCGTTCTTCGCATAGACATCGAGCGCGAATAATGGAATGTGCTCGCTGTGAAAATAGTAGATCACGCGCGCCCGCCGCGTTTGCCACGCCCTTCGAGGGACCATCGCAGTTTTCGCACACCGCCCGCTCCGGGAATCAGGTCGCCGGAAACGGGATTGTTCGCCAGATAGTCAACCAGCGCCGCGCGCTCATCTTCATGCATGAGCTTTCGCGTCGCGGCGAGAAAGTCCGGCGTTTCCACGACAGTGACCGGTGCCGTGTCCATAATGTTCATATAATCCAATGGATCAGGCAACGCAAGTTGGCGACTTGGGAACCGAATACCCGCCCGCGCGTTTTCGCGCTGTGAGGGATTGTAACCGGGGCTGAGGAAGCTGGAAAAGACGTTGTCCGCGGGCGCAAACGCCGGAGAAGAAGCGCGCCGGCTCGAGATCCTGCTGAAGGTCGGGGCGGAGATCGCGTCTGAGTTGAACCTCGAACGCGCCGTGCAGGTCGTCACCGATGCCGCCACCGAGCTGACCGGCGCCGCCTTCGGCGCGTTCTTCTACAATGTGCCCGATGCGGCGGGCGGCAGCTACATGCTCTACACGCTGTCCGGGGTGTCCCGCGAAGCGTTCTCCCGCTTTCCCATGCCGCGCAACACCGCGCTGTTCGCGCCGACCTTCACGGGCGAGGGCGTGGTGCGCTCCGACGACATCCGCGAAGACCCGCGCTATGGCCGCAGCGCGCCGCATCACGGCCAGCCGGAGGGACATCTGCCGGTGCGCTCCTATCTGGCGGTGCCGGTGGTGTCGCGGTCGGGCGGCGTGATCGGCGGCCTGTTCTTCGGCCATCCCGAGCCCGGCCGCTTCGGCGCCGAACACGAGAGGCTGGCCGTCGGCATCGCCGCCCACGCCGCTATCGCCATCGACAATGCGCGGCTCTACGGCGCGGCGCAGGACGAGATCGAACGGCGCAAGGCGGTCGAGGAGACGCTGCGCAGCCGCGAGGACACGCTGCGTCTCGACAACACGACGCTGCTGCAGAACGCCTCGAACCGCGAGGCGCAGACCGCGCTGGCGCTGGCGCAGCTGCGCGACAGCGAGCGCCATTTCCGCCTGCTGGTGCAGAGCGTCACCGACTACGCGATCTACATGCTGGAGCCCGGCGGCGTCGTCGCGAGCTGGAACGCGGGCGCGTCGCGCATCAAGGGCTATCATGCCCAGGAGATCATCGGCCGGAATTTCGCGCAGTTCTTCACGCCCGAGGACCGCGCCGCCGGCGTGCCCGCGCGCGCGCTGGAGACCGCGCGCCGCGAGGGCCGCTACGAGAGCGAGGGCTGGCGGCTGCGCAAGGACGGCAGCCGCTTCTGGGCGCTGGCGGTGATCGATGCGGTGCGCGACGAACAGGGCGAATTGCTGGGCTTCGCCAAGATCACGCGCGACATGACGGAGCGGCGCGAGGCGCAATTGCGGCTCGAACGCGCCCAGCAGCAGCTTGCCCAGTCGCAGAAGATGGAAGCGATCGGCCATCTCACCGGCGGCATCGCGCACGATTTCAACAATCTGCTGATGATCGTCAGCGGCCAGACGCAATTGATGCGCCAGCGCGCCAAGGAGGCGAAGGACATCCGCGCGCTGGACGCCATCGCGCAGGCCGCCAAGAGCGGCGCCAACCTGACGCGCCAGCTTCTCACCTTCGCGCGGCGCCAGCGGCTCAACCGCGTCAGCATCGACCTGCGCGAGCGGCTGAACGCCTTCCGCGATCTGCTGATCAGCTCCGTCGGCGGCGCGGTGGCGCTGGACATGGAGATCGCCGCGGAGGTCTGGCCGGTCGACACCGATCCCGGCGAGCTGGAACTGGCGCTCGTCAACATCGCGGTGAACGCGCGCGACGCGATGCCCGATGGCGGGACGCTCCGCATCAGGGCACACAACGTCGCGCTCGACGGCAACGGCGCCGTCGCGCTGAACGGCGATTTCGTGGCGCTGGCGCTCACCGACACGGGCACCGGCATCGCGTCCGACGCGCTCGCCAAGGTCTTCGAACCGTTCTTCACCACCAAGGAGGTGGGCAAGGGCACGGGGCTGGGCCTGTCGCAGGTCTACGGCTTCGCGCGCCAGTCGGGCGGCGACGTGCTGATGACGAGCGAGCCCGGACAAGGCTCGACGGTCACGCTCTATATGCCCCGCTCGCTGGAGGCCGCCGCGCCGTTGTCGCCGGCCAAGCCGCCCGTCGACGATGCGGTGCGCGGCCAGGGCACCATCCTGGTCGTGGAGGACAACACGCAGGTGGGCGAAGTCAGCACCATGCTGCTCGAACAGCTCGGCTATGGCGTGGTGAGCGCGGACGGCCCGGCGGCGGCGCTGGAAACGCTGGCGCGCGCCAACGACATCGCGCTGGTCTTCAGCGACATCGTCATGCCCGGCGAGATGGACGGGCTGGATCTGGCGCGCGCAATCCAGGCGCGCCATCCCGGGCTTCCGGTCCTGCTGGCCACCGGCTACAGCAGCGCGGCGGAGCGCGTCGGCGCGGAATTCCCGATCATCCGCAAACCCTACGATTACGACGCGCTGGGTGCCGCGGTGAAAGCCGCGCTGGCAACCGGCGGCCTTCCGCAGCCAGCCGTCGCCTGAGCGCGCCGCTGCGGCGTGACGCCGAAACTGCCGGGGCGTAGCATCGTCGCGGCATTCGGCGGAGACCGACGATGACCCATTTTCTCCATGCGATCCCGTTCTTCCTCCATGGCCTGCCGCTGCTGGCTGCGATTTTGCTGGCCTGCTGGGTCGCGCACTATATCCGGGCGGCCGTGGTCGAACTGCGCGCCATCCGCCAGAACCTCGAATCCATCAACCTCTACCTGGAAAATCCGGACAATCCGTTTTAGGGCAGCTTATTCATGGGTTGTCATCCCGGCCGGGCGCGGCGAGCGCCGGGACCTATCGGGCATGCGTCGCGATGGGTCCCGGATCGCCTCGCTGGCGCGCGGCGTCCGGGATGACAAATTTGGCCAGATCCCGGTGTCGGCCGTCTATTGCGGACCGCCGCAGAGCGGCAAATCCCCTTGTTGCGTCCTGCGTCCGCTTTTGGCATAGGTGCGCCGCCCTTGAAGCGGTAGGTCCTGTCCGGCCGGCCATGGGGATCGGCGGCTTTCAGCGCCGGTAGGGCATCAAAGACCGCATAGGGGACGAGGCGATGAGCTTGGAGCTTGAACTGGTATTGGCGAGCGGCGTGCTGGCGCTGCTCTACGGCGCATGGACCATCCGCTCGGTCCTGAGCATGAGCCCCGGCAATGCCCGAATGCAGGAGATCGCCGCCGCCATCCAGGAGGGTGCCGCCGCCTATCTCAACCGCCAGTACACGACCATCGCCATCGCCGGCGTCGTGATCTTCGCGGTCGCCTGGTATTTCCTGGGCTGGCAGGAGGCGGTGGGCTTCGTGATCGGCGCCACGCTGTCGGGCGCCGCCGGCTATATCGGCATGAACGTCTCGGTGCGCGCCAATGTGCGCACGGCGGAGGCCTCGCGCCAGGGTCTGGCGCAGGGCCTCTCGGTCGCGTTCCGCTCCGGCGCGGTGACCGGCATGCTGGTGGTCGGCCTCGGCCTGATCGGCGTGGCGGGCTATTACGCCATCCTCACCGCCGGCCTTCATCTCGACATCAATGATTCGCACCAGGGCCGCGTCATCGTCGACTCGCTGGTGGCGCTGGGCTTCGGCGCCTCGCTGATCTCGATCTTCGCGCGTCTCGGCGGCGGCATCTTCACCAAGGGCGCCGATGTCGGCGGCGACATGGTCGGCAAGGTCGAGGCGGGCATTCCCGAGGACGACCCGCGCAACCCCGCCACCATCGCCGACAATGTCGGCGACAATGTCGGCGACTGCGCCGGCATGGCGGCGGATTTGTTCGAGACCTATGCGGTGACGACCGTCGCCACCATGGTTCTGGCCTCGATCTATTTCGTCGGCGGTTTGAAGTCGCAATTGATGCTCTATCCGCTGGCGATCTGCGCCATGTGCATCCTCACCTCCATCATCGGCACGTTCTTCGTGCAGCTCGGCAAGTCGCGCAACATCATGGGCGCGCTTTACAAAGGCGTGATCGCGACCGGCGTGATGTCGCTGATCGGTCTGTGGCCGCTCACCGACTGGATGATTCCCGGCGGCATCCATGCGGTGCTGACGACCAGCGGCGGGCTGGAGTTCACCGGCGTCAGCCTGTTCGAATGCGGCGTGGTCGGCCTCGGCATCACCGGGCTGCTGATCTGGATCACCGAATACTACACCGGCACCAATTTCCGCCCCGTGCAGTCGATCGCCAAATCCTCGGTCACCGGCCACGGCACCAATGTGATCCAGGGCCTGGCGATCTCGATGGAATCGACGGCGCCGCCGGCGATCGTGATCTGCGTCGGCATCATGCTGACCTATCTGCTGGCGGGGCTGTTCGGCATCGCCGTCGCGGTCTCGACCATGCTGTCGCTGGCGGGCTTCATCGTGGCGCTCGACGCCTTCGGCCCGGTGACGGACAATGCCGGCGGCATCGCCGAGATGGCCGGCC
>JAATGL010000072.1 GCA_015654705.1 Alphaproteobacteria bacterium | reverse complement strand
TGTTGGCGACATGGTCGATGAAGCCGGGGTCCTGGTGGGAAAAGCCGTTATGGTCCTGGCGCCAGACATGCGAGGTCAGCAGGTAGTTCAGCGAGGCGATCGGCTTGCGCCAAGCGATCGTCCGGCTGCTCTTCAGCCATTTGGCGTGCTGGTTGAACATCGAATCGATGATGTGGATGAAGGCCTCGTAGCAGGAGAAGAGGCCGTGGCGCCCGGTCAGCAGGTAGCCCTCCAGCCAGCCCTCGCAGAGATGCTCGCTCAGCACCTCCATGACGCGGCCGTCGGCGCTGAGATCGATGTCGACCGCCTCGATATCGGCCATCCATTCCTTGCCGGAGACCTCGAAGACCGCTTCCAGCCTGTTCGACGCGGTCTCGTCCGGCCCGAACAGGCGGAAATTCTGCTTGTCCAGATTGAGCTTCATCACGTCGCGCAGGAAGCCGCCCAGAACCCGCGTCGCCTCCGCCCGCATCGCGCCGGGCTTCGCCACCGGCAGCGCATAATCGTGGAAATGCGGCATCGACAGCGGCTGCAGCAGCTCGCCGCCATTGGCATGCGGATTGGAGCCCATGCGGCGATGGCCGGTCGGCGCGAGATCCGCGAATTCCTCGCGGAAGGTGCCGCGTTCATCGAACAGCTCCTGCGGCCGGTAGCTCCGCATCCAGTCTTCGAGCTGCTTCAGATGCTCGGGGTTCTTGAAATCCGCGATCGGGACCTGGTGCGCGCGCCAGGTGCCCTCGACCGGCAGGCCGTCGACGAATTTGGGTCCGGTCCAGCCCTTCGGCGTGCGCAGCACGATCATCGGCCAGCGCGGCCGCTCCGGCTTCTTGCGGTCGCCGGTCCGCGCCGCGGCCTGGATCTGCTCGATCCGCGCCAACACCGTGTCGAGCGTCGCGGCCAGGCTTTGGTGCACCGGCGCCGGCTCGTCGCCCTCGACGAAATGCGGCTCGTAGCCGTAGCCGCGCAGCAGGTCGGTCAGTTCCTCGCGGCTGATCCGCGCCAGGATGGTCGGATTGGCGATCTTGAAGCCGTTGAGATGCAGGATGGGAAGCACGGCGCCGTCGCGCGCCGGGTTGAGGAACTTGTTGGAATGCCAGCTGGCCGCCAGCGCGCCGGTCTCCGCCTCGCCGTCGCCGATGACGCAGGCGACGATCAGGTCCGGATTGTCGAACGCCGCGCCATGGGCGTGCAGCAGGGAATAGCCCAGCTCGCCGCCCTCATGGATCGAGCCCGGGGTTTCCGGCGAGACATGGCTCGGGATGCCGTAGGGCCAGGAGAACTGGCGGAACAGCCGCTGCAGCCCGTTGCGGTTGCGCTCGATCGCCGGAAAGCGCTCCGTATACGAACCTTCCAGATAGGTCTGCGCCACGATGCCGGGGCCGCCATGCCCCGGCCCGATGACGTACATCATGTTGAGGTCGTTCTGCTTGATCAGCCGGTTGAGGTGGACATAGATGAGGTTCAGCCCCGGCGTCGTCCCCCAATGGCCGAGCAGGCGCGGCTTGATGTGGTCGAGCGTCAGCGGCGCTTCGAGCAGCGGATTGTCCTGCAGATAGATCTGCCCGACCGAAAGGTAGTTGGCGGCCCGCCAATAGGCGTGCATCCGGGCCAGGAGATCGGGCGGCAGGGGCTCGGTCATCTCCGGCATTCCTTCCATAAGCGTTCGCGGTGGCTTCCGCCGCGATTCTGCACCAAGCGCGCCCGCATCGCGAGCCTCAAGAGTATGGGCCGGAAAAAATGACGGCTGCGCAAAAGCGCTCACATTAATTGGCGGTCAGGATCGTGCCGTCCGCTGCGGATTTCGCCGCTTTCAACGAAATCCGAAGGCGGTTCGCTAACCATGTCTGAACGAACACCCGACCTTGGGGGGTATGAGGCCAACGATTGCTTTACCCCTTCGGCAAACAATGCCCGTCGCAGTGAAAATTCTCCGCCCCGGCGGCGGCGATGGAGCAGTCGCGCAGATGGCGCAGCGCGTAACCGGATTTGCCAGGAGGCCGCCTGCCGCGCCGGAAGCGGTGGTGGCTGCCGAGCCGCTGCCGCCGCCGGCGGCGCCGTCCGCGCCGTGCATCGTGCCGCTGGAACTGAGCGCGCTGCTCGCCCCCTATCGCCGGCATGGACGGCTGGGTGTCCGGGTCGAGCGCCTGCCGCGCCGCGCCAGGCTGACCGCCGGACACAACAATGGCGACCGCTCCTGGTCGCTGGCGCCGGACGAGCTGGACGGGCTCGCCTATATGCCGCCGGCGGACATGCGCGAGCCGCACGCGCTGGCGATCCGCATCATCCGTCTGGACGGCGGCGATGCCGCGACGCTGGCGGTGCTCGATTATCCCGTCCTGCAGGCCGACGCCTCTGCGCAGCCTGCCCCGGAAGAGGCCGCGGGTCCGGACGGCGCCGAACTGCTGCGGCTGCGCGAGGAACTGGCCGAGGCCAAGGCGGTCGTGCTGGTGCGCGAGGCGGAGCTGGCGGCGACGCGCGCCGCCCGCGATGCCGAGCGCGACGAGAAGGCAGCGTCCGAAGCCTATCTCGAACGCAGCCGCGCCGCGCGGCAGGCGGAGCAGGAAGTACGCATCGCGGCAGCGGAAGCCCGCGCCCAGGAGCGCGTCGACCAGGCGCGCCAGGACGCCACGGCGGAGCTGGCGAAAGCCGAAAAATCCTGGAAGGCCGCCGAGGCCGCGCGTCTGGCCGCTGCCGAGGCGCAATGGCAGCAGAAATCCGCACCTGCGCGGAGCGATGACGCCGAGCTTCGCCGCCTGCGCGATGATTTGGCCGACGCGAAAGCCTCGGCCGATCTGCGCGCCAGCGAGCTGACGCGGGTGCGGGCGGAGCAGGCGACGGCCCGCGACCAGGCGCGCCGCGAGTCCGAAGAAGCTCTTGCCCGCGCCGAAAAGACCTGGAAGGCGGCGGAGGCCGCGCGTCTCGCCGCCGCCGAAATGCAATGGCAGCAGAAATCCGCCCACGTGCGGACCGACGATGGCGAGCTTCGCCGCCTGCGCGATGAGCTGGCCGGTGCGAAGGCGTCCGCCGCTGCGCGCGAGAGCGAACTGGCGCGGATGCGCGCGGAGCACGCGGCGGCCGGCGATCGGGCAGCGCGTGAGGTCACGGCGGCGCTGGCTCGCGCAGAGACGGATTGGCGGGCCGCCGAGGCGGCGCGCCTGGCCGCCGCCGAGGCGCAATGGGATCAGAAATCCAGGCGCGCCCTGGCCGAGGCGCGGTTCCAGATCGATGCGGCGCGCCAGCAGAGCGACAATGTCGAACTGCGCCGGCTGCGCGATGCGCTGGCCGAGGCGGAAACCGCGCTGGCGGTGAGCGAGAGCGAGTTGGCGCAGACGCGCACGGATGCCGAGACGACGCGCGAGCATTTGCGGCGCGAGGCCGAAGAGGCGCTGGTCCGGGCGGGGAAACGCTGGAAGGCCGGCGAGGCGGCGCGGCTGGCCACCGCCGAGGCGCAATGGCGCCAGCAATCCGCCGGCGCCCTGGCCCAGGCGCACGCCGAGGCCGAAACCGCGCGCACGCGCGACGACAACACCGAGATCGTCCGCCTGCGCGGCGATCTGGCGGCGGTGCACACGACACTGGCGGCGCGCGAGGCCGAACTGATCCAGGCGCGCGGCAGCGTCGAGCAGGAGCGCCTCCAGACGGAAGGCCTGCGCGGCGCCGATGCCGAGCTGCGCCAGGCACGCGAGGCGCTGGCGGCGCTGCGCACGACGCTGGCCGAGCGCGAGGCGGCGCTGTCGCGGGCGCGCGCCGATGCCGATCAGGCCAACGCCCAGGCCGAGGTTCTGCGCGACAACGACATCGAGGTCCGCCGCCTGCACGATGCGCTGGCCGCGATGCAGGCGGCGCTGAGCGCGCGCGAGGGCGAACTGGCACAGGCCCGCGCGGCCATGGAGCGCGAACGCGACAGCTGGCGTGCGGAGACCGATGCGGCCCTGTCGAAGGCCGAGAAGATCTGGCGGGCCGAGCAGGCCGCGCGCATCGCCGCCGCCGAAGCGGAGGGCGAGGAGCGACACGCGATCGCGCTGGCCGACATGACCGCCCGCCTCAAACATGCGGAGACGGCGCTGGCGGAAACCCGCGCCCAGGCCGACGCCCTGCGCAACCGCAGCGGCGATGTCGAGCTGCGCCGCCTGCGCCGCGAGCTGAGCGCGATGCGCGCCGCCCTGACCGAACGCGAGGCCGAACTGGCGCAGGGCCGCTCGGCGCTCGAACAGGCGCAGGAGCGTTGGGCGGCCGAGGCCCGCGACACGCTGCGCCATGCCGAACAGGGCTGGAAAGGCCAGGACCCCGAGGCGCTGGAGCACGAGCGCGTCCAGGCGCGGCGCCGCATGATCCGCGACATCGCGCTGGTCGGCGCGGTCGCGGTGCTGGCGGTGGTGTTCTACCTGCGCGGCGGCGCGTTCTTCGCCGACTGGCTGCCCGAGATTCCGGGCTGGACCGATACCGCGTCCGCCACAGCCCCGGTTCCGGCCAAGCCGCAGGCGCCGGTCGCGGCACAGCCGAGCGCCGTCGTCTTCCGGGCCGCGAATGTCCATAGCGGCCCGTCGAAGACCGCCGCCGTGGTCGCGGCACTGCCGCGCGGCGCCGCCGTGGTGCCGGTCGAGCGGCGCGGCAATTGGGTGCGGGTGCGGTTCACGGCCGACGGCAAGCCCGCGCAGCAGGGCTGGGTCTTCAACACCTTCCTGAAGGACGTCCCGGACAAAAAGCCGATCGGACATCCCTAGCGCGACGGCGCGCAAATGACCTTGCGCCTGGCGATATCCTGCCATTTTATGTGGCGCGGCCGGACGATCCGGCGCCGAGGGAGGGATTGATGACAGCGTCGATGCGTATCCGGTCCGTGTGTGCGGGGCTCGCGGCCCTCGGCATGATCGCCATGTCCGGCGCGGCGCTGGCCGCGCATGGCAAGGCCGGGCTTTGGGAGATCAGCGTGAAGATGGAGATGGCGGGGATGCCGCAGATCCCGCCAGAACAACTGGCCAAGATGCGCCAGATGGGCATGCAGATGCCGATGGGCCAGACCATCACGGCGCAGCATTGCATGACGGCGGCCGAGGTGGCCTCCGACATGCCGCCCTCGACCGGCCATGAGCATCGCGGCTGCTCCATGCAGAACACCAAGCTCAGCGGCCACAATTTCGACGGCGACATGGTGTGCAAGGGCGACACCGAGGGGCAGGGCCACCTCAGGGTCAGCTACGATTCCGACGAGCATTATGTCGGGCAGATGACGTTCAACGGCGTGACCCATGGCCATCCCGGGTCCTTCACCAACAGCTTCGAAGGCCACTGGGTTTCGGCCAGCTGCGGCTCCGTCACGCACTGATTTCCCACCAAGGCAATCCGGACATCCGGCCGCGCCGCCGCGCGCCGGCCGTACAAGCATGCCCGCGAGATAGCGGTGCATCCGCGTGCCGCGCGGCAATTTCCTGCGAGTGATGTAACAAATTTATAGAGGAAATCGCTGTCATTTTGCAATCATTTTGAATCATCGTCATAGACAGTTCATGGAATTTGTGTAATGTGAGACTGCGCCGGACAAACAGAGAGAGAATGTCTTTTGGGATCAATCATTTATCCGTTCCAGGAAAAATCCCCGGAGGCGGATGGGGATGTCTTTGAATGTCTGGCCAGCCTGGAAGCCGACATGTATGCCCATCTCGATCGCACCGATCTGACCGAGGAGGAACGCGCGCGCTGCCTGGGCTGGCTGGCCCGGCTGGAGCCGCTGCGCGCGCTGGCCGCCGCATCTCGGCCGGCCAGCCTGGCCGAGATCGCCGATCTGCCGCCGGAATTGCTGAAGGAGCTGAACGTCCCGTCGGACCAGCTCGAAACCCAGATCGTCGCCGTCCTGCAGGGCGCCAGCGCGCCGGTCGACCTCGACCAGATCCTGGTCGGCCTGTTCCGCCGCTTCGCCGTGATCCAGAAGCGCCGATTCCTGCAGAACAAGCTCTGGCGCATGGTCAAGAAGCAGCAGATCCACAAGATGAAGAACCGCAAGGGCCTCTATTCGCTCCAGCCGGTGAAGGGACGGCCGGACAAGCCCTCGCGGCGCGACAAGCGGGCAGGCTGAGGCGGATGCTGGTGCCCGAGAACGAACCGCCCGAGGATTTCGCGCAGCGCGAACGGCAGAGGCTGCGCCACAAGCACAAGCTCCTGCCGCGCTCGGCGCGCCAGACACTGCGGCGCTTCGGCCGGCGCATCAGCCATCCGGTCAAGATCGCCTGGTGCGACTGGGCCGCCAGCATGATGATCGGGCTGATGCCGCTGCTCTGCCACGCGGTGCTGCATTTCGCCGCCCGCCCGCCGGCCGACTGGGACGACAATTGGTCGCCCGATCTTCTCTTCATCAGCATCACCAATTCGGGCGTCGTCACGGTGACGGTGTTCACGCGCATGCTGGGCGACACCTATTCGCTGGCCAGCATGACGCCGGGGATGCGGGTGATCTGGGGCATGACCATCGTCTGCTTCGCGCTGGCCTCGATGCTCTATGGCGCCGCGGTCACCGGCATGGGCAACCAGTTCACCGGCCTGACCTCGGTGATCTTCGTGGTCTTCACCGCCTATTGCTCGCTCACCTTCGAACTCGCCGTGGCGCGCTAGGAGGAAGCGGCGCAGGCGCGCCTGAAGGCCGAGTGAATTCGATCTTGCGCGGCCGGGCGGCCGCGGCCGAAGATGGCGCGATGGAAAATCCCTCCGCCGGACAGGGCATCGAAGCGCTGGCGGCGCTGCTGGCGGCGTCGCGTCGCGCCGTCGTCTTCACCGGCGCGGGCATTTCCACGGAATCGGGCATTCCCGATTTCCGTTCGCCGGGCGGCATCTGGACGCGCCTGGCGCCGATCGGTTTTGGCGATTTCGTCGCCTCGGCGGCGCTGCGCCGCGAGGCCTGGCGCCGGCGCTTCGCGATGGAGGAAGCCTTCGCGCAGGCACGGCCCAATGCCGGACACCAAGCGGTCGCGGATTTGGTCGCGCACGGCAAGGTCTCCCACGTCATCACCCAGAACATCGACAATCTGCACCAGGAATCCGGCGTGCCGGAGGCGCAGATCGTCGAACTGCACGGCAACACGCGTTATGCCCGCTGCCTGGATTGCGGCCTGTGCCTGGAACTGGCGCCGATCCGCGATCATTTCGAGGCGCATGGCGAGGTGCCGGACTGCCCGGCCTGCGGCGGACTGGTCAAGACCGCGACCGTCTCCTTCGGCCAGGCGATGCCTGAGCGCGAAATGGCGCGCGCGCGGGACGCGACGCTGGCCTGCGACCTGTTCCTGGTGCTGGGCTCCTCGCTGGTGGTCTACCCGGCGGCCGGATTTCCGCTTCTGGCCAAAAGCCACGGCGCCCGCCTCGCCATCGTCAACCGCGAGGCGACCGACCAGGACGGGCTCGCCGATCTGGCGCTGCACGGTGAGATCGGTCCCACCCTGGGCGGTGCCGCCGAGGCGCTTTTGTTCAGTGGACGCCGCGCCCGTCTTGGCTAGTATGCGCGCCAAATCGCCATCCCCCCGGAGAACCGCCTTGCACCATTATTTCGACGACGAAGACGACGACGAGAAGACCAAGACGCCGGCCGAGCCGCAATCCGCGCCGGTGGCGCAGGCGCTGTTCAAGTCGCGCACCGTGCTGATCTTCGGCGAGGTCGACATGCAGCTGGCCGAGCGGGTCCGTGCGCAGCTTCTCGCCTCTGCCGCGGACGGCGCCGGCGATCTCCGC
>JAATGL010000200.1 GCA_015654705.1 Alphaproteobacteria bacterium | reverse complement strand
CAGCGGACGGCCCGCATAGACATGGAAACCGCCATAGATCGACGAACGGTCTTGCGCGTGGAAGGCGCCGCTTTCCTCTTCGCGATAGATCCACGGCGCCAGAAGCTCGGCCGGCAGCTTGCGCAGCAGGGGCGAATCCGGAACGGCCGTGCGGAAGATCACGCGTGCGTCGCGGGTGTCCGCGGTGCGGTCGATCTCACACCATAGCGCCGCGAGCTGGGCCGGGTTCATCCAGTCCTGCGCGTCCAGCAGCACATAGCGGTGCATCGACTGCGCCGGCTGTTCGCGCAGGAAATCGGTCAGGGAGGCGTGATGAACCTCAACCTTGTCCGTCCGTGTACGGATGAGCTCGTAGATGTCGTGCCTGAGATAGGCCGGCACCGCTTCGCGGTTCTCGACATCGTAGCCGCGTCCGAAGGCCTGCCACGCGAAATAGTTTTCGTGGATGGGGAAGTCGCAGGCCAGCCGCTCCACCCGCTCGCGCAGCACGGCGATGGCGCTGCTGCCGCTGGAGGCCGACACAAGCTCGTCATATTGCGCCGGCGGAATGCCCAGGGCGTAGAGCGACACGGGCGATTTCGACAGCAGCCGGATCGATTTGTAGTCGAACAGCGGCGCAATGGTGCGCTCGAAGGCGCGGCGCTGCTCGGCCGGCGTGCGGGCGGAGAGGATGCCGTCCAGCCGCTTGCCGTGCAGCCGCGCCACGGCGTGCAGGATGCCGATGAAGCGCCCCAGCAGGCCGTAGCGATAGAGATTGCGCGCGAACATGTTGATGCGGCGGCCGTGCAGCGGAATGTGCTTCTCCCAATAGCGCCGCGTGGTCGCATCGAGCCGCTCGCTCAGGAAGGTGTCGTAGGCTTGGCGGTTGGCCTTGTCGTTGGCCTGGCCGAAGAAGCGGAAAAACGCCTCGTAGGACGGAAGATTGGTCAGCGCCGACAGCTTCAGCCGGGTCAGCGCGATGTGATTGACGTTCAGGTCGACGGCGATGATCTTCGCCGGATCGGCGGCGAGATAGTTCAAGACTTTGCAGCCGCCCGAGGCGATGGTGATCAGCCTGTGGTGCGGCTTCAGCTGCAGCGCGTCCAGGTCGACGTCCGGGTCTTCCCAGATCTGGTTGTAGACAAACCCTTGAAACATCAGGGTAAAAAGGCGCTCCAAAGCGCCGCGCTTGGTGTTGGCGGGCCGCTGATGGGCGGCGCGCTCCAGAAGCTGATTGGCCATTGAATTCCTTGAAAAGTTCGCGTGTCGCCCGCGGGGCGACAGCGCCCTTTCTAGGACGGAACGGGCCCGTCAGGCAAAGCCCGTATCGCGATTTTGTGACAGTTCCGACAAGCTTGCGTGCCGCGCTTCCCGTCTCTAATGGGAGCGCCATGAGCGAAACCGCCAAAACGCCGATCGAGGAGGTCCTCGGTCTCCTCGATCTGGAGAAGATCGAGGAGAATATCTTTCGCGGCGTCTCGCCCAGGGACCGCGTGCAGCGCGTCTTCGGCGGGCAGGTGCTGGGCCAGGCCCTGGTGGCGGCGGGCCGCACGGTGGAGGGCCGCGTCTGCCACTCCTTTCACGGCTATTTCCTGCGCGCCGGCGATCCCAGGGTGCCGATCCTCTACGAAGTGGACCGTTCGCGCGACGGTGCCAGCTTCACCGCGCGCCGCGTCGTCGCCATCCAGCACGGGCAGCAGATCTTCACTCTCGCGGCCTCGTTCCAGGTGACGGAACAGGGCTATGAACATCAGTTCGACATGCCGGCGGTGCCGTCGCCCGAAACGCTGCTGGACGAGCAGACGCTGCGCGCCCGGGAACTCGACAGGATGTCGCCCGAGGCGCGCGAATGGGCCATGCGCCCGCGGCCGATCGAAATCCGTCCGGTGGAACCGCACGGCTTCGCCGATCGCGGAAAATATCCTCCGCTCGACAATATCTGGATCAGGGCGGCGGGTCCGGTGCCCGACGACGTGGCGCTGCAGCAGGCCGTGCTGGCCTATGCGTCGGACATGTCGCTGCTCGACACCGCTCTTCTGCCGCACGGCGTCAACTACCATTCCGGCATCCAGGTCGCGAGCCTCGACCACGCGATGTGGTTTCACCGCTCGTTCCGCGTCGATGATTGGCTGCTCTATGCCCAGGACAGTCCCAGCGCTTCGGGCGCGCGGGGCTTCAACCGTGGCGCGGTCTATTCGCGCGACGGCAGGCTCGTCGCTTCGGTGGTTCAGGAGGGACTGATGCGGCCGCGCCGAAAGAACTGATCAGGAAGTCCACTTGATCTGCGCCACGCGGCGCGGATGGGTGTAGAAGGTGTTCTGCATCGTGAACGGCAGCTTGATGAGATATGTCGACTGCGCCGTGTAGTTGTAGGTCACCTCCGCCATGATCACGCTGCCGCCCGTGGTGATCAGTCCCGTCGGAACCTTGATCGGATCGCCTTTCGAATGAGCCGTGGCGTTCTGGGCTTGGCTCCAATCGACCTTGCCGCCGCCTTTGCCGTCATCGATGACGCTGGTGATGATGATCTGGGCACCCGACACCGGATAGGGATAGATCAGCGCGTTGAGGGCGGAAAACACGTTGGAAATGTCGGAGCTGCCGATCATGCTCTCCTGGGCGACAAGGTCGGCTGCCGTGCTGGCAACCTGCGTCACGTCCGCCTTGCAGAGCAGGGCGGAGGTCACCTCGATCGAACCGAAGATCAGGAACAGCAGCGCCGGCAGGACCAGGGCGAACTCGACCGCCGCCATGCCGTCGCGCGCGCGGCGCATCTTCCGGACCATGTTCAGCATCCGCTGATCCCCTGCGCGAATGGTTCGTTGCGGAAGGCCGACGCGGTGTAGAGCAGACGCTTGTTGCCGGCCATGTCGACCAGGAACGGCGTCAGCACCGGCGTGAACACCGACCACGCATAGAAGACGCGGACCAGAACCACGCTGCAGGCGGCGCCGAGCTCAAAGTTGTTGAGCGGATTGGCGTTGCCTTTGGGATCGAGCGGCGGCGAGAACACCACCGAACCGAAATTGTCGAACGCCTCGACATCGACATAGAGGTTGCCGTCGCAGGGGATGAGCGGCGCGATGTCGGTGCAGACGCGCGCCCGGGCCTGCGCCTGGGTCAGAGACTGGGACTGCGCCTGGCCGGTGCGCACCAGCCTGGCGATGTCGTCGGCACCGTGCTGCAGCGTCGATTGGGCAAAATAGATGATGCCCACTTCGATGATGGCGAACAGCAGAAGAAAGAACACCGGCGCGATCAGGGCGAACTCCACGGCGGCCGAGCCCGCGCGCGATCGGATGCGCAGGCGCCGCGCCAATCGGCGCCGACGGTCGTCCTTGTTTTCTTGCGAGCCGTTCACGACGCGATTTTCCAGCCAGTCTTCGAAGCCATGCGTAAGGCCAAACCGGTGCCGGGCGAAGCGCAAGCTGCGAGTGTGCTGAAGGAACTCTTAACTACGCGACGGGACCCGCCCTTGCGGAAACCCTTTCTTCATCTTTGTTTACGCGATCTCCGGGCACGGACGTGTCGTTAACATGTGTCTAACTATGCGCAGCGAATGTGCGGGCTATTTGTCCGCGCAAGGGAGAAGATGCCGCTCAACGCTTTCTTGGGAACTGAGGAACAATGTCGATCGGCGCCACAATTCGCGTCATGGCCGCGCGGCTGACCGCGTCGTCCTTTGCCAAACGCGCCGCCGGCTTTGGCCGTTCCACACGCGCCAATGTCGCGATGATCTTCGGGTTATCGCTGGTGCCGATAACCGCGGCGGCGGGCGCCGGCCTCGATATCGCGCGCGGAATGCTGGTGCATTCCCAAATGGTCGAGGCGCTCGACGCGGCAGCTCTCGCGGTGGGCGGCACCCCCGGCCTCACTCAGGCGCAGATGACGACGCTGGCACAGCAATATTTCAACGCCAACTACAAAATCGATTCGTCCTATGGAACGCCGACGGCGGTCACCGTGAACGTCGTCGGCCAGTCGGTGACCGTGAGTTCCAGCGATCCGATGCCGACCACGTTGATGAACGTCGTCGGCTTCACCTCCTTGCCGATCACGGCGTCCTCGACCGTGGTATGGGGTCAGCAGAAGCTCTGGGTCTCGCTCGTGCTCGACAACACCACCTCGATGACCGAGACGGACAGCACCGGCACCAGCAAGATCAGCGCCCTGAAGACCGCGAGCCATTCGTTGCTGACCATGCTGAAGAATGCGTCCCTGAGCGCGGGCGCCGGCGCGGTTCAGGTGGCGATCGTCCCGTTCTCCCGCGACGTCAAGGTCGCCACTTCCAACTCGAGCGCCGCCTGGCTCAGCTGGACCGACTGGAGCGCGGCGCCGACGCCGGCGCCCGGAAGCTCGGTCGGACCGAATTCGAGCTGCCCGTATTTCGACAACACCAACGGTTTCCACTGCCAGACGACGCCCACCAACGGCAGTTCGACCACGGCAAATATTCCCAACAGCGGAACCTACAAGGGCTATATCTGCCCGAGCGCCAATACAGTCGGCCATTACTACAATGGCTGCTGGACCAGCACGAGCGCCGGCACCGGAAAGTATACCCATACCTGGGTCGTCAACGCCAAGACCACCTGGGGCGGCTGCATCACCGACCGTACGCAGAGCTACGACACCATGAACACGACACCGGTGACGACCAACAGCGCGACGCTGATGGTCGCCGAAAACACGCCCTATTGTCCGGTGGCCACCCTGCTCGCGCTCGGCTACGACTGGAACGCACTCAGCAGCGAAGTGGACTCGATGGTGGCGAACGGCACGACCAACCAGACCATCGGCCTCGCCTGGGGCTGGCAGGCGTTGACCCAGGGCGTGCCGCTCAGTCCCCCGGCGCTTCCCGCCAATACACAGCAGGTCATGATCCTCCTGAGCGACGGCCTGAACACCCAGGACCGCTGGTACAGCAGTTCCAATTTCAACGACGCCGATCCCGATGTCGACGCGCGCATGAAGCTGGCCTGCAGCAACCTCAAGGCAGCCGGCGTCGTCGTCTACGCCGTCTTCGTCGATCTCAACGGGACGCAAGGCAACTCCTCCGTGCTGCAGAATTGCGCCAGCGATCCGTCCAAATATTTCGATCTGACGACGTCTAACCAGATCATCAACACGTTCAACCAGATCGGCGAGCAGATCACCAATCTGCGCATCTCGGGCTAGGACGTGGGCTGCGGCATGAACGTGCCGCTCATCGCAGCGCGATGAAGATGATGGCGCATGACGCGCCGGTCAGCGTCCGTTTGCCCTAATCTCCCCAATCAGCACGACCACGTCCATGTCCGAGCCGCTGATCGACGCCGGCGCGAGATGGTCTTTATTTGATTGTGGATCTTTAGAGGATCCAAATGCTTTCGTGTCACGTTAGCATCTGAGAAACGGCCGGATCGGTGCAATTTCAGCTAATTTTCTGGGTGCAGGTGCCCATGAGGAGATCCCCACTTGGCGGTAACAGCATACGAGGTGGCCGTGCGTCCCGCATCTTCATCGCCCGTCACCCGGCCGCGCCACGCGGCCAGCGTCATCGTGCTCGACTTGTTCGAACGGGTATTTGTTTTCTCGGTCTATATCTACTTCGCCTCCATGATGCTGTCCGGCTTCTTCGTGACATACAATATTTTCACGCTGTTTCTGCTGCTGTCCGAAACATTGCCGATCGTTTTCATAGTTGTGCGCGTGCCGTCGCCCACGCTGTCGCATCGTCCGCTCGATTGGGCGTTAGGCCTTGTCGGGACGATCCTGCCGCTGCTCGTGCTGCCGGCGCCAATCACTCCGCTGATTCCTCTGGCGGCGGCATTCCTGCTGCCGATCCTGGGCCTGTGCCTCCAGGCTTCCGCAAAGGTCGTGCTGGGGCGCAAATTCGGCGTCGTCGTCGCCAATCGCGGCGTGGTCACCGCGGGGCCATACCGCTTCCTGCGTCACCCCATGTATGCGGGCTATATCCTGACGCATATCGGCTTCCTGCTGGTGATGCCCTCGTGGCGCAACGCGGTGCTGTATGCGCTCTCGTTGACGGTTCAAATCGGACGAATTCTGCGCGAGGAACGCGTGCTTAACCGCGACCCCAGCTATCGGGACTTCGCCAGCCGCGTGCGATATCGCCTCGTACCGGGTATTTTCTGAGGCGCAATTTGGGATAGGCGCTCCTGACGATCGATCTGGCCGATCGGTGGAGTCTTGGACGTGCCGGAACACAAGCGTATTATGCCGGTTCCAGCTGCTTTCCATCAGCGGCGCGCGTCATCAACAGGCGCTGCGGCCTCAATGCGGGGCGGCGACGCTGGCGGCCTTGATGCTCTGATCCTGATGCCCGGAGATCGCGGCTTCGGTGTCATCGAAGAAGGTCTTCTGGTCGCCCGGGCGCGGGCTGGCCTCGCAATGCCCGGCGGCACAGGAATAGGTGAACTGCGCCGTGCCCTTGTTCAGCGTGACGACGCCGCCGCCGCGGTTGGCGACGGTGATCTGCTGGTTCACGATGGTCTGGTTCTGCGCGTTCAGCGCAACCAGGTTGGTCACCCCGAAGGTCTTGCCCAGCAAAAAGGCGTGATAGGAGTCGATCATGGTCGCGTCCGCGATTATCGGATTGCCGAGAAACACCGTCGCAACCGGCCTTGGAAACGTGATGACCCGCACCTCGTCCATCACGATGGATACGCCGCGCTGACCCGCGGCGGCCGCATGATGCCTGGGCGCCTTGTGGTGAGCGCGCGCCGGTGTCTTGCTATGCGCGGATGCGGGCGCCGCGGCGAGTGCAAGCGAGGCGGCTGCGAGCAACATGGTGCGAAGGCGCATGGCGAAATCCCGAAATGGTTCTTTCCAAGCCTAATGTCGCGTCGTGAAGGAAGCCTTAACGGTCATCCATCGCGGACATGGACGACCGCGATCTTGTCGGCATAGAGGCGGTGCCAGCCGGGAAGCAGATCGAGCAGAGCCACCGTCGGCGAGTCGGGCGCGAAGATCGTCCAGCGGATCCGGTATCTTTGCAGTGTCGCTTTCAGCGCCGCCGCGTCCGGCTGTACGATCCGCGCATAGTTGCGCAGGAAATCGTCGCCGTAGAGCTCGGCGCGGCTGTCGATGAACGGCCGCCGCCCCGAGAAGATCAGATAGCCGCCGAAACCGTAATCGTTCAGCATCGGCGTCTCGGCCAGGGATTGCGGAACATGTGCGAGCGCTGCTTGCGGCGTCACCGCGTCGCCGCCCCTCGGCAGCGCGAGCGAAAGCCTGGCCGCCGAAATGCCGATCGCGAGCACCAGCGCGGCAAACAGCCATGCGAAATCCCAGCCGCGATCCGTGTTCGCCGGCATCGTGCGCGAATCGAGCGCGCGCGACAGCGGTTCCGCCAGCAGCAGCGGCACGGCCATGGCGAACACGAGCTGGTGCCGGACATGCTGCAGCGCCATGTGCAGGAGCAGCAGCGATATCAGCACACGGAACACGGGCAGCTTCACGCCGCGCGACAGGAAAACATAGAGCGCGGCCAGGACAACCAGTTCGAAGGGCTGCGGCGTGGCGAAACTCGTCGGCTGCCATTCTCCGACATGGGCAAGGCCGCTCATCGCCAGCAGGCGGAAGGGAAAGAGCAATCCGTCGATGAAATGCGGCGTGATCAGCGCGGCCATCACGCTGGCCGCGGCGAACAGGCCCCAGGCTTTGACCGTCTTGAGCTTGTCGGGTTCATCGACAAGCGCCTCAAGCCCAACGCATCCCAGCAGCAGAAAGCCGAAGACGAAGCCGCCATGCAGATTGGCCCACAGCGTCATGACCGGCAGCAGGAAAAAGGTCGGCGCGCGCTTCTCGCTGCGGGCGATCACGAGGCCGGCGGTCCACAATTCGAGCAGCGGCAGCGCCAGGATATGCGGACGCGCCAGCAGGCTTCCCGCCATGCAAGACAGGGCCAGGGCCAGGATCAGAAGCCGGGCCGGAAGCGCGAACCAGCGCCCCAGATGAAAGGCGAGAAAGCCCGCCGCGGCCGCGAAGGCGAGCGCGCACAGCAGGGCTTCGCCGCCCCAGCCGGCGGCACGGTAGGCCAGCGCCATGGCGATCTCGGACAGCCATTCATGCGCATTCCACGGCGCGCCGGCGAAGGTGTAGGAAAAGGGATCGCGAAACAGCACGGCGCGGTCGGCCAGCATCCGCGCGCCGGCCGCGATGTGCCAATATGTGTCGCCATCATCGAAAATCTGCGGCGTGAACGCCACGACGGCATAGGCGGCCAGCGCCACGAGCAAAGGCACGAGCAGCCTTTGTCTGTCCAACACGGTCGTGCTCCAGCCATGCCTGGGAAAATGCCCGGTTGCTGTCTAGAGCAAAGCCGTCACCAATTCGTTGCGCGCATAATGCCGGGGGGTACGGCGATCGCGCCACGGGAATGTCCGCCAATTTGCATCGCATCGTAAACGAATCGGAAATCTTAACCATTGCAGTGAATCCAAGGCGCCGTTTCTGTGCCTTCCCGACACGTTTGGGCCGCAACGTCGCAAATGGGTTTAAGCCCCCGTTAAGCCCGCGCGCCTATGCTGCGCGCACAGTCCAGGTTGGCGTCAATGAGACGTCCACCGGATATCCTAGGGTGTCACTAAAGTGGAGGCTACAATGACAAATCTGTTTGCGCGTTTTGTGCGCGACGAGTCCGGCGCGACGGCCATCGAATACGGCCTGATCGCGGCGCTGATCGCCGTCGTGATTATCACCGTCGTTGGGACCGTCGGTACCAACTTGTCGGGCACGTTCACCAAGGTCGCGGCCGGCGTTGCAAGCCCGTAAGTTCGGGTACTGGCAAGACGAAGCGATATGTGGCGGCCGCTCCCAGGAGCGGCCGTTCGCATTTGTGGAAGGATCGGCGATGTTCGGTGAACTGCTCGTTCTGTTGGTCGTGCCGGCGCTGCTCGCTGCAGCGGCGGGGTGGGATTTGGCCAGCTACAAGATCCCGAACTTCCTCTCGCTGGCACTGCTCGGCGTATTCGTTCTCTTTGTCGTGATGACGCGGATGACGCCGGGGATGATCGGCTGGCATCTGCTGGCCGGCCTTTTCGGGTTTGCGGCCGGCTTCACGCTGTTCGCGCTGGGCTATATCGGCGGCGGCGACGCCAAGCTGTTCGCCGCTATGGTGCTCTGGCTGGGTTTCGGCGATCTTCTGGATTACGCGCTGGCGACCTCTCTTTTCGGCGGCGCGCTCACCCTCGCGCTGATGGGCCTGCGGCATCTGCCGCTGCCGGGGCCGTTGCTCGGGCAGCGCTGGATCCTGCGGCTGCACAACCCCCGCTCCGGCATTCCCTACGGCGTGGCGCTGGCCCTCGGCGCCCTAGTCATTCTTCCGCATACGGAGATATTCCGCCTCGCCGCCGGATGAAGAAATCCGTCCCCTTTCGACCCATGCAGTGCCTTCTTAAGCATTTTCTAAAGGGTTCCGTGGTCGGATTGGGACAAAGGAGCCGATCGTCATGAACACGTCGCGTCTTGTCGTCCTGGGCCTGGCCGCGGTCGCCGCGGGCGGAGCAGCCTTCCTCGCGCGCGGCCTGCTCGGCGGCGGAACGCCCAACGCATCCGCGTCGCTGCCGCCGCCGGTCGCCACCACCGAGGTTCTCGTGGCCGCCAGCGATCTGACGCCGGGCCAGAAGCTCCTGCCCGAACAGGTGCGCTGGCAGAAATGGCCGGCCTCCTCCGTCGATCCGTCCTTCATCGTCGAGACCACGCCGTCCAATCTGGAAGCGGTGGTGAAGGGCGCCGTCGTGCGCAGCCCCATCGTCACCGGCGAGCCCCTGACCGCGACGAAGATCGTGCATGCCGATTCGGCGAGCTTCATGTCGGCGACGCTGACGCCGGGCATGCGCGCGGTGTCGATCACGGTGTCGGTCGCCTCGGTCGCCGGCGGGTTCATCCTGCCCAACGACCGTATCGACCTGGTGCTCACCACGCTGATCTCCGACAGCCCGCGCCGTTTCCGTTCCAGCACGATCCTGCATGACGTTCGCGTGCTCGCCGTCGATCAGGCCTCCGGCGACAAGAGCGACAAAAATCAGAAGCCGGTGTCCAGCGTACAGACCGCGACCCTGGAGCTGACGCCCGAGCAGGCGGAAAAGGTGGTGCGCGCCCAGGCGAGCGGCACGCTTTCGCTTTCGCTGCGCTCGCTGGTCGACCAGGCGGGCAACGGCCAGGGCCGCGTGCAGGCGGCGCGCGCCAAATTCGGCAACAAGGATAGTTCCGACAGCGGCGAAATCTCGGTCATCCGCTATGGCGTTGCGCGTGCCGAATCCGGCTCCAAGGGGGAATAGGTGATGTCGAGGCATTTTCTCCTGACGATCCTGACGGCGGCGGGCCTCTGCCTCGCCGCGTCCGGCGCCATGGCCGGCGACATGCACGACGATTCGGACGCGCGCATCGTTAATGTCTCCGTGCACGGGGGCGGGCAGAAAAACCGCCGCGTGACGCTGGCGCTCAACAAGGCGACGATCGTCCAGCTCGATGCCGACGCGCGCGACGTCCTGGTCTCGAGCCCGGACATCGTCGATGCGGTCGTTCGCACGCCGCGGCGCATCTTCCTGATGGCGCTGAAGACCGGCCAGACCAATGCCTTCTTCTTCGACGGCGCGGGCCATCAAATTCTCTCGCTCGACATCCGCGTCGAGAAGGACACCGCCGATCTGGCCACGATGATCCACACCAATCTGCCGGGCTCCAACGTCCGCGTCGCGGGCCTCAACGACAATGTGGTGCTCAGCGGCACGGTCGCCAGCGCGGCGGAATCGACCCGCGCGCAGGACTTGGCCGCCCGTTTCGCCGGCGATCCGCTCAAGGTCGTCAACATGCTGCAGATCGCGGCCGGCGAGCAGGTGATGCTGAAAGTGCGCATCGCCGAGATGGACCGCAACATCGCCAAGCAGTTTGGCGTCAACCTGGCGGGCGCGGCCATCATCGGCGGCGTTCCGGTGGCGTTCGGGACCGAAAACGGCTTCGGCCTTCTGGGCCATGCGCTGAGCGACATGTCGGGCGGCTTTGCCGGCCAGGTCTGCACCAGCGGCAACAGCCCGCTCGCAGGCGGCAAGTGCATCCTCGGCCCCAACAATCTGCAGGGCGCGGTGCAGGCGCTGGAGACCGTCGGCTTGGTGCATATTCTGGCGGAGCCGAACCTGACCGCCGTTTCGGGCGAGACCGCGCGCTTCCTGGCCGGCGGCGAGTTCCCCGTGCCGTCGGGCCGCGACACGCAGGGCAACGTCTCGGTGGAGTTCAAGGAATTCGGCGTCGGGCTCTCGTTCACGCCGGTCGTGCTGAGCGCGGGGCGCATCTCGCTGCAGATCTCGACCGAAGTCAGCGAGCTCACCAATACGGGCGCCTTCACGCTCGCCAGCACATCGACCACCGACCCCACCACGGGCATCACTTCGACGGCGCCGGGCCTGACCATTCCCGCCCTCTCCGTGCGCCGCGCCCAGACGACGGTGGAACTGCCCTCGGGCGGCAGCTTCGCGATCGCCGGCCTGATGCAGCACACCACCAAGCAGGTGCTCGAATCCTTTCCCGGCCTGAAGGACATGCCGGTGCTCGGCGCCCTGTTCCGCAGCCGCGATTTCGAGAACAACGAGACCGAGCTCGTCGTTCTGGTCAGCGCCTATCTCGTCAATCCGACGACGGAGGCCAAGCTCGCCGCGCCGACCGACGGCTATCAGATTCCGACCGATCCGGAGACCATCCTGCTCGGCCATCTGAATGCCGTTTACAAGCGTGATCCCAACGCCGCCAAGCAGACCGCATCGGGTTCGGTCGGCTACATCGTTCAATAGGAGTTGCAGGTTCCATGTGGACCACAAAGGACATCATGCGCACCGCGTCGCTGGCAGCCATGCTGCTGGCCGGAAGCTGCGCGGCGCCGATGAACGACGGAAACGGCCTCGTCGCCGATCCCGAGGTCAACCATCCGATCACGGTCGAGCCTTCCTATCGCTCGATCAAGCTGCCCTTCTCCGCGGCGGATGCCGGGCTGATGCCCGACGATGCGGCGCGCTTCAACGCCTTCGTCGCCGCCTATCTCGCCGGCGGCAACGGCGCGATCTCGATCACCGCGCCGTCCAGCGGCAACGCCTCCGCCGCGATCAGCTATTTCGGCGAACGCCTGGCCTCGCTCGGCGTGCCGCGCGGACGCATCCTGGTCGGCACGCGCCAGCCGGGCGACAGCGATGCGCGCGTCGAACTCGGCTATCTCGGCTACACCGCACGCACCGACGTCTGCGGCGACTGGTCGAAAGACTGGGCCGACGGGGCGGACAACCAGCCGCCGCCCAATTTCGGTTGCGCCGTGCAGCACAATGTTGCCGCGATGGTCGCCGATCCGCGCGATCTGGTCGAGCCGCGTGCGATGGATTCCGCCGATGCGACGCGGCGCGCGACCGTCATGGGCCATTACGAAAAGGGCGAGGTCAGCCAGGCCGACAAGCGCACGGCCGACAAGCCGGTCGAACAGTCGGGCACCAGTTCGGAAGTTCAATAACAGGCATCTCAACATGACGAAGCTGCATGTCCCAGAAGAGCAAGCGTTCGGCGCCGCGCCGCATGAGCGTCCGGTGCCGCGCATCTCGATCCATGCCTTTGTCGAATTCCCCGACACCGGCGCGGCGCTGCAGCGCGCCGGCGCCGACCGCAGGCTTTCCAAGACGCATCTGAACGTCCAGCTCGGCGGCATCGCCGGTGCCGTCGATCATTATCACGGCATCGTGACGCCCAACCTGCTGATCGTGGAGACGCGCCTCAACGGCCAGGCCGCGCTCGACGAACTCGACCGGCTGGCACATGTCTGCGACCCCTCGACCAAGGTCATCGTCATCGGCCGCGTCAATGATGTCGAACTCTACCGCGAACTGATGCGCCGCGGCGCCAGCGAATATCTGGTGGCGCCGCTCAACCCGCTGCACCTGATCGAGGTGATCTCCGGCCTCTATCTAGAGCCGGGCGCGGCGCCGATCGGCCGGGTGGTCGCATTCGTCGGTGCGCGCGGCGGCGCGGGATCGTCGTCGCTCGCCCACAATGTCGGCTGGTGCATCGCCGAAGAGCTGCTGATCAACACCACCATTCTCGATTTCGACCTGCCGTTCGGCACGGTGGGTTTGGACTTTAATGACGAGCCCGGCCAGGGCGTCGCCGATGCGCTGTCCGCGCCGGAGCGGCTGGACGATGTTCTGCTCGACCGCCTTTTGATGAAGCGCGGCGAACGCCTGTCGCTGTTCACCGCGCCCGCGGCGCTGGAGCGCGAATATGACGCCGGTCCCGATGCCTACGAATCCGTGCTCGACGCGGTGCGCCAGATCACGCCCTGCATCGTCGTCGACCTGCCGCATGCCTGGGCGCCCTGGATCAAGGCGACGCTGGTCGGCGCCGACGAGATCGTCATCGTGGGAACGCCCGATCTGGCGTCGCTGCGCAACGCCAAGAGCATGGTCGAATTGCTGCGCCACAATCGCCCCAACGACGCGCCGCCCAAGCTGGTGCTGAACCAGGTCGGCCAGCCCAAGCGGCCTGAGATTCCAGCCAAGGATTTCGCCGAGACGCTGGGCATCGAGCCGGCCTGCGTGATGCCCTTCGACCCGGCGCTGTTCGGCCAGGCCGCCAACAACGGCCAGATGCTGATCGAATTGCAGGCCAACGCGACCAGCAGCGCCGGCGTGCGCCGCGTGGCGCAACTGGTCACCGGCCGCGCGGTTCAGGCCGGCCAGAAGGGCGGCTCGTCACTCCTGTCCTTCTTCAGCAAGGCCAGGAAGAGGGCCTGATAGATGTTCGGAAAGCGCAGCACCGCCGCGACCGAGTTGCCCCGCACGCCGCCGGCCGCCGCCGCCGCACCCGTGGCGCCGCCGCCGGCAAACAGCGAGCCAGGTG
>JAATGL010000169.1 GCA_015654705.1 Alphaproteobacteria bacterium | reverse complement strand
GCTGGCCGAGGCCCTGGCCGGCGGCGCGGTCTCGCCCGAGGCGCGCGGTGAACTGGCGCACAGCCTGCGCATCGAGGCCGAGACGGCGCTGCGTCTCGACGATCTGGCCAGCGCCCAGGCCGCCGCCGACGAGGCGCTGTGGATCATCAGCGAGGAGCCGGGCCTGCCGCTGTGGTGGCGGCCCGATGCGGTCTCGCTGATGGGCGAGGTCAATGCACGCGCCGGCCGCGTCGTCACCGCGGAGCGCGATTTCCGCGACGCCCGCGATCTCGACCGCATGCTGTTCGGCGACACCGGCCGCACCGCCCGCGCCGAACTGAGGCTCGGCCGCTTCTACAGCGAGCAGCAGCTCTATCCGGCGGCGGTCGACAGCTACCACAAGGCGTTCGCGATCCTCGCGAAAGACCCGGTCGCGCGCACCCAGGTCACGCCCGACCAGATCGCGCCCTTCATCACCGCCGCGGCCGCCACCGGCGGCATGGAGGCGGAAATCTTCCGCGCCAGCCAATTGGCTGCGTCGGACGTCGCCGACCAGACCATCGCCCATGTCGCGGCGCGGCGCGCCTCCGGCGATCCGGCGCTGGCCGATCTGGTGCACCAGGCCGACGACGCGGCGCGCACGCGCGACCGGGCCCGCATGGACCTCGCCGCCGAAACCGCCAAGCCGGTGGACGAACGCGACGGTGCGCGCGAGCAGGCGCTCGACGCCGACCTGAAGACCGTGTCGGCGCGCGCCGATACGCTGACGCTGAAGCTGCATGCGGATTTCCCGGCCTATGCCAGGCTCGCCGATCCGGGACCGGGCGAGCTCTCCGACGTGCAGGCGCAGCTGGCGCCGGGGGAAGCGTTCCTCTCCTTCGTGATCGGACCGAAGCAGAGCTATGCATTGCTGGTGACGCAACGGGGCCTTGCCGTGCGCAGGCTCGACGTGGCGGGCGACCGCCTGGCACAGGACATTTCCGCGCTGCGCGGCAGCTTCATTCCCAAGCTCGGCCGCCTGCCGGAATTCAGCCTCAAATCGTCGTTCTCCCTCTACGGCCAGCTTCTGAGTCCGCTGGAGAACGATCTTGACGGGGTGAATCACCTGATCGTGGCGCCGTCCGGCGATCTCTCCAGCCTGCCCTTCGCGCTGCTGGTGACGCAGGCGCCGCGTGCGCAGGCCGATTACAAGAACGCGGCCTGGCTGATCCGCCGCATGGCGATCAGCCAGGTGCCCTCGGCGCGCGCCTTCGTGTTGCTGCATGCGGGCAGCCACGCCGCCGCGCCGCGCCCGTTCCTGGGGATCGGCGATCCGGCCTTCAGCGGAACCGCCGCCAATGCCGACGCAATGGCGGCGCTAGCGCAGAATTGCCAGACGGGCAGTCCGGTGGCGCCGGATCTGCTGCGCGCGTTGGCGCCGCTGCCGGACACGCGCCGCGAAGTGACCGCGGTCGGCGCCGCGCTGGGCGCCGGAGCCGATTCATTCCTGCTGGGCGACGGCGCGACCGAGGCCGCGTTCCGCGCCGAGCCGCTCGACCAGTATCGCATCGTCTATTTCGCCACCCATGGGCTTCTGCCCGGCGAGTTGCATTGCCAGGGCGAGCCCGGCCTGGTGCTCTCGCCGCCCGCGCAGCCGGCCGCCTCGACCGCCGCCGACGGTGTCCTCTATGCCGGTGAGATCGCGTCGCTCAAGCTGAACGCCGACCTGGTCGTGCTGTCCGCCTGCAACACGGCGGCGTCCGGCGGCACGCGCTTCGGCGGCGGCGCGCTGGAGGGGCTGGCGGATTCCTTCTTCGACGCGGGGGCGCGCGCGGTGCTGGCCAGCCATTGGGCGGTGCCCTCCGCCGCCACCACGCGGCTGATGACCGACGTCTTCACCAGGCATGGCGGCGCCGGCAACCTCGCCGAAGCGCTGAGACAGGCGCAACTGGCGCTGATCGCGCAAGGCGCGACCGCGCATCCGTTCAACTGGGCGGGGTTCACGCTGATCGGGGATGTCGGCAGCGCCGCGCCGGTCAAGACGGCGCAGGAAGGCACGCCATGAGATTTTCGCCCGCCGCTCTGCTCCTCCTCGGCCTCGTCGCGGCGGCGCCGGCTTCGGCGGAAAGCCTGGTCGTCGTCGAGGCGCGCGGCATCGCGCTGAAGCCCGGCGCCGCGGTGGATTCGACCAAGCCGCTGGCGCTGAAGCCGGGCCAGCATGTCACGCTGATCTCCAACAGCGGCGCCACGCTGACCCTCGACGGCCCCTACAACCAGGCGCCGTCGCTGGCCGGCGGCGGCACGGCCGCTAACACCTTCGCGGCGCTGGTCAGCGAGCGCGGCGCACGCACCGCCGAAGTCGGTACGACGCGCGGCACCGCGCCTGTGGCCCAATTGCCCGATCCCTGGCTGATCGATGTCAGCCACGCCGGCAATGCCTGTCTGGTGGATGGCCAGACGGCGGTGTTCTGGCGCCCCGCCGCGCAGGACGCCGCCACGCTGGCCGTGATGCCCGATGACCGCAGCTGGAAGATCGAAACGCAATGGGCGGCGGGCCTCGACCGCCTCGCCGTCAGCGGCGAAAAACTGGTCCATGGCGAAGCCACCTATTTCGTCGATTTCAACGGCACCGAGGCGGCGATCCGGGTCAATGCGGTGCCCGCCGATCTGAGCAGCGACGCCATGCGCGCCGCCTGGATGGCCGACAAGGGCTGCGAGGCGCAGGCGGAGGCATTGGCCCGGCCGGCAAAATGATCGGCCGGATGCTCCGCCGGTTCGCGCGGTTCCGGCAGGACCATGCGCTGGGCTGGCTGATCGTGCCGCTGGCGGTGGCCGTCTTCTGCGCCCTCGTCGCGCTGCTCGCGGTGGAGAAGATCGGCTTCCTGACCGACACCGACCGCTTCGTCCAGGACTCCGAAACCGCGCTGCGCCCTTACGGCGAGCCGCAGGATCCCGACATCGTGATCGTCGCGATCGACGAGAAGACGCTCAGCCGGTTTCACTACCGCTCGCCCGTGGACCGCGGCTTCGTGGCCGGGCTGCTGGAGGCGCTGGCCGCCAAGGGACCGCGCGCCATCGGCGTCGACCTGCTCTTCGACCAGCCAACGGAGCCCGAGAAGGATGCCGCCCTGCGCCGGACCTTGCGCACGCTGCGGGTTCCGCTGGTGGTGAGCTATGTCGACGCCGCCGCCACCGAGAGCCCGGACCAGCTTGCCTATCTGAACGCTTTCGTACCGGCCGCCCAGCGCGCCTACGCCAATATCGGCACCGACCAGACCGACACCGTGCGCTGGGTCTATCCCGGCGCGACCGGACGCGACGGGCGCTACATTCCCGGCTTCGCGCGCGCGCTGGCGGCCAGGGCCGGCGTGAAGAGCGACGCCGGGGTGCAACCCATCGTCTGGCACCGCAGTCCCGAACGCGATGTCGCGCCGTTCAGGAAATATTCCGCCGACCTGTTCATGACGGTGCCGCTGCCGGCGTCCTGGTTCAAGGACAAGATCGTGCTGGTCGGCACCGACATCACGCTGGTCGACCGCCACCGCACGCCCTTTGCCACGATCGCGCAGAACGGCGACGGCACGCTGGCCGGCGTGGTGATCCAGGCGCATGCGCTCTCACAAGTGCTGCACGGCAAGTCGTCGCCGCTGGCGGGCTGGTGGACCAATTTCCTCGTGGCGCTGTCCTGTGCGCTGTTCGGTGCAACGCTGGGCGTGCTCGCCTTTCCGCTGGCGTGGCGCGCCGCCGCGCTGGCGGCCGCCATTGCCCTGCTGTGGTTCATCGGCGCCTATGTCCTTCTCTATTATGCCGAGATCATGATCGGGTTGATCGCGCCCAGCCTCGCCGCCGCCGGCGCCTTTGCCGCGATGGAATCGCTGGCCGGCAGCGACGCGCGGCGCCAGCGCCAGTTCATCCACGGCGCCTTCTCGCGCTACATCTCGCCCAAGCTGGTCGACCAGCTGGTCAAAAATCCCGAGCGCATGACGCTGGAGGGCGAGCGCCGCGTGATGACCTATCTCTTCACCGACGTGAAGGATTTCACCACCATGTCGGAGGGGCTGGATTCGCGCGAGCTGGCGCGCGTCCTCAACGAATATCTCGAAGGCATCACCCGCATCGTCCTCAAATATGACGGCATGGTCGACAAGTTCATCGGCGACGCGGTGTTCGCGATCTTCAACGCGCCGGTCGACCTGCCCGACCACGCCGACAAGGCGGTGCGCGCGGCGCTGGAGATCGACCGCTTCTGCCAGGACTTCCACGAGGCGCAGAACCGCGCCGGCATCGCCTTCGGCATCACCCGCATCGGCGTCCATACCGGCGCCGCGGTGATCGGCAATTTCGGCTCGCAGGCGCGTTTCACCTATACGGCGCAGGGCGACGCGGTGAACACCGCCTCGCGGCTGGAGGCGCTCAACAAGCATTTCGGCACGCGCATCTGCGTCAGCGAGGCGACGCGCGCGCTGTGCCATGCGATCCGCTTCCGTCCCGTCGCCTCGGTCGTGCTGAAGGGCAAGACCGCGCCGGTGGAGGTCTTCGAGCCGCTGCATGACGACGCCGTGCATGACGATCTCTACGAGCGCTACTGCGCGGCCTTCGCGCGGATGCAGAGCCGCGAGGCCGACGCGCTTGCGCTCTTCACCGCGCTGACGCAAGAAGCCCCCGACGATCCCTGCGTCGCGCTGCATATGGGCCGGCTCAGCCGCGGCGACGCCGGCGCGTCGATGGTCATGACGGAGAAGTGATGGCCTGGCCGATCGCCGCGATTGTGCTGCTGGCCGCCGCCGAGTTCTGGGGCGCGCAAAGCATCCGCCTGCACGTGCCTGCGCCCTATGGCGACGGCACGGTGCACGCCCTGGCCGTGGCGCTGATCGTGGCGGTCTTCCTGCTGGCGGATCAGCTGATCCGCCGTTTCTACTGGCACGGCTACATCAAGCGGCGGACCGGCCGCGACACGCCCGCGCTCATCCGCGACATCGTCACCGTCGCGCTGGTCGTGCTCGGCCTGTCGATCGGGCTTTGGGCGGAGGCGGGGCTGTCGGTCACCGGGCTGGTGACCGCTTCGGGCGCCACCGCGATCATCCTGGGCATCGCGCTGCAGGCGGTGATCCAGGATCTGTTCAGCGGGCTGGCCATCAATCTCGACGGCTCCTATGCGATCGGCGATTACCTGACGGTGTTTTCCGACCAGATGCCCGAGCCGGTCTATGGCCGCGTGGTGGGCATCTCCTGGCGCTCGACCTTTCTGGCGCTCGAAGACGGGCGGCGGCTGATGATCCCCAACCACATGGTGACGACCAACCCGGTGATGAATCACAGCCGGCCGCGCGAGGCCAAGCGCCTCTCGGTCGGGATCAGCATCGACAACCGCGTGCCGTCCGACCGCGTGGTGGACATGCTGCTGGGCGAGGCGTTCAAGGCGACGCGCCATCCCGGCCTGGTGCGCGTGCCGGTGCCCAGCGTGATCCTTTCCAAATTCGCCGGAGACAGCGCGCTTTACGAGGTCCGCTTCTTCGCTCATCCCGACCAGATCGAGCCGGAGAGCGCGCGCTCGCACATGCTGCGCGCGCTGATGGACGTGGTGCAGCAGAACGATCTGCCGCTGCCGGTCACCCAGATCGAGATGAGCGCCAAGCCGAACCTGGATTTCGTGCTGGGCGAGGAGGAAATCCGCGCCGCGATCTGCCGCGCGGACCTGTTCTGCGACGTGCTCGACGCGGCACAGACCGACATGCTGATCGGGCACAGCAGGGCGCACGAATTGCCGGCCGGCACGGTGCTGATGGCCCAGGGCGGCGCGCCGTCGTCGATGTTCATCATCCTGGAGGGCGCCGCCAGCGTCACGCTGCGCGGCGCGGACGGCAGCGCGCAGGAGGCCGCCGTGCTCGCCACCGGCAACGTCGTCGGCGAGATGTCGCTGATGACCGGCGCGCCGCGCAGCGCGACGGTCACCGCGCTCACCCGCATGCGCGTGCTGGAGATCACCAAGGACGCGATCGAGGCCATCCTGCACAAATCGCCGGAACTGGCAGAGCGCTTCAGCCGCGTCCTGGCCCAGCGCCAGCATGAGAACGAAGACCTGGTGCAGCGCGCGTCGCGCCGCGCGGCCGTGGAGACCGACCTGCTGGCGCGCATGAAAACATTTTTCTCGCGCGCCTTCGGCGCCGGGACATGATCTCCACGCGAAAGGACTGCGCATGACCTCGCCGCTTCTTGCCGTGCTGCTTGCGCTGGCGCTGTTCCAGATCAAGCATTTCCTTTGCGATTTCGTCTTTCAGACCCAGAACCAGGTCCGGGCCAAGGCGATCTACGGCCATCTGGGCGGACTGGGGCATGCCGGGCTGCATGCGGTCCTGTCGGTCCCGGCATTGCTGGTGCTCACCCGTTCGCTGCCGGCGATCGCCGCCGTCATGTTCGTCGAGTTCGTGGTGCATTACCATGTCGATTGGGCCAAGGCCCGCCTCGATTCGAGCCAGGGCTGGACGATCGAGGACGCACGGTATTGGATCGCGTTCGGGACCGACCAGTTCATCCACCAGATGACTTATCTTGCCTTCGTCTATGTTCTGGCGACGTAAGGCTAAAAAGGTTCCACGGGCGGCGAAAAAATACTCCATTGACCTGATAGAGTATTTATAGTTTTATCGCCCCATGAGCGCCACGCCCGCAGTCACGCCGCGCGAATCCGCCGCCTTGAGCGGCGCGTTCCGCATCACGCCCCTCTCGTCCACCCTGGGCGCGAAGATCGAGGGAATCGATCTGTCCCTGAACCTGTCGGACGACACCATTTCCGGCATCCGCAGGGCCTTGCTGCGCTATGAGGTGCTGTTCTTCGAGGATCAGGTGCTGACGCCGCGCCAGCAGCGCGATTTCGCGGCGCGCTTCGGAACCCTGCATGTCCATCCCATCCGGCCACATGTGGCGGGCGTCGAGGAAGTGGTCCTGCTGCAGGACCAGTGGGCGATCGACGACAGCGGCAACTGGCGCTCCGACGTGACGTTCATCGACACGCCGCCGATGGCGTGCTTGGTTTACGCCCATGAGACGCCGCCCACCGGCGGCGACACGCTATGGGCCAGCACGCGCGCGGCGTATGAGTCGCTGTCGCTGCCGATCCGCAATTTCCTGGCGCCGCTGATCGCCAGCCACGATTTCGCCCGCTCCTATTCCGAGGAGCGTTTCGCCCGCATGGACATCGGCATCGAGCGTTTCGCCTGGACACGGCGTGACCATCCGCCGACCACGCATCCCGTGGTGCGCACCCATCCGGAAACGGGCCGCAACAGCCTGTTCGTCAATCCGGCGTTCACCACGCGCATCCTGGGGCTCAGCCATTCGGAGAGCCGCAAGCTACTCGACCTGCTCTATGAGCAGATCCAGCAGCCGCAATTCCTGGTGCGCTGGCATTGGCGGCCGAAGACGCTGGCGTTCTGGGACAACCGCGTGACGCAGCATTATACGGTCGGCGACTATGCCAGCCATGAGCGCGTGATGCATCGCGTGACGATCCTGGGCGACAAGCCGTTCCACCGGCCGGACATCCGTCCCGCGGCGAAAGCCTGACGCACGCCTATTCGATCAGCGCCAGATGGTCGCCGTCCAGGCGATAGCGCTCGCCGGTGCGCGGACAGACCAGATCCGCGCCCAGGCGTTCGCCGCTGCGGCTGACCCAGCCGATGCGCCGGGCCGGCGTGCCCACGACCAGCGCAAAGTCGGGCACGTCGCGCGTCACCACCGCCCCGGCGCCCACCATCGCATAGGCGCCGACCGTATGGCCGCAGACGATGGTGGCATTGGCACCGATGCTGGCGCCGCGCCGGATCAGGGTCGGCAGGAATTCGGCACGCCGGCTGACATGGGCGCGCGGCAAGAGCACGTTGGTGAACACCATCGACGGCCCGCAGAACACGTCGTCCTCCAGCGTCACGCCCTCATAGACCGAGACGTTGTTCTGGATCTTGCAGCCCCGGCCGATCTGCACCTTGGGCCCGATCACCACGTTCTGGCCCACGACGCAGCCCGCGCCGATCCGCGAGCCGCCGAGGACATGGGCGAAATGCCAGATCTTGGTGCCGGCGCCGATCTCGACGCCGGCATCGATCACGGCGGTCTCATGGCGGAAATACTCGCTGTCCATGTTCTCTCCCGAACTCAGGCGGGTGGCTGGGCGCGGCCGCGCAGGCGCTGCGACCGTCCGGGCGTGAATCGCAGCTTCTCGGGGATGGCGGTGCCGGTGTCGCCGTAGGCCTGGTCGAGCTGCTCCTGCACCAAGCCGCTCGCGTCGCTCAGGATCGCGCCGCTGATATTGGCGTTGGTGAAGCGCGCCGCCGTGACCCGCGCGCCGGTGAGATCGGCGTCACTGAGATCGGCCTCCGAGAGATCGGCGTTGCGCAGATCGGCGCGCTGCAGCGCGGCGCCTACCAGCGACGCGCCGGAAAGGTCGGCGCCCATCAGCCGCGTGCTGGCGAGCTGGCAGCCGTCGAAATTGCACTGCACCAGCCGGAAGCCCTGCAGGTTCACACCGAACAGGGCGGCGCCGCGGAAATGGATGCCGCCGAGATCGATGTTCTGGCCGCTCTCGGCCTGCGCTCGGCGCACGGCGCGGGTGCCCAGGATCGTCAGCGCCAGGCGGACGTCCTCGAAGCTCGCCCTGTCCGCATCGGGCCCGGTGGTGCCCGACAGGCGGCGGCGGATGAAGGAGATCAGCACATTGGCAAGCCCGCGCGCCGCGCTGCGGGATTTGGCGATGCGCTGCGCCACGAACAGGGCGGTCAGGCGGCGATGCATCTCGTCCGACCACAGATCGGCGAACAGCGGCTCATAGATGTCGCGATAGCCCAGCACGCGCTTCTGCCCGCCCGCGCCCCAGCGCTCGCGCAGGAAGACCAGCAGCGCCACGACGCCGGCGCCCGCGGCGAACAGGAGGACAGCCACGGCGATTTGCGTGTTGCTCATCATGGCCTCGCCGCCGGCGCCAGCGTCGCATAGAGATCGAGCAGCCGCTTCTCGTAGCGCGCCACCCAATTGTCGACCTCGATGAAGCGCTGACAGCCCTGCCTGGCCTCCGCGATCATCGCGTCGTCGAGCGAAGCCACCAGATCGGCGATGGCGCTCGCCGTCAGCGTCTCCGGCAGCACCCAGCCGCAGCGATAGACCGTCACCACGCGTCGCATCTCGGGAAAGGGCTGCACGATCAGCGGCACGCCGGCGCTGGGATATTCCCAAAGCTTGTTGGGCGTGGAAATCCAGTGATTCAGCATCTTGCCCTCATAGGGAATGATGCCGACGCTGGCGCCCTGGGTCCACGATTTGAGCTCGCGCGCCGGCACCGGCGGAATGAAGCGCACCTTCGCCTGGCCCGCATCCGAGGCGTCGCGCCCGGCGCGCGCGCTGGTATAGGCGGCGATCTGCTTGAGCTGGCCGGCCAGCGGCCCCCAGCCCATCATCACCAGCGTCCAACCGTCCGGCAGCATCGAGGCCGCGCGCACCAGGATCGGCAGGCCGCGCTCGGTCGAGTAGCCGCCCTGATAGAGCAGAATGTGCTGCGACAGCGGCAGGCCCGCCGCATCGTGCAGCCGGCCATCATAGGGCAGCGTCGGCGTCAGCGCGATGGCGTTGCGGATCACCACGGCGGGCGGTGCCGCCGGATAGGCGTGGCGGTAATAGAGCGCCGCGCTGTCGTTGATGGTGATGAAACCGTCGACGTGACGCAGATATTTGGTGTGGATGCGCGCGTAATAGTCCGTGATCCCGGCCATCCGCGAGGCGGCCGCCTCGTAGATCTCGTGCGCGTCGTAGACCAGCGGGATGCCGAGCGCCTGCTTGATGTGATAGCCGGCCGGCAGCGTCATGCAGTCATGGCAGTGGATGATGTCGGGCTTCAGGCGGATGGCGACCGCGGTCATCTCGCGCGAGCGGTAGCGCATCAGCGTGAAGCGGCCGGCATTGCCGCCGAACCATTCGAGCGGCTCGAGCAGGATTTCCAGCAGCTGGTCGGGAACCCAGCCTGGAATGCGCGATTTGACGCTGGGAAAATCCGCATCGTCCAGCGCACCCTCTCGCAGCAGCGCCTCGGCATAGCGACGGATCGTGTCTTCCTCGCTGG
>JAATGL010000155.1 GCA_015654705.1 Alphaproteobacteria bacterium | reverse complement strand
GGCGACAAGATCGCGCTGACCGGCGACGATTGCCGCGAGGGGCTGACCTGCGTGCTGTCGGTCAAGGTGCCCGATCCCAAATTCTCGTCGCAGACCAAAGAGAAGCTGGTCTCCTCCGAAGTGCGCCCGGTCGTCGAAGGCGTCGTGCTGGAGAAGCTGTCGCGCTGGTTCGAGGAGCATCCGAGCGAGGCGCGCGGCGTCGTCGGCAAGGTGATGGAAGCGGCGATGGCGCGCGAGGCGGCCCGCAAGGCGCGCGAGCTGACGCGGCGCAAGGGCGCGCTGGACGGCGCCTCGCTGCCCGGCAAGCTGGCCGACTGCCAGGAGCGCGACCCGGCCAAATGCGAGCTGTTCCTGGTCGAGGGCAACTCGGCCGGCGGCAGCGCCAAGCAGGCGCGCAACAGCGCCAACCAGGCGGTGCTGCCCCTGCGCGGCAAGATCCTGAACGTGGAGCGCGCCCGCTTCGACAAGATGCTGTCGAGCCAGGAGATCGCGACGCTGATCACCGCGCTCGGCACCGGCATTGGGCGCGAGGAATTCAACGCCGACAAGCTGCGGTACCACAAGATCATCATCATGACAGACGCCGATGTCGACGGCGCCCATATTCGCACGCTGCTGCTGACCTTCTTCTACCGCCAGATGCCGGAGCTGATCGAGCGCGGCCACATGTTCATCGCCCAGCCGCCGCTCTACAAGGCGGCGCGCGGCAAATCCGAGCGCTATCTGAAGGACGAGCGCGAGCTGGAAAACTACCTGATCGCCGAAGGCTCGGCCGGCGCTTCCTTCACGCTGCACACCGGCGAGACCATTGCCGGCGCCGATTTCGACGCACTGGTGGAAAAGGCGCGTGCCGCCAAGGCGGCGCTGGAGGGCTTCCCGCATCATTATCCGCGCTTCCTGCTGGAGCAGGCGGCGATCTCCGGCGCGCTCAATCCCAATATCCTCAACGACCGCGACAAAGCGGCCGCCGCGGCCGGCTATATCGCCAAGCGGCTCGATCTCTTGTCGGACGAATTGGAGCGCGGCTGGCACGGCGAGCCGACGCCCGACGGCGGCCTGAAGTTCTGGCGCGAGGTGCGCGGCGTGCGCGAGGCGGTCGCCATCGACGGGCCGCTGATCGCCAGCGCCGACGCGCGCAAGCTCGACCGCCTGGCCGCAGACCTGCAGGCCGCCTATCTGAAATCGGGCCGCCTCAGGCGCAAGGATGAGGACCGCGAGGTGCGCTCGCCCAGCGAATTGCTGGCCGCGATCTTCGAATGGGGCCGCAAGGGCCTGACCATGCAGCGCTACAAGGGGCTGGGCGAGATGAACGCGCAGCAGCTCTGGGAAACCACGCTGGACGAGAACGCCCGCACGCTCTTGCAGGTGAAGGTCGAGCACGCCGATGAGGCCGACGACCTCTTCACCAAGCTGATGGGCGAACTCGTCGAACCCCGCCGCGAATTCATCCAGGACAACGCGCTCTACGCGGCGCTGGATGTGTGATGCCCCGCCCCTCGAAACCCTTCGACCGCACGACGCTCCATCGGGCGTTCGAGCGGATAGGCGAACTGGCGCAAGCCGCCGGCAAGGTTCTTGAAATATCGGTGTATGGCGGATCGGCGCTCGTGCTGACGACCGATTTTCGCGTCGGTACGCAGGACGTCGATGCCGTGTTCGAGAATGACGGAAAATTCGTGCGCCAAGCCGCACAAATCGTCGCAGACGAATTCGGCTGGGAGCCGAACTGGATCAATGACGGCGTGAAGGGTTTTCTGAGCGCGGCGGATGCGAGCGACGAGGCCAAACTTTTTTTTCACAGCTATCCCGACGAAAACAACCCGGGGCTGCGCGTGCTGGTGGCGACCCCCGCCTATCTTTTTGCCATGAAGTGCATCTCCATGCGCGTCGGAGGCGTTGGCGGCAGCACGGATGTGGATGACATCCGCAAGCTGGGTGCCATTCTCGGAATCGCGACCGTGCAGGATGCGCTCGCGACGATTTCGCGATATTATCCACTTGGAAGACTGCCGCCGAAGACGCAATTCGGTCTCGAGGAGATTTTCGGCGACCACGCGAGTTCCACCTGATGGCGCGGCCGAAAACGATTGCGGAGATTGCGGCGCGAACGATCGCCGCGGCGGATGCCTTCGACCGCGCCGTGCGCGAGTTTCTTGATTCATGGCAGACTATGACACAGGCCGAACGCGAGGCCGCGCTTGGTGGCGAACCGCAGAAGTTGGGCCATCTGCAAGACGCCTACCTTGCCGCCCTGACAGAACACCTTGCCCTGTCCGCGCGGATGCCGGTTCCGGCATGGCCGGAGCAACCCGGCCGATTCCTGCATGAGCCTTTTTTCGCAGGCGGATTGGAATCGCTGAAATCAACGCTTCTGGTCGAAAGCCCGCTCGCATTCCGGAGGCGGCTGATCTTCATCAGTGCCGACGCACTGTCGCGCCCACGTCGCGACTTCGCCCATTCGGCGCCCGACGTCTAGACCGTCGCGCCCACCAGCCAGCACGACGCCGGCGGGGTGATGCCGGCGGGGGTGGCGAATTCGGCGAGCGCATTGCGCACCACGGCGCCGATATTTTCCCGCGCGGCTTCATCGACTTCGGACACGGCGCGTGCGAGCGGGCCAATGTTGAGCGTCTGGGTCGTGGCATCCTGCGCCGTCGCGCCCATGTTCATGACGGTGTCGAGCTTTTCGATGCGGATGTCGCGAAAGCCGGAGCGGGCAAGAATGTCCCGCACCCGTCCCGCATCGGCGAAGGCGAACGGCCCCGGCGCGAACGGCTCCATCGGTTCCTGCGGCGGCAACAGATCGCGAGCGGCGGCGAACGGCGCCGTGACCCAGAGGTTTTCCTTCACGTCGCCCCAGCAGACGAAGGCGAGCCTGCCATGCGGCGCCACCGCCTTGCGGATATTGGCGAAGGCAGCGACCGGATCGGCGAAAAACATCACGCCGAAGCGCGAGAAGACCAGATCGTGCGTCGGATGAAAAAGCTGCGTCGCCGCGTCGGCCTTGCGGAAATTAAGGCCGGTGCCCCGCGCCCGCGCGACGGCCAGCATCGGCTCGGAGATGTCCACGCCGGTGACGTTGCCGCCTGGCCCCACCGCCTTCGACAGAAGGATCGCGGTCGTCCCGCAGCCGCAGCCGATGTCGAGCACGCGCTCGCCGGGCTTCGCCTCCGCGAAGGCCAGCGCCGGCGCAGTGATGCCCGCCATCGCCCGGTCGAGCCGCTCCTGATACGCCGCCCAGCGCTCGCCGGCCGCACCGTTCCAATATTCGATCTGCGGATCGTTCGCAGTCATTTCCGCAATTTCCTCTTTCGCATCGCCAGCGTGCGCAGGCGCAGGGCGTTCAGCTTGATGAAGCCGGCAGCGTCCTTCTGGTCGTAGGCGCCCTGGTCGTCCTCGAAGGTCACGAGGTCCTGCGCATACAGCGAATAAGGCGATGCGCGGCCGACCACGCTCACATTGCCCTTGTAGAGCTTGAGCCGGACCGTGCCGCCGACGAATTCCTGGCTGCGGTCGATCGCCGCCTGCAGCATCTCGCGCTCGGGCGAGAACCAGAAGCCGTTGTAGATCAG
>JAATGL010000095.1 GCA_015654705.1 Alphaproteobacteria bacterium | reverse complement strand
GTTCGATCACCGCGGCGCAGTTCCTGCAGCGCTTCGTCGACGATACGCCGTGGGCGCATCTCGATATCGCCGGCACCGCGATGGGCGCGCCGAAAACCGACATCAACCAGAGCTGGGGCCCCGGCTACGGCGTGCGGCTGCTGGACCGTCTGGTGGCGGATCATTACGAGGGGTGATGGTCGTCTTCGTCATGGCCGGGCTCGACCCGGCCATCCAGACTATCGTTCGAGAGCTCAATTTGGTTCATGCACTGGATGGCCGCCTCGAGGGCGGCTACGACGATAGGATGGAATGACCGAAACCCTTTTCTACCATCTCGAACGCCGGGCGCTGGACGAGGTGCTGCCGGGGCTGATCGAGAAGACGCTGGAGCGCGGCTGGCGGGCGCTGATCCGCACCGAATCCGCCGAGCGCGCCGAAGCGATCGACAATCTGCTGTGGACCTATGACGAGGCGAGCTTCCTGTCGCACGCACAGACGGGCGACGGCGACAGCGTGCGCCAGAAGGTGCTGATCACCGTCGAGGAGACCAATCCCAACGCCGCCAATGTGCTGTTCCTGGTCGGCGGCGCCCGCCCGCCCGCCTGGGACGGCGTCAAGGACCTCACCCGCATCGTGCTGATGTTCGACGGCCGCGACGCAGCCGCGCTGGCCGCCGCGCGCACCGCCTGGAAGGACGCCAGGGCCGCCGGCCATGACGTGACCTACTGGAAGGAAATGCCGAGCGGGAAATTCGAGAAGCAGGCGTAGTCCGGCGCCGCTTGCCGGATGGCGCGCGCCCTTGCTACACCCGCCCCCCTTACGGAGACCGCCGTGTTCGGCTTGCTGGGATATCTCACATCGCCCCTGGGCCTTCTGTCGCTCGGGCTGCTGGTGCTCTGCGTCGTGCACGCGGTGCGCACGGGAAACATCTTTCCGTGGATCTATGTGATGGTGTTCCTTCCGGGCATCGGGCCGCTGATCTATCTGTTCATGGTGATCGTGCCGGAACTGGTGCGCAGCCGCGGCGCGCAGCGGCTGAAGAGCGGTGCGGCGCGCGCCGTCGATCCCGACAAGGACTTCCGCGCCGCGATGCGCGAGGCGGAGATGATCGGCTCCGTCGACGCCAAGCGCGCGCTGGCCGAGCAGCTCGTGCAGCGCGGCCGTCATGCGGACGCCATCGAGCTCTATCGCAACGCCCTGCAGGGCCAGTTCAAGGACGATCCCGCCCTGCTGCAGGGCCTGGCGCGGGCGCTGTTCCTGAGCGGCGACGGCGCCGGCGCGCAGGCCGCGCTCGACGCGCTGCAGAAGGCCGATCCCAGCTTCGTTTCGCAGGAGGCGCATCTGATCTATGCGCGCAGCCTCGAACTGCAGGGCAAGGATGCCGAGGCGGCGGAGGAATACGCGCGTCTGGTGCCCTATTTCTCCGGCGAGGAGGCGCGCGCCCGCTACGGCCTGGTGCTCGACCGCCTCGGCCGCCACGACGAGGCGCGCGCGATCTTCGCGCAGGTCGCGAAGAACCTGGACGGCGCGCCGTCGCGCTATCGCCAGGCGCAGAGGGGGTGGGGCGACATTGCGGCGCGGGCGCTCAAGGGCTAAGCGCCGACCCGCGCGTCATGCCGTTTTGCTTTTGCGCGCTTTGGCGCGGGCGGGCGCTTTCTTCTTCCTTGTCCGATTGTAATCGATGGCGGCACGGACGAGAATCTGTCAGGGCGCGCGCATCGATCTTGTCGCCCTCGAAAAAATCGATCGCGCGTCTCGCATTGCCTTCAAAGCCCGCGTTGAAAAGCTTGTCGGGATCGGCAAAGTGCGCGCCATAGGCAAAGGTCAGCTTTACCTTGCCTTTGTGGGCGTTGGCGACGGCGATGAGCCCGTCGCACGACCACACCGGGCTCCCCATCCACTTCCAGTCCTCGACGATCCCGCGGTCTGCCGCAAGGACGCTCTTGCGGATGCCGGCGAAGGTCGTGCCGCGCCAGTCTATGAGTTCGGCGGCCATCTGGTCGATGCGGTCCGATGGAGTCATGGGCCGCTTCAAATTCCTGTCCTGTACCGGCATCAATCCTCCCGCGCCACGACCTGCTCCAGATTCGCGAAGAATTTCTGCCAACCGAACTTGGCGCCCTGATAGGCCTGGTCCTGATCCGGCCGGAAGCCTACATGCTCCATGCGCAGATGGGTTCCCGTGCCCGTGGGGGTGAGGGTCCAGGTCACGACGCTTTCCAGACCGAAGGCCGCCCATGTGTAGGACAGCGTCCTGTTCGGCTCGACGCTCACCACCTGACAGTCGACGGCACCCCAATCGGCGCGAAGATTGAAACGGTGGCCGGCCGATGGCTCGAAATCGTTCTTCATCAGCCATTCCGCGATCAGGTGCGGTTGCGTCAGCGCGCGCCAGACCTTTTCCGGCGGAAAAGACAACTCGCGTTCGACGATGACGCTGCGCGTTTCGCTTGCGGGTTCGCTCATTGGTCCATCCTTTTCAGAAGATCTTCGAGGCGGTCGAACCGGCTTTGCCAGAAGCCGGCCATCCGGCCCGTCCAGTCGATCAGCGGCGCGAGCGCGCCGGGCTGCGCGCTGTAATGCGTCTGGCGGCCTTCGTGACGGTCCCGCACCAGCCCGGCCTGCTTCAGAACTCCCAGATGCTTCGAGACCGCCGGCTGCGAGACGCCGGACGGAGCGGTCAGGGCCCCGACCGTCTGCTCGCCGTCGCGGCACAGGCGTTCGAAGATGGCCCGCCTTGTCGGGTCGGCGAGCGTCCTGAAGAGCACATTGTGCGCGTTCGGCATCTTCAACCGATAACCTGCTGGCTATTGATTGACATATAACTGCCCGGATATGCGTGGTCAAGCGGGCACCGCTTAGGCGTCCGCCATCGCGTTTTCGTATTCCTCCTGCAGGGCGATCCAGCGCGCCTCGATGTCGGCCAGCTTGCGTGCGGCGTCGGCGCGCTTCTTCGAGACCGAACGCCCCTTGGCCGGATCCTTGGTAAACAGCAGCGGATCGGCCAGCGCCGAATCGAGCTTGGCGACCTCCTTGTTGAGGTCGGCGATCTGGTGCTCCGCCGCCTCGATCTTGTCCTTGATCGGCTTCAGCTGGCGGCGGCGTTCGGCGGTGGCGCGGCGGTCCTCCGCCTTCGGCTTGGCCTCGATGCGCCGCGTCGCGGTGTTGTCGCCGGAGAGCAGGAATTTGCGGTAGTCGTCGAGATCGCCGTCGAACGGCTCGACCGCGCCGTTGGCGACCAGCAGCAGGCGATCCGCCGTGGCCTCCAGCAGGCGCCGGTCGTGGCTGACCAGGATCACCGCGCCGTCGAAATCGTTGAGCGCGTTCAGGAGTTCGCTGCGCGCGTCGATGTCGAGATGGTTGGTCGGCTCGTCGAGGATCAGCATGTTGGGCTTGTCCAGCGTCGCCAGCGCCAGCATCAGCCGCGCCCGCTCGCCGCCGGAAAGATTGGCCACCTTGGTCATCGCCTTGTCGGAGGAGAAGCCGAAGCCGCCCAATTGCCCGCGCAGCTGCTCCATCGTCAGCTTGGGCCGCAGATGGCCCAGCGTCTCGATCGGCGTGTAGCGGCCGTCCAGTTCCTCCAGCTGGTGCTGCGGGAAATAGCCGGGCACCAGCTTGCGCGCCCGCGTCAGCTCGCCGCTCATCGGCGTGAGCTTTCCCGCGATCAGCTTGGCCAGCGTCGATTTGCCGTTGCCGTTCTTGCCCAGCAGCGAGATGCGGTCCACGGAATCGAAGAGAAGCGACAGACGCGACAGCATCGGCTTGCCCGCCTC
>JAATGL010000120.1 GCA_015654705.1 Alphaproteobacteria bacterium | reverse complement strand
GCACGGCTGCGCCTGCGCCCGATCCTGATGACTTCGCTAGCCTTCATCGCCGGCGTCATTCCGCTCGCGATCTCGACCGGCGCCGGCGCCGCCAGCCAGAACGATATCGGAACCGGCGTGATCGGCGGCATGCTGTCGGCGACGATCCTGGCGATCTTCTTCGTGCCGCTGTTCTACGAAATCGTGCGGGAGCGGTTCAAAGGACCGACAGCCGATACACCGCCCGAGAGATAAATTGACGATGCACGCGATGTGACGTCCGGACTCGCGGACATAAAATAAAAGGCGCGCGGCAAACCATCGCCGCGCGCCCCAATGGTGATGACGCCTTAGCCGTGCGCCTGATTGTGCTTTGAAGTCTCACGCGAGGCGGTCGATTTCGCCGGCGTGTACCAGATCGGCGAGGCCCAGGCCCGCTCCTGCAGGATGGCGCGGCCATTGTCCGGCAGCGGCAGATGCGTCTTGACCGCGAGGATCGTGGTCCAGCGCGGCGTCGGGATTTCGAGCGCACGCGCGTAATAGACGGCCGGCTTGGAGGGATCGAATTCCGGATCCTGCCAGGTGGCCGAAAGCTGCGTCGCCCCGATGGAGTTCTTGTAGGTCGCGGTATTCAGATCGACCGTGTTGCCGACCGGCGGCGCATGGCCGGTCTTGCCGTCGACCTTACGGCCGTCCGACAGCGCCACGTCGAAGATCTTTTCCTTGTAGCCGTCGCCCTCGGTCCAGAGCTTGACGATCTGCACGCGGTCGAGATTGGCGCCGTCGGGATCCTTCACGGCCCACACCGCGAAGCGCGGCGCCTTGCCCGCCTCCGCCTTGGCCGGCAGATCGCCGCCCATCGGAACACCCTGGGAATAGGCGGTCGCCACCCAATCGGAATGGTCGGTCAGGCCAGAGGGATAATCCCAGCTGCCGAAGAAGCGGATGCGCAGCCGCGTACCCGATGTCGCGAACGTCTCATTGCGGCGGAAGGCGGCGAAGATCGAAGGCCGCGTGTTCTCCTCCGCCCACACACCGGTCAGGCCGGCCGAACCGAACGTCGTGGGATCAGTGGTCTTCGCCGGATTGTACGGCAGATTGGGAATGACCGGAGACGGAATGTTGGACGTGGTCTCCGCCGAGTCGGGGTCGACCGGGAACAGGGCGGGCTGCGGCGTCAGCACTTTCTTGGCGGCGTCCGGTCCGGGAAGCGTGACGTTGGGATCGACGCCGAAGACAAATCCCGCGAAGGCGTTCTCGGCCGAGGTGCTGAGGCCGTTGTGGAAGTCGCTGGCGGCGACGAAACCCAGCTTGTAGGGGTTGACGCCGACCCTGTTCTGGATGACCAGGCCGCGGCCCTCGGCGTCGCGCACATAGCTGCCCGGCGGCGCGCTTTTCACGTTGCCGAGGAGCAGCGTGTCCATCACCTCGAAATTGGAAAACTCGTCGGCCGACGACAATTCCGGCACCGTCTCCGAGCCGCCCTTGTTCTGGTAGATTTCGGTCAGGGGCTCGTTGCTGGCGCGGCGCTGGGCATAGGCCTCGTCGATCGGCTTGCCGTCACTGTTGACCCAGTCGAACATCAAGCCGCCGCTGGCATTCGCGTTGTGCGGAATGTCGATGACGTCGATGCCCTGCTCGCGCGTCTTTTCGAGATAGGTCCACAGATCGTCCGGGCGCTGCGAATCCCTGGAGGTGAAGGGCAGCGGCGCATGGTCGCCGTTGAAGATCACGTTGCGGTGCAGGTTGTAGCGGCCCTGCGGCATGCTGGTCCATTCATAGGCGATGAAGGTCGTGAACTTGCCCGGCTGGTAGTTGGCGTTGGCGGCGTCCATTTCGTGCTGCCAGGCGTCCTGCATGACCGCCGATCCGTCGAAGCCGGAAATCTCGCGGGAGGACGACGTGTTGTTGCGGAAGATCGAGAGGAAGCCCTTCATCGGGTCCTTCTTGATATCCTTGCCGACCGCCGATTGCGAGAACGAGCTGCTGTTGTCGTCGAGCTGGCGCATCACGCCCAGATATTCCGAATGGTCGGTCACGGCCAGGAAGTCGAGCGGCGGATCGACGCGATGCACCTGCTTGCCCAGGTAGGTGATCGTCTCGCCCTTGGCGAAACGATAGGCGTCTTCCGGCGTGATCTTGGTGCCCATCATCGCCCAGGCGTCGAACGAATAGCTGGTGTGCAGATGCAGGTCGCCGAAATAGGCCTGGCGGCTTGCCGGATCGGCGCCCTGCGCGAAGGCGCAAGGCGGAACGGCAATCGCGGCGAACGCCGTGGCGGCAAGCAGATATCCAAACTTCCTATGCATAATTTCCTCCCTGGAGCAGACCTAAGTGAAAACCGTTACGAGACGTTCGATGAACCAGAAGCCCGCGAAGGAGCCGATGGCGTAGGGTGGGATTTCCGCGCGCCAGGTCTCCCACCATTGCGGCAGGCGGCGCGATACCCAGGCAAGCGCCACCATGGCGAGCGCGGCGGCCGCGATGAACATCAGCTGGCCGAGTTCCACGCCCACGTTGAAAAGGAACAGCGCTTCCGGGATCGCATTGGGCGG
>JAATGL010000069.1 GCA_015654705.1 Alphaproteobacteria bacterium | reverse complement strand
GTCTCCACCGGATGATGCGCCGGCACGAAGGCGACGTCGTAATGGATCTGCGCCACGCGCATGTAGTCGCGCGCCAGGAATCCCGCCAGCGTCTCCGCCATGAAGCGGCGCATCGCCGGATCGAGCCGCCCCATGATGCCGAAATCGACGGCCACCAGCCGGCCCTGCGCGTCGACGAACAGGTTGCCCGGATGCATGTCGGCGTGGAAAAAACCATCGCGTAGCGCCTGGGTGAGGAAGCTGCGCAGCACGAGCTGGGCGATGCGTTTGGGATGGTGGCCGGCGGCTTCGAGCGCCGCCACGTCGCGCACCGGCGTGCCCTGGATCCATTCGCTGGTCAGCACCCGCGCCGAGGTGCGGTTCCAGTCGATTGCCGGTACGCGGAAATCCGCCTCGGTGCTGGTGCGCTCGGCCAGTTCGGACGCGGCGGCACCCTCCATCCGGAGGTCGAGCTCCAGCGCCACCGAAAGCGCGACCGCGTCGACCATCGCGACCGGGCGCAGGCGGCGCGCCTCCTTCGAGACCCGCTCCGCCAGGCGCGCGGCGAAGGCCAGCGCCGACAGATCGCGCGCGAATTCGGTCTCGATGCCGGGCCGCAGGATCTTGACCGCGACGCGGCGCGGCGGATCGTCCGTGGTCCAGGCCTGGTGGACCTGGGCGATCGACGCGGCGGCGACCGGTTCGCTGAAACCGGCGAACAGCGCGTCCGGCGGTTTGCCCAGCGCATTCTCCACCACGGCGCGCGCCGCGGCGGTCGCGAAAGGCGGCAGGCGGTCCTGCAACTGCTCCAGCGCCAGCGCGATATCGGCGCCGACCAGATCGGGCCGCGTCGCCAGCACCTGGCCGAGCTTGATATGGGCGGGGCCGAGGCGCTCCAGCGCCCGCGCCAGGCGCTGCCCCGGCGGCAGGTCCTTGTCCGTCTTGGGGCCGATGCCGAGGACGGCGCGCGCCAGCTTCAGCGATGGCGGCATGGCGGCCAGATATTCGCGCGGGATCAGCGCGTCGTGCCGCGCCAGCGTGCGCGCGATGTGCAGCAGGCGCGCGATATCGCCCAGCGCACCCATCAGATCCGCCAGGCCGAATGCAGCGCCGCGATGCCGCCGGTCAGGTTGCGCACCTTGACGCGCGAAAGCCCCGCCTGCTCGATCATGCGCGCGAAGTCCTGCTGCGGCGGGAAGCGGCGGATGCTTTCGGCCAGGTAGCGATAGGCCTCGCCGTCTCCCGCCACCGCCTGCCCCAGACGCGGCAGCACATGCATCGAATAGGCGTCGTAGAGCGCGTCCAGTCCGGGCGCCTCGACGCGCGAGAATTCCAGGCAGAGGAAGCGCCCGCCCGGCCTGAGCACGCGGCGCGCTTCGCGCAGCGCCACGTCGATATGGGTCACGTTGCGGATGCCGAAGGCGATCGTATAGGCGTCCATGCTGGCGTCGGGCACCGGCAGGCACTCGGCGTCGCCGCAGACCCAGGAGAGCGCGGCCTCGCCCCTGGCGCGCGCGCGGCGCACGCCCTCGCCCAGCATGTCGGCATTGATGTCACAGACCACGATTTCGGCCGCGCCGCCGCGGGCGCGCGCCGTCTCGGCGATGCGGAACGCGATGTCGCCGGTGCCGCCCGCCACGTCCAGCACCCGCCGGCCCGGCCGCGGATCGAGCCACGCCACCATCGCGTCCTTCCACAGCCGGTGGATGCCGCCACTCATCAGATCGTTCATCAGGTCGTAGCGCCGCGCCACCGAGGAGAAGACCTCGCGCACGAGGGCTTCCTTCTCGGCCTCGGGCACGTCGCGGTAGCCGAAGGAGGCGGTCGGTTTGGTGTTGCTCATTGCGTCGGACAATACACTATTGCCATCCCGGCCGCGCCACGGTGCGGTCCGGGGCCGTGGCGAGAGAGCACGGCGGCTCCCCGCCCCGGCGCGATGCTTTCGCATCGCCCGGCCGGGATGACAAGGTTATGCAATGCCCGAGCTGCCCGAAGTCGAGACCGTGCGGATGGGGCTGCTGCCGGCGCTGGAGGGGCATCGCTTCACCCATGTCGAGACGCGGCGCGGCGACCTGCGCATCCCCTTCCCCAAGGATTTCGCCCTGCGCCTTACCGGGCGGCGCGTGACGCGGCTGTGGCGGCGGGCCAAATACATCCTGGCCGATCTCGACGACGGCGAGACGCTGGTGATCCATCTGGGGATGAGCGGCAGCATGAGCGTCTATGCGCAGGGCGCCGACCTCAAGCTCGGCCAGTTCTACTACAGCCGCGCGCCCGACGGCGCCGGCAGCGGCAAGCACGACCATGTGGTGATGGACACCGACGCGCCGGCGCGCATCGTCTTCAACGACCATCGCCGCTTCGGGCTGATGACCCTCGTCAAGACCGCCGCGCTCGGCGAACACAAGCTGTTCAGCGACCTCGGCGTCGAACCGCTGTCGGAGGCGTTCGACGTCGCCTATCTGCGCGGTGCCCTGAAAGGCAAGAAGACGCCGGTCAAATCGGCGCTGCTCGACCAGCGCGTCGTCGCGGGACTGGGCAACATCTATGTCTGCGAGGCGCTGTGGCGGGCGCTCGTCTCGCCCACGCGCCAAGCCGCCGAGGTCAGCGCCGCCCAGGCCGCGGCGCTGCTGCCGGCGATCAAGTCCGTGCTGCGCGACGCGGTGAAGGCGGGCGGCTCGTCGCTGCGCGACCACAAGCGCGTCGACGGCGAACTGGGCTATTTCCAGCACCATTTCGCCGTCTATGGCCGCGCCGGAAAGCCCTGCCGCCACGACGACGGCGGCACGATCAAACGCATCGTGCAGAGCGGACGCTCAACCTTCTATTGCGCCAAGTGCCAGAAATGACCCGGCCGCCCTTTAGGGCGTCTTCGGGATCTCCGGCAGGGCGGTGCCGGTTTCGAGCAGGCTCTTGAGGCTCGACAGGATCTTCGGCCAGCCGCCGGACACCGCCTCGATCAGCTTGGATTGCGCCTGGTCGATCGTGTGGGTGATGGTGAGCTTCACGAAGCCGTCCATCGGCTCCAGTTCATAGACGCAGCGCGCGGGGCCTTCCGCCTTCAGCTCGGGACGCCATTCGTGCTGCCATTTTAGCACCAGCCGCTTCGGCGGATCGATCTCCAGCACCTCGCCGGCATCGGCGACGCGGCCGTCGGTGAACCGCATCGTCCACGAGGCGCCCACGGTCCAGTCGCATTCCTGCTCTATCCCGAACCAGTATTGCTTCTGGAATTCCGGCGTGGTCAGCGCCTCCCACAATTTCTCGGGCGTGGTGCGGATATAGGTGACGTAGACGAATTTGTCGCTCATGGCTTTTCCCTTTCCAGATTTTTCTTCAGCGCCGAGAGCGCGGCCAGCCGGCCACGCTCGAATTTTCCGATCCAGCGCTCGGCGATGTCGTTGATCGGCACCGGATTGATGAAATGCAGCTTCTCGCGGCCGCGCCATTGCGTGGCGACCAGATTGGCGCCTTCCAGGATCGCCAGATGCTTGGTCACGGCCTGCCGGCTCATCTTCAATCCCTCGCACAATTCGCCCAAGGCCTGGCCGTTCCTGTCGTGCAGCCGGTCCAGCAATTGGCGGCGGCTTGCATCCGCCAGCGCCTTGAAGACCGCGTCCATGCTCATGGCCGAAATATGCAACTATTTGGTTGCCTGTCAATCCGACCTCCGGGTTCGGCGCGGCGCGCGCGATCAGGAGGCGGCGGTCTCGGCATAGGGTACGGATGCGAAGCGGACGCCCATGCCGCGCAGCGCTTCCTTGCCGCGCAGGGTGAGATCCGTGATGAAAAGGAATTGCTCGCGGCTGTCGCGCACATAGGATTTGAGGCGGTAGAGCGTGCCCCAGGGTTTTTCCACGGCGCTGACGACGACCTTGGAGTCCGGCTGGCGATAGGCGCTGGCCTCGGCGACCGCGCTCAGGCGCGCGCACACCGCCATCCCGTCATGGTCGGCATCGAGATGGAACGGCGCCACGCAGAGCAGGCCGCGATGGCCGCTGCTCGCATTGGCGATGCTGTCCGACCAGAGCTTGGAATGGGGAATGACGATCTCGGTGTCGTCGGCGGTGACGATGTGCACGGCGCGCATGCCGATCGCGGTCACCTCGCCATATTGGCCGTCCATCTCGATCCAGTCGCCCGGCTGGTAGGTGCCTTCGAGGATCGTCACCAGTCCGGCGATCAGGCAGCTGCCGTAATCCTTGAAGGCGAAGGCCAGCGCCAGGCCCGCCGTCGCGATCAGCGCCACCGTGTTCTGAAACGTCGGTTCCACCACGATCGGCACGATGATGAGCACGGTGCCGACTTCGATGGCGAGCCTCAGCTTCGGCGACAGGCGCAGCACGGCCAGTCGGCGACCGGGCGGCACGCTGTCGGCAAGCCGGCGCATCCCCGCGCGCATGACCGCGATCATCAGGCGGGAAATCACCAGGACGATGAGCACCAGAAGCACGTCCTGCCAGACCAGCTCGCGCAGGAAGTTCAGGTCGAGGATGGTGTGCGGCAACGACATGCCCTCCGCTGAGCGCGCCCGCGGGCGCGACCGGGCCAGCATGGGGCGGCCGCCTGAAAGATCCGTTACAATTCCCTCCCGCCGGGAATTGATGCATAGGTGAGGTTCCTCATCCGCAGGTGCCCATGGGCCTGATCCGCATCACCGCGCATATCGCCATCGACGAGAGCGAGCTGGAGGAGAGCTTCATCGCCTCGACCGGGCCGGGCGGGCAGAACGTCAACAAGGTGGCGACGGCGGTGCAACTGCGCTTCGACGTGGTGCGCTCGCCTTCCCTGCCCGATCCGGTGCGGCTGCGGCTGATCGCGCTGTCCGGCTCGCGGCTGACCAAGCACGGCGTGCTGATCCTGACCGGGCGGCAGTTCCGCACCCAGGAGCGCAACCGCGCCGATGTGCGGGCGCGGCTTGTCGAACTGATCCGCGAAGCCGCGATCATCCCCAGGACGCGCCGCCCGACGCGGCCAACCCGCGCCAGCAAGGAACGCCGCATCGAGGCCAAGAAGGTGCGTGCCCACATCAAAAAGGGCCGCGGCAGGCCGTCGGACGACTGACCATGGCGGAAGACGAGAAGCGGCGCGCGCGCAACAATCTCGCGGTCTCCATTGCAGTCGCGGTGATCGTGGTGCTGGGCATCCTGCTGGTGCTGAAGATGGCGCAGGCGCTGAAACTCGCCAACTGCGTCGCCGCCGGGCACCGCGACTGCGAGCCCGTGGCGGCGGCGCCGGAACAGCCCTGAGCCCGCAACGCGCGTTGACTTTTCTACTTAAACTAGAATATTCTAAAGTTCTATTGAAAAATAAAGGAGGAAATTCGGATGGCTACGACATTGACGGTGACGCATGCAGACAATGAAGTTGCAGCTTTCCTGAACGGATTGGTCGTGTACGACAAGAAGACGGAAAATAATCCGACCTTCAACGACCAGGTCGTCCTGGATCCGTATTTGACCGCCGGCATGAACGTCCTGGTGATCGCCGGCACCAACTGGGGCGGCGGCGCGACCTTTACCGGCTCCGTCACGGTCGGAAACGTGGTGACGCCCTTCAGCTTCACCGCCCCCTCAACGGTAAACGGCATGGTGTTCAACCAGGTCTTCGCCATCCCGCACTGAGCAATCCGACACCCGCACGCACCAAGGCCCGTCACCCGGCGACAGGGATGGCGGGCCTGTTTTTTGCGCCGTGCGGTGTGGGCCTTGCGTTTGCCGCCAGGCCGCGCCACGGATGGGCCGCGGCAGTGGAGCGCGGCCCATGGACTATCAGAACATCCTCGTGACCATCGAAAGCGGTGTCGGCGTCGTTACGCTGAACCGTCCCCAGGCGCTGAACGCGCTCAACAAGGAGTTGCTGGCGGAGCTGATCGCGGTCCTCGAAGCCTGGGACCGCGACGATGCGGTGCGCGCCATCGTGCTGACCGGCTCGGAGCGCGCCTTCGCCGCCGGCGCCGACATCAAGGAGATGGCGCCGCAATCCTACATGGACATGTTCAAGGCCAATTTCTTCGCCGAGGCCAATGATAAGATCTCGGCGATCCGCAAGCCGATCATCGCCGCGGTGGCGGGCTACGCGCTGGGCGGCGGCTGCGAGCTGGCCATGCTCTGCGATTTCATCATCGCCGCCGACAGCGCCAAATTCGGCCAGCCGGAGATCAATCTGGGCGTCATGCCGGGCATCGGCGGCACCCAGCGCCTGACCCGCTTCGTCGGCAAGTCCAAGGCGATGGAGATGTGCCTGACCGGCCGCAACATGGACGCGGCCGAGGCCGAGCGCGCCGGCCTGGTCAGCCGGGTGGTGCCGGCAGCCGACCTGCTGGCCGAGGCGATGAAGGCCGCCCGCGCCATCGCCGAACGCTCCCTGCCCATCGTGATGATGACCAAGGAGACCATCAACCGCGCCTATGAGACCACGCTGTCCGAGGGCGTGCGCTTCGAGCGGCGCGTGTTCCATGCCATGTTCGCCACCCATGACCAGAAAGAGGGCATGGCGGCGTTTTCCGAGAAGCGCAAGCCCGGTTTCGCGGATCGCTGAGTCCGTCGTTGACCTTCGAGGCGGCGCGGGCTAAAGACCCCGCCTTCCCTCGGAATTAGGACGACCCATGCCCAATATCGACTCCGCCAAGAAGCGCGTTCGCACCACCGCCAAGCGCACCGCGATCAATCATTCCCGCAAGACCCGCATGCGCGGCTTCGTGCGCAAGGTCGAGGAGGCTCTGGCGAAGGGCGACAGGACGGCGGCGGAAGCGGCGCTGAAGGCGGCCGAGCCGGAGATCATGCGCAGCGTGTCGAAGGGCGTCGTCCACAAGAATACCGGCGCGCGCAAGGTTTCGCGCTTGACCAAGCGGGTCGCCAAGCTGTCAAAATAGCCGTCGGATCGTTGAATTCTTTGAGAAATCCGGTTTCCGCGATCTCTTGAAGTATTCGACGTTTTTATTATTCCGTAGACTGATCGTCTTTTTTTGTCGCATTTGTGCAATGCACCGGTCACGGGTTCCGCAGCTAAGCCGTTGATTCGCCAAGAAATGCGATTTTCCGTATACGTCACAATCAGTTAGCGGCGAATCAATTCCTTCACAATCGCGCAGATTCCGCTTATGTTCCGCTTGTGTCCGGGCAGGACTTGAGTCAGTGTTAACTGCGTTGCTGACGCTGAGAACAGAAATGTCGAAGACAAAAAGAAATAAAATATCGATATTCGATGGGTTCGTGCGGTCTGACGAGTGCAGATACAGTAATCCCTAAGTAAAAGCTCAAGCAGAGACGGGAACTGGTGCGGACCCACGTTCGCGCCACGGTTTATCTTCGCCGGATTGGGACCATGGTGTCTGGACAAGCCTCTATCGACTACGCCGGAGACCTCTCCGCGGCGGAGGCCTGGACGCTTCTCGAACGCGAGCCGCAGGCCCAGCTGGTGGATGTGCGCACCGCGGCGGAATGGAGCTTCGTCGGTGTGCCGGACCTGGCGCCGCTCGGCCGCAAGGTCCATTGCGTCGAATGGCAGGGCTTCCCGTCGATGGCGGTCAATCCCGCCTTCGTGGAGGACACCAGCCGGGCGGTGGGCGCCGCGCGCGACGTGCCGGTGCTGTTCCTCTGCCGCTCCGGCGCGCGCTCGCGGGCGGCCGCGATGGCGCTGACCGAGGCCGGATACACGCGCGCCTTCAATATCGCGGGCGGCTTCGAGGGCGACCTCGACGGCGCGCGCCACCGCGGAACGACCAATGGCTGGAAGGCATCGGGCCTTCCCTGGAAACAAACCTGAACAAAGGGGAGTAGGGATGCGACGAGGAAACGCGGCCTGGAGACGCCGCTAGACCAAGGACTGGACGGCCGGGAGATCCCCGGACAGAAAAAAAGGGCTCGCCGGCGCAAGCCGGACAAGAAGCGGGATATTGGGTAATGGTTGAGATGAGCGGCAAGCTGACGGGCCCTGACTGGCCCGCAGCGTGGGCGGCGGCGCGCGAACGGTTGCGCCGCGAATTGGGCGATCCGGTGTTCGAGGCCTGGATCGGGCCCCTGACCCTGGAGGGCTATGCCCGGGACGAACTCAGCATCGGGGCGGCCAAGCCCTTCGTGCGCACCTGGGTGGCCAGCCACTACATCCCGCGCCTCGACCGCGCCTTCCGCGCCGAGGGCGCAGCGCCAGCCTCGATCACCATCGTCATCGCCAAGCCGCAGGCGGTGATCGGCGGCAATGTGGTGCGCGAACCGGCGGTGCCGATGCCGGCGCCGACGGCGGCGATCCTGACCTACAGCCAGCAGCCGCGCGGCGAAGAGCCGGTGCTCGACCCCGCCAAGGGTCTGTGGACGCGGATGCTGCATCCGCAGCAGACCTTCGACAGCTTCATCGCCGGCTCCGCCAACGAGTTCGGCCACGGTGCCATGCGCGCCTTCGCCGAGGGGCAGAACAACGATTTCCCCCACCTCTTCATCCATGGCGGCTTCGGCTTCGGCAAGACGCATCTGCTGAACGCCGCGGCGCTGGAGTTCCGCCGGCGCGGCAAGCGCACGCTGTTCCTGCGCGCCGAGGATTTCATGCGCCACTTCCTGGGCGCGCTGCACCGCAAGGACACGCTCTCGTTCAAGGAGGAATTGCGCAGCGCCGAAGTGCTGATCGTCGACGACCTGCAGCATATCTGCCGCTCGACCGCGACGGCGTCGGAGTTCCTCTACACCGTCAACGCCTTCGCCGATCTGCGGCGCCGCGTGGTGATCGCGGCCGACCGCGCCCCGGCGGCGCTGGAGGGGCTCGGCGCCGACATCAAGTCGCGGCTGGCGGGCGGTCTGGTGATCGCGCTGGGCAAGCCCGACCGGCCGACCCGGCTTGCGATCCTCGAGCGCCGCGCCGGCGAGTTCACGCGCCTGCGCCCCGATGTCGTGCTGCCCGGCACGGTGCTGGAACGCATCGCCGACATGGAGGATGCGAGCCCCCGCGAGATGATCGGCGTCTTCACCAAGCTCGCGACCTATGCCGACCTGACCCGTAAGCCCGTCACGCTGGAGATGGCGGAGGAAGCAGTGGGCCTGCGCCTGATGCCCGGCGCCAAGACTTCGATCGAGGACATCCAGCGCAAGACCGCCGAGTTCTACAAGCTGGACGTGCGCGACTTCCATTCGCCGCAGCGCGCGCGCCGCGTGGCGCGGCCGAGGCAGGTGGCGATGTATCTCTCGCGCAAGCTGACGACGCGCTCACTGCCCGAGATCGGGCGGCGCTTCGGCGGCCGCGACCACACCACCGTGCTGCACGCCTGCCGCCGCATCGAGGCGCTCTGCGCCGAAGACGCCCTGTTCCGCCAGGAAGTCGATTTCCTGCGCCAGATGCTGTCGCGACGGATGGAGGGCTGACGCGGAGCTTTTGCTGCAGCCAGCCGGCGAATTTGCCGCTACGCTCGCGCGGCTTCCGGGGTCCGCACGCGATGAAGAATGCGCTGGCACGCGCCCTGAACCTATGGCGGTTTCAGGCGAAGAACGTGTATCTGCTGGGCCGGACGGCGGCGGGGCGGCTGCCATGGTTGGCGCGCGCGGCATACCGCAACCAGTTCAGCAAGGAATACACCGTCGCTTTGCCGGACGGCTTCGGCGCCAAGCGCGTGACGGTGCGCCTCAGCATTCCCGACATGCCCGCCGGCCGCCTTTATCTGTTTTCGGAGCACGTGCATGCGGGCGCCGGACGCGCGAGCGGCCAGATCACGGCCTGCACCACCGGCGGGTTCGCGTTTTCGCACGATCTCGGCCTGAGTTGGAAAGCGGTGAACCTGTGGTGCTTCGCGAACCTGCCGTTCCAGCATTCGCGCAGGCTGCGCGCCGGAGAGATACTCCTTGCGGCCATCGATCCGGACGATCCGGGCACGCCCTACGGATCGAATGCCCGCCTCGTCATCTGCGACCTGGAAGGAAACGTCCGGCACAGTGCGAGGATCCGCAACGCGGCCTGGCACGGCCCCCGTGCGATCGACATGAGCGGGGAAACGCTGATGTACGCCGACTACGCGCCCAATGCGCCGCGCGGCAAGCACGACACGCCGTCCTATGTGCCTAGCCATGTCTGGCGCAGCCGCGATTTCGGCCGTTCCTGGGAGATGGTTTTCGAGCAGACCGGCGTCCGACATTTCCATTTCCTGCAGGCCCGCCCCGGCGTGCCCGGCGAATGGTGGCTGACCTCCGGCGACACGGCGGAAGAATCGCGCATCTGGAGGTCGACCGATGACGGCGACAGTTGGGCGGACCAGACGGAGAAATTCGGCGCCACCGTCGATATCGCAAACACCCGTTTCCCCCGCGAAATCTTTCGCCTGACGGATCTGATCTGGGACGGCGACGAAATCCTATGGGGTTCGGACGACGTGCTGCACGGGGCGGCGCGCATCGACCCGCGCGGCCCCGCTCCCGGCCGCGGCGCACGGCTGCTGCGCGGCAATCCTTCTACGGGAGAGGCGCTGCAGATCTTGGGGCAATGTGATTCCGAGGTCCGCAATGTCGTGGAGCTTGCCGACTTCCATCTCGTGCTGACCCAGTCTATCGGCGAGATTCCCCCCGCCGTCCTGCTGATGCCGAAAAAACAGGCCGCGGGCCGGCTCTGCAAATTGTTCGATATCGACCTTTATTCCGCGCAACGCACTGGATTTACCTATTCCCGGGCGAGCCGCCGCGCCGAGGACGGCCTGTTTTTCACCTTTCGGAATCCGACGGACCCGTTCGACCTTCCGGGCCGGCAATTGCGTTGGG
>JAATGL010000110.1 GCA_015654705.1 Alphaproteobacteria bacterium | reverse complement strand
TAGAAGCCCTTACCCGGACCGTAACGGGATGCTCACCTATCCGCCCTAAGCCTCGCGGATGAAAGCGGCCGTCCTGCCTGACGACCCCATCGCGGCGCTCAACGCCCGGGCCCGCGCCAAGGGCTGGACCTTCGTCTGCGGACCGGGCGAGGACTTCGACGCACCCAACCTGAACGCGGTGTGCGCGCTGTGGTGGTCGCTTGCCGCGCCCGGAAAGCTTCCGGCGCGGGCGGCCTTCACGGCGCGCGCGCTCAAGGATTTCCTTCCCGATCTGGTGATCGCCGACATCCTGCGGCCGGGAACCCGCATCCGCTTCCGCTATGTCGGCATGAATGCGGTGCGCTATCTGGGCGAGATGACCGGCGCTTTCATGGATGAATATCTGCCGCCCTCGGCCAATGAACGGACCGCCGCCTGCTATCAGGCGATCATCGAGGCGCGTTGCCCGCTGCGGGTGGTGACGCGCTTCTCGATGGACCCGATCAAATACCTGTCCGCGGAATTCTTCGGCGCGCCGCTGGCGACCGACGGCGTCACGCCGGACATGGTGATGACGATCACCGATTTTCGCAGGCCCGCGCGACCCTGACGGCGGAAAACCTTGCGGCTTACCCCCGCGCCGGGCGCGCGCGGTGGCGCGGCGTGATGATATGCGCCACGGCCTGGGCGATGCGGCGGAACGGCGCCTCCAGATGCGTGCGCGGCCTGGTGCTGCGGATGCGCTTTTGAAGCCTTCGTGACGGCATGGTCGAAATCCCCCCTCCCCGATCACTGCCGCGAAACGCGTCCGCTGCCCAGTGATTCGCTTCGATCAGGTTAAGCGGTGTGCTTAATCGGGACAATCAGGTCGCAGCCGAAGGCGCTGGGCAGAGAGGCTTCCGCGCCGTAAACTATGTCCAGCCAGCAAAGGAGCACGCGATGGAAAAGATTTCTCTCGGCAAGACGGGATTGAAGGTGACGCGAATCTGCCTGGGCGCCATGACCTATGGCTCGCCCCAATGGCGCGACTGGGTGCTGGACGAGGAGGCCAGCCGGCCCTTCATCAAGCGGGCGCTGGAGGCCGGCATCAATTTCTTCGACACCGCCGACGTCTATTCGCAGGGCGTCAGCGAGGAGGTCCTGGGCCGAGCGCTGAAGGACTTCGCCGATTCGCGCGAGCGCATCGTGGTGGCGACCAAGGTCTGCGGTGCGATGGGCGACGATCCCAACCAGCGCGGCCTGTCGCGCAAGCACATCATGCACGGCATCGACAATTCGCTGCGCCGGCTGGGCATGGACTATGTCGACCTCTACCAGATCCACCGCTTCGATCCGACGACGCCGATCGAGGAGACCATCGACGCGCTGGACGCGGTCGTGCGTTCGGGAAAGGCGCGCTATATCGGCGCCTCCTCGATGTTCGCCTGGCAGTTCGCCGACTATCTGCACACCGCGCGCGCCATGGGCAAGGCGCGCTTCGTCACCATGCAGAACCACTACAACCTGATCTACCGCGAGGAGGAGCGCGAGATGCTGCCGCTCTGCCTGGCCGAGGGCATCGGCGTCATTCCATGGAGTCCGCTGGCGCGCGGCTTCCTCGCCGGCAACCGCCGGCGCCAGGACAAGGGCGAGACGGCGCGCGCCAAATCCGACGAATTCGCGCACCTGATGTATTACCAGGACAGCGATTTCGCGGTGGTCGACGCGGTGAGCGACATCGCCCGGCAGCGCGGCGTGCCCAATGCGCAGGTGGCGCTGGCCTGGCTGCTGCACCAGACATCCGTCACCGCGCCGATCGTCGGCGCCTCCAAGATGCAGCATCTGGACGACGCGATCGCGGCGACCTCCCTGTCGCTCAGCGACGACGAGGTGAAGGCGCTGTCGAAGCCCTACACGCCCCACCGCGTGCTGGGACACAGCTGAGAAGGCTATAGCGGGATCGGGAACGGGTTGAAGTCGTTGCGGGTCGGCGCATCCTTGTCGACCCCGACCATCCAGCCGCCGCCCAGCGCACGGTAGAGGCTGACGCCGGCCTGCAGCCGCGCCAGCTTGATCTGCACCAGCTGGTCCTGCGAGGTGAACAGTGTCTGCTGCGCCTGCAGCACGGCCAGGAGGTCGGCCACGCCTTCGCGGTATTGCAACTCGGAGATGCGGAAGGCCTCCGACGCGTTCTTGACCTGCTCGGTCACCAGCGCTTCCTGGTTGGCGAGGCTGGTGACCTGGCCGAGCGAACTCTCCACGTCGGACAGGGCGTTGAACACGGTGCTGCGGTAATCGGCGATCAGTTCGGTCTCGCGCCCCTTGGCGACGTCGCTTTCGGAGGTCTTCAGCCCGCCGTCGAACACGGTCTGCAGCAGCGAGGCGCCGACGCTCCACGCCAGGCTCGACGGATTGATCAGGCTGGAGATCGCGGTGCTGGCATAGCCGCCCGAGCCGGTCAGGCCGATGGCGGGCAGGAAGGCCGCGCGCGCCGCATCGACGCTGGCATGGGCGGAGATCAGATTGGCCTCGGCTTCCGCGATATCGGGGCGGCGGGTCAAGAGCGCGGCGGGCATGTCCGGCGCGACCGGCGGCGCCACGACGCCTTCGAGCGTCTTGGCGGTGACGTCGAAGCCTTCCGGGATGCGGCCCTGCAGCACCGCCAGCGCATAGCGCGCCTCGCGCTCCTGTTCCTCCAGCGGCGGGATCGTCGCCTCCTCGCCGTTGAGGATGGCGCGCTGCTGCGCCAGATCGAGATTGGAGGAGACGCCGTTGGTCACCTTGGCTTCGGTGATGGTGAGGATGTGCTTGGCCGCGTCGACGTTCTGCTTGGCGATCGCGATGCGGTCGCGCAGCGCCAGCACGTCGAGATAGGTGTTGGCCACGTCCGAGGTGACGGTCAGCGCCACCACCCGCTGGGCATAGAGCGCCGAGCGGGCCGAATATTGCGCGGCGCGCAGATTGTCCTGCGCCAGGCCCCAGAAATCGAGCTCGTAGGAGGCATCGAGCGACAGGCCGAAGGAATTGCCGGTGGAATTGATCGTCGTCGTGTTCGAGATCGGGATCTTCGATCCGCTGCGCTGGGCGCTGGCGTCCAGATTGACCGCCGGAAACAGGGCCGCTGCCGAAATCCCGGTTTGGCCGCGCGCCTGCAGCACCCGCGCCGCGGCCGCCGCCAGATCGAGGTTGTTCTGCTCCGCCGTGGTTTCGAGGGCGGTCAGCTCGGCGCTGGAAAAGCCGGTCCACCAGTCGGTGGAGGGCCAGACCTGCGCGCTTTTGGTCATCGGCGCATCGAAGGCGGTCGGCATTTCCGAGGATTTCAGGGCGGTCGGCGTCGGGGTCGAGCAGGCGGCAACGGCCGCTCCCGCCAAGGCCAGGGACGCACTGCGCAACAATACTTTCATGGAACGACTCGCTCGAATGGCGGTGGAAGGGCCCGCACCTTAAATAGACGCCCCGACGCCCAAGACAAGCCCCGTCATATGGCCCTTGCGGCCCGCGCGACAACTAAAATCTCTGACCGGAGGGACATCCCCGACCAAATCGGGCCCGACCAAATCGGGCCTTACCAAGTCGGGCGGCCGAACCATTGATTCGATGTGGGGGCATCGAAGCGAGCCCGGCCGCCCTGGCGCCGTGTCCTTCATTGGGGAACGCCGAGGGGACACGGCAGGACCTCAATGTGGAACGCGGCAGCGCCTCGCGAAAGACTGCGGCGGGCGCGAAATTGTAACGGTGTGTCGCGGGGCGCCGCGCCCGGCCAGAGCTAGCGACGAAAATCCCGCGACCGACCGATCCTCAGATGCCGCTGGTCTTGCGGACCACGCGGAAGCGCTTCAGCTCCTCGGCCGCAGGGGTGAAATCCGGCGCCAGATCGAGCGCCTTCTTGTAGTCGTCATAGGCCGAACGGATGTTGCCGTTGCGCTCGTCGATGATCGCGCGGTCGTAATAGGCGACCTGCGGACGATGCGGATTCAACTCGATGCCCTTGTTCAGATCGGCCAGCGCGTCGTCGAAACGTCCCAGCGCGATCGCCGCGGCGCCGCGATCCACATAGGCGTCGCCCAGATCGGGCGCGATCCCGATGCCGGCATTGATGTCGGCGAACGCCTGATCGTTCTGATGCAGGCTCAGGCGCAGCACGCCGCGATTGACATAGGTCGCGGCGCGGTCGTTGGTCGTGAGCGCGGTGTCCAGCGCGAAGGAGCAGCGCGCGATCCCTTCTCTGGCATCGCCGCCGAATTCGGCGAACCTGTAGCATTCCTGCGCCGGGCCGGGACCAAGGACGGTGACCGCCGCTCTGGCGCCGGAAGACAGGCACAGGGCAATACCCAGCGCGCTGATTGAAAAGGCCGGAAGCAATTTCGCAAGCATGGTGACCTCCCTGGAAAGTGCGTAAAATCTATCCTTTTCGCAACGACCGGTCCATGACTTCGAAGGACCAAACGATCCGTGCGCGGACACTTTCGTGTGAGGTGAAGCAAATGACCTGGCCTGCGATCATGCCCATCCTGCTGCTGTGCGGCTCCAATATTTTCATGACCTTCGCCTGGTACGGCCAGTTGCGTTATCCCAACGCACCGCTCTGGCTTCTGATCCTGGTGGGCTGGGGCATCGCGCTGTTCTAATATTGTCTCGCGGTGCCGGCCAATCATTACGGCCAGCGCGTCTATTCGCCGGCGCAGCTCAAGACGATGCAGGAAGTCATCACGCTCGTCGTCTTCGGCTTCTTCTCGGTGCTCTATCTGGGCGAGGCGCTGCGCTGGAATCACCTGGTGGCGTTCGGCTTCCTGGTGGGCGCGGCCTATTTCGGATTCACGAAATGGTGAGCTAGGAGGGCCACGGATCGTCGCTGAAATCGCCGACGGCGCGCATCGGGATGCGGATCGACGGCCGCGTGCCGAGATAGACGACCAGCCACATCTGCTTCGACCCGGCCTTCCAGATCATCTGCGGGGCGATGCCGCCGGGCTTGCGGAAGACGCTGCCGTCGAAATCCATCGCCCGCGGCGCCACGTCGCCCCACGCCGTCGCCAGATCGCCGGCCAGCTTGCGGTGCAGCGCGCCGCGATCGTCGGCGGCGGCGATGCCCAGCAGGTCCGGCGCACTGACGCGAATCTGGCCGTCCGCCGCGATCTCGAGCCGGGCCGCGATCATCGCATCGCCGGCTTCGTAGACGCCTTCCCAGCGCCCCGCGGGCGGCGCCGGATGCGAGCAGGCGGCGAGCGCGAGCGCGATGACGGCAGCCGGGGCAAATTTGCGCATGGGCGGGACTCGTTCGGCCGGCTGCAGGATAATGGTTTCGGGGTTGAAAATCCGTAAGAGCGTCCCGCGCGGGCCGGAAATGCGTCCGGCGGACTTGCTACGGCGCCCGTCCGGTTGATAGGTGATGGCCTTGATCGCCACGCAATCGGCGGCGGGAGACCCATGTCAGCCACAGCCAAATCCCTGCCCAAGGGGTTCCTCGCCGAATCCCTCGGCCGCATCCAGCCCTCGCCCACCATCGCCGCGACCCAGAAGGCGCGCGACCTGGTCGCCGCCGGGCGCGACGTGATCAGCCTGGGCGTCGGCGAGCCCGATTTCGACACGCCGGACAACATCAAGGAGGCGGCCGTCGCCGCCATCCGCCGTGGCGAGACCAAATACACCGCCGTCGAAGGCATCCCCGAGCTGCGCCGGGCGATCGCGGGCAAGTTCAAGCGCGAGAACGGCCTCGACTATGCGGTGGCGCAGACCTTCGTGGCCCCGGGCGGCAAGGCGATCATCTACAACGCGCTGATGGCGACGCTGAACCCCGGCGACGAGGTGATCGTGCCGGCGCCCTACTGGGTCAGCTACCCCGACATCGCGCTGCTGGCGGGCGGCACGCCGGTGATGCCGCACACCGCGCTGGCGGACGGCTTCAAGCTGCGTCCCGAAGCGCTCGAGCGCGCGATCACGGCGAAGACCAAATGACTGATCCACAACCAGCCCTGAAATCCGACCGGCGCCTGCTACACGCGCGACGAATTGAAGGCGCTGGGCGACGTGCTGCTCAGGCATCCCCAGGTCTGGGTGCTGACCGACGACATGTACGAGCACCTCGTCTATGGCGGCTTTCAGTATCACACCATCGCGCAGGTCGAGCCCGGCCTCTACGAGCGCACGCTGACGATGAACGGCGTCTCGAAGGCCTATGCGATGACCGGCTGGCGCATCGGCTATTGCGGCGCGGCCGAGCCGCTGATCAAGGCGATGGCCAAGCTGCAGTCGCAATCGGCCTCCAACGCCGCGTCGATCTCGCAATGGGCCAGCGTCGAGGCGCTCAACGGGCCGCAGGATTTCATCGCGAAATTCCAGAAGGTGTTCGAGGAGCGCCGCGACCTGGTGGTTTCCATGCTGAACCAGGCGCACGGCCTGGAATGTCCCAAGCCCGAAGGCGCGTTCTATGTCTATCCGTCCATCGCCGGATTGATCGGCAAGACCGCGCCCTCCGGCAAGCGGATCGCGACGGACGAGGATTTCGTCACCGAACTGCTCGACGCCGAAGGCGTGGCGGCGGTGCACGGCGCGGCCTTCGGCCTGTCGCCGTTCTTCCGCGTCTCCTATGCGACCTCGAACGCGCTGCTGGAAGAAGCCTGCCGCCGCATCCAGCGGTTCTGCGGGAATTTGCGCTAGGCGCCGCGGCGCTGGCGCGCGAACCTCACGCGGCGTGCAGCGAGGCGTAGCTGACCATCGCGATGGCGATGATCACGCCGGCGGCGATCGTCAGATAGGCGTGGCCGAAGAGCTTCACCGAGCGCAGCAGGAGCGGATTCACCGCGAGCCCCAGGACGATGAACGCGCCGAAAAATTCGAGGCTGTTGGCGTAGCCGCCATAGCCCCTCTCGGCCAGCAGGCCGAAGGCGCCGGCGAGCAGAAGGACGATCGAGCAAATCCAGCCCGCCAGGTTCAGACCCTTTTCCATAATTCCCCCAGATAATCGATGCCGCTCGCCGGCCGGCGCGTTGCCCACTCTGCGTCGGGCTTCCCCGCCTATCAAGGGCGGGACCTGCCCCCTTGCCACGGCGCCGCAACGGCGCGAGCATCCTTGCCGCGGGGCGCGTGACGCCGCCCAACGCCTTGGGAAACAAGCGCCCGCCGCGCCTCGAGCCCTGTGTGTCACGGGGCAATGGAGGCGGTCATGTCCAAAACCAGCGGAGGAAGAGGGCCACGCACCGTGGCCCTGGTGGGACCCTACGGCAGCGGCAAGACGACGTTGCTGGAAAGCATCCTGTTCGTCAGCGGCGCGCTGCAGAGGAAAGGCGCCGTGGCGCAGAGGAACACGGTCGGCGACGCCAGCGCCGAGGCGCGCGAGCGGCAGATGAGCGTCGAGGTCAATTGCGCGACAACGCGCTATCTCGACGAAAGCTTCACCTTTCTCGACTGTCCCGGCTCGATCGAATTCCTGCAGGATACGCTGAACGTGCTGCCGGGCATCGACGCGGCGGTCGTGGTCTGCGAGCCCGAGCCCGCCAAGATGCAGATGCTGAAGCCCTATCTTAAGCGGCTCGCCGATCTCCACATTCCCCATTTCCTGTTCGTCAACAAGATCGACAAGGCGGACGGCGCGCTGCGCGACCTGCTGGACGCGCTGCGCGAGGTCAGCGACACGCCGCTGCTGCTGCGCCAGATCCCGATCGTCGAGAACGGCGCCGTCACCGGCTTCGTCGACCTGGCACTGGAGCGCGCCTATGTCTTCCGGCCCGGCGCGCCGTCGCAGGTGGTCGACATCACCGACAAGGACCAGGAAAAGGAAGCGCGTTTCGCGATGCTGGAAAAGCTCGCCGATTACGACGAGCACCTGATGGAGGAGTTGCTCTCCGACATCGAGCCGCCGCGCGACGAGGTGTTCGGCGATCTGTCGCGCGAACTGGCGGAGGGCCTGATCGTGCCGGCGCTGATGGGTTCGGCGGAGAGCGATCACGGCGTCGAGCGGCTGCTGAAGGCGCTGCGCCATGAAGTGCCGGATGTCGCCGCCGCCGCGGCGCGGCTGAAGCTGCCGGCGGGCGGCGACACGCTGGTGCAGGTGCTGAAGACCTATCACTCCAGCCATGGCGGCAAGCTCTCGCTGGCGCGGGTGATGGCGGGCATGCTGAAGGACGGCGCCGTGCTGCACACCCCCGACGGCGGCGACGCGCGGGTCGGCGGCATCTTCGCGCTGAAGGGCGAGGCGCAGACCAAGCTCGCGGACGCCCAGGCCGGCGACACCGTCGCGCTTGCGCGGCTGGACGGCGTGGCGACCGGCGACACGCTGTCGGGCGGCAGGAAGGTGCCGCACAGGCCCCGGATCGAGCAGCTCACGCCGGTCTACCGCCTCGCCATCGAAGCGGCCGACCGCAAGGACGAGGTGAAGCTGACCGCCGCGATCGCCAAGCTGCGCGAGGAGGATCCCTCGCTGCAGTTCGACCAGAACGCCGCGCTGCAGGAGATGGCGCTGGAGGGACAGGGCGAAATCCATCTCAAGGTCGCGGTCGAGAAGCTGCAGAGCAAATACGGCCTCAGGCTGATCACCAGCCGCCCGCGCGTGCCTTACAAAGAGACGATCAAGAAAAGCGTCACCCAGCACGGCCGCCACAAGCGCCAGAGCGGCGGCCACGGCCAGTTCGGCGACGTGATCATCGACATCAGGCCGCTGCCGCGCGGCAGCGATTTCGCCTTCCTCGACCAGATCAAGGGCGGCGTGGTGCCGCGCCAATGGATTCCCTCGGTCGAGAAAGGCGTCGTCGAATACCTCAAATGCGGGCCGCTGGGCTTTCCGGTGGTCGACGTGGCGGTGGCGCTGGTCGACGGCTCCTATCACGCCGTCGATTCCTCCGACGCGGCGTTCCAGACCGCGGCGCGCATCGCCATGCAGGAAGGCATGCCCAACTGCGCGCCGGTGCTGCTCGAATCGATCATGCATGTGCGCATCCACGTGCCCAGCGAAGCGACCGCCCGGGTCAACGCCGTGGTGAGCGGCCGGCGCGGGCAATTGATGGGCTTCGACGCGCGCGACGGCTGGAAGGGCTGGGACACGGTGGAGGCGCAGATGCCGCTCGCCGAACTCTCCGACCTCATCATCGATCTGCGCTCGCTGACGCAAGGCGTGGGCACGTTCGAGATGACGTTCGATCATCTGGCCGAACTGAGCGGCAAACTCGCCGAACAGGTCGTGGCGACGCGCAAGGCGGCGGCATAGAAAAATCGCCGGAGCGAGGGGGGCAACGCTCCGGCGACAGGCTGCTTGGTGTCCGCCCGGCAGGGGGGCGCCGGACGGGCGGCGGAGGAAAACTCCGCATCGCGTGCCGTGGGGGGACGGCGGCGCGACCAAACTGAGATAGGAACCGCCTGGATCGCTTTCAAGGGCGCGGGCTTTGCCCGGCGGCGCGGAAAAATCGCCGAAACCGCGGCGAATTCGTCCGCCGTGTCGCTTCAGGCGATTGACGTTAAGGAAGATTAATCGCTACGCTGAACCTACTAAGGCCGGAGGGCCACGGCCTTTGAAAAGGAGACTTCCATGCGCGCATCCCTGAAAATCCTGGTGGGTATTTCAAGTATCCTGCTCGCGTCCGGCGCGGTGCAGGCCAAGAAATCTGCGCTTCTGATACCGATCATCCCGTATCCCGGGTCGACGACGACCTCCGTCTTCGGCATCGCCGACGACAACAACACGATCGCGGGAAGCTATGTCGATTCCGCCGGCACGACGCACGGCTTCACCGGCACGCTTGACGGCAACTACACCTCGTTCGATTTCGGCGACAGTGGGTCGACACAGGCGCGCGCGATCGACGCCAGCGGCACCCTGATCACCGGCTTCTCCAACATCGCGGCCGATCACTGCTCGTTCGCGGAATTCGAAAAGATCGGCAAGAAGGCGCCCAAGGCGGTCAAGCAGGGCAAGACCGTGCTGAACGGCGAAGCCCAAGGCCTCAATTCGAAGGGCACGTTCGCCGGTGACTTCTGCGACACGGGCGGAAGCGGCACCATCTTCGGCCTGCTGGGCCTGAAAGCAAAATACAAGAGCACCGTCACCGTGCCGTTCGACACGGTCTATACCGGTGAGCGGGCCGTCAACACCGCCGGCACGATCGCCGGATTTTATGTCGACAGCTCGACCGGCTTCCAGGTCGGCACGCTGATCGTCGGCGGCACCACGAACCAGATCACCTATCCGGACGATTCCGAACTCTACACCGTCCTGGAAGGCATCAACGACAGCGGCATCGCGGCGGGACAGTGGGAAGATTCCAGCGATATCGTCCACGGGTTCTCGTATGATTCGAACAAAAACAAGTTCACCGAGATCGACGATCCGAACGCGGCGTCGTTCACCCAGCCCTGGGGCGTCAACAGCAGCGGGCTGATCGCGGTCAGTTCGGACGCGGGTTCCTACATCTACTGCCCGCTGAAGAAGAAGCTGTGTCCCAAGACCGGCGCCGACGCGCGCCAGCCGATCGAGATCGCGGTCAACGAGATCCGCGGCTCGACCAAGGCACTGCTGCATTATGGCGACGCCCGCAAAGGCGCCTGGCACGCCGTGCCGGCGGCGCTGAAGCTCCCGCACGGTGCGGCGCTCCAGTAGTCTTGAACAGGTTTTCGTGACTTCCTGCGGCGCCCCATCGGGCGCCGCAGCCGTTTCAGTAGCGCCAATCCTTGGCGGAGCGCACCAGAAAATCGCGGAACGCCGCGACGCGCTTGGCCTGGCGCAGCGCATCGGCATAGACCAGATGCACGTCGAAGCTGGGGCCGGGGATTTCCGGCAGCACGCGGATCAGGTGCGGCCGCGCCGCCGCCACATAATCCGGCACCGCCGCGATCCCGATGCCGGCCTCGGTGGCGCAGAGGATGCCGGTCACGTTGTTGATGCGGATGACGCGGCCCTTGCCGCCCGGCCGCCGCCGCGTCGCCTCCAGCAGCCAGTTGACCTCGCGCACCTCCGGCGCCGCGGTCTCGCCATAGGCGATGATGGTGTGATCGACGAGATCGTCCATCGCACCGGGCGTGCCGTGGCCGTCCAGATACTCCTTGGTCGCGTACATGTGGTAATGCACGGTGAAGAGCTTGCGCTGGATCAGGTCGGCCTGCACCGGCGCGCGCATGCGGATGGCGAGATCGGCCTCGCGCTGGGTGAGGTCGAGTTCGCGGTCCTCCATCACCAGATGGACCTCGACCTCGGGACATTCCTTGAGGAATTCGTCGAGCCGCGGCACCAGCCAATAGGTGCCGATGCCGTGGCTGGAGGTGATCTTCAGCACGCCGCGCGGCGCCTCGCGCACGTTCTTGAGCGCCTCCTCGGCCTGGGCCAGCCGCGTCAGCACGTCGCTCACCGCGGCATAGAGCATCTCGCCCTCGTCGGTCAGCGTCAGGCCGCGGGCGTGGCGCTGGAACAGCGGCGTGGTGATCTCCTCCTCCAGCGCGCTGATCTGCCGGCTCACCGCCGACTGGCTCAGCGTCAGCATCTGCCCGGCATGGGTGAAACTTCCCGCCGAGGCGACCGAATGGAAGATGCGCAGCTTGTCCCAGTCCATCAGTGTCCGCCCGCCAGGAAGCGCTCGGCCTCCAGCGCCGCCATGCAGCCCATGCCGGCCGCCGTCACCGCTTGGCGGAACACCTTGTCCTTGACGTCGCCGGCCGCGAAGACGCCCGCGACGCTGGTGTGCGTCGAATCCGGCGCGGTCCTGATGTAGCCCGCCTCGTCCATCTCGATCTGGCCCTTGAACAGCGCGGTCGCCGGCGAATGGCCGATGGCGATGAACAGCCCGTCGACGTCCAGCGTGTGGCGGCTGTCGGTGATCGTGTTGCGCAGCCTGATGCCGGTGACGCCGCGCGGATTGTCGCCGCCCAGCACCTCGATCACCTCGCTGTCGTAGAGGATGTCGACCTTGGCGTTGGCGGCCAGCCGCATCTGGTTGGTCTTGTCGGCGCGCAGGAAATCGCGGCGATGGATCAGCGTCACGCGCTCGGCGAAATTGGTCAGGAACAATGCTTCCTCGGCCGCGGTGTTGCCGCCGCCGACCACGGCGACGTTCTTGCCGCGGAAGAAGAAGCCGTCGCAGGTCGCGCAGGCCGACACACCGAAGCCCTGGAACCTGCTTTCGGACGGCAGGCCCAGCCAGTTGGCCGAGGCGCCGGTCGCGACGATCAGCGTGTCGGCCGTGTAATGCTCGCCCGAATCCGCAACCAGCGTGAACGGACGCCGCGCCAGATCGACGGAGGCGATCGTGTCCTGGACGAATTTGGTGCCCAGATGCTGGGCCTGGGCCTGCATCTGCTCCATCAGCCAGGGCCCCTGGATCGCCTCGGCGAAGCCCGGATAGTTCTCGACCTCGGTGGTGATGGTGAGCTGGCCGCCCGGCTGGATGCCCGCGATCAGCGTCGGCTCCAGCATCGCGCGCGCCGCGTAAACCGCCGCCGTGCATCCGGCCGGACCGCTTCCCAGAATGACGACTTTGGAATGCAAGGGCGGCTCCCCAACACAGAGTGCAATCGCGGTTGCGCGTGCCCCTCGGCTGATCTGCCGCTGATATCGGAACCGCGACGCCAAACGTCAAGGCGCGCGATTTGGCGAACCGGAACAGGCCGTTATCCGCCATTCCCCGGCGCGGTCCGGCGAAAGGGCCCGACTCGGTCCGCGCCATCGTCGGATACAGAAATATTATTGCTCAAAGGGGTCCACTAGCGTTAAAACCCACCCCGTTTTCCTTTGGCAGGTGACCCGTGGAGCATCACAAGCTCGATACCATCGATCAGCGCATCCTGGCCGAATTGCAGGCCAATGGCCGCATCACCAATGTGGAACTCTCGCGCCGCGCGAAGATCACCGCGCCGCCCTGCCTGCGCCGGATGCGGGCGCTGGAGAAGGCCGGCTATATCCGGGGCTATCACGCCGATCTCGACGGCAAGGCGCTGGGCTTCGAAGTGGCCGGCTTCGTCTTCGTCGGGCTGGCCAGCCAGAACGACCACGACCTCAAGCAGTTCGAGGAGCGCGTGCGCTCCTGGCCGCAGGTGCGCGAGTGCCACATGCTGTCGGGCGAGGTCGATTTCCTGCTGAAATGCGTGGCCAAGGATCTCTCCGCGTTCCAGACCTTCATCACCGAAACCCTGACCGCCGAGAAGAACGTCGCCAGCGTCAAGACCGCCCTGGTCATCCACGCCTCCAAGAACGAACCCGGCGTTCCGCTGGAATTGAAGGGGTGACTGCGCTCGCGCAAGGCAGGACAGGACTGGCAAAACCGTCGCCTTCATGCTATCTAGAACTTGTTTCTAGAAAGAGCATCGCATGGCGCTCAGCATCAAAACCAGGGAAGCCGACAGACTGGCCCGGGCGCTCAGCCGGCTGACCGGCGAGACCATGACCGAGGCCGTGACCAAGTCCTTGTCGGAACGCCTTCTTCGCGAGCGCAAGGCGCGCGAGGCCGGCAAGGACATGGCGGCCTGGATCGCGGCCTGCGCCGCGCGCCTTCGCGAACACTACGACACGACGCCCGTGACCAAGGCCGAATGGGACGAAGGCTGGGCCGGGAAGGAATGATCGTCCTCGATTCCTCGGCAGTGGTCGCGATCCTGCTCGGTGAACCGGACGCCGGCGCGCTGGCGGCGCGCCTCGCCAAGGAGCAGCCCGGCGCACGGCTGATGTCCGTCGCGTCCTATCTGGAAACCGGCGCAGTGATGGCCGGACGCCGCAAGCACGAACCGCTGAAGGCGATGGACGATCTGGACGGCTTTCTCGCGGCGGTGGGAATCGATCTGGCGGAGGTCGATGCCGAGCAGGCGCGGATCGCGCTTCGTGCCCGCATCGAATATGGCCGTGGCTTCGGCGCGTCGGCCGGACTCAATTTCGGCGACTGCTTTTCCTATGCCCTCGCCAAGACGCGTTCCGCACCGCTCCTCTATGTCGGCGGAGATTTCGACGGAACGGATATCGCCCTGGCCTAGACCGCGATATCCCGCCCCAGCGTTTCCGGCAGGAAGAACAGCGTCACGAAAAATCCGATGGCCGCGATGATCGTGGGATACCAGAGGCCGGCATAGATGTTTCCGGTCGCCGCCACGATGGCGAAGGCGGTCGCCGGCAGGAAGCCGCCGAACCAGCCATTGCCGATGTGATAGGGCAAGGACAGCGCCGAATAGCGAATGCGCGTCGGGAACAGTTCCACCAGCGCCGCCGCCTGCGGGCCGTAAAGCGCTGCCGCGCCGGTCACGAACACCAGCAGGACCAGAAGCGTGCGCACGATGTCGATTTTGGCGCTGTCGGCGCCCGGCGGATAACCGGCCGATCTGAGCGCCGCCCTGACGCCGGTCTCGAAGGACGTCTTCGCCGCGGCCAGCGCCGGCGCGGCAAGCCGTTCGCCGTCGAAGCTGGAAATCTCTTTGGCGCCGATGCGGATGCGTGCCGTCGTGCCGGCCCGCGCCGCTTCGTTGCGATAGGGAATGCCGGCCGCCGCCAGCGTGCTCTTGGCGATGTCGCAGGACGAGACGAATTTGCTGCGGCCGACCGGATCGAACTGCACGGAACATTCCTGCGGCGGCGCCACGACCACGACCGGCGCATGTGACGCCGCCGCCGCAAGCGCGGGATTGGCCGCTTCGGTCAGCAGCCTGAAGCCGGGGACCAGGGTCAGCGCCGCCAGCCCGAGGCCGAACAGCATGACGGGCTTGCGGCCCACCCGGTCCGACAGCCGCGCGAAGAAGACGTGCAGCGCGGCGCTTGCCACCAGGATCGTCAAGATCAGCAGGTTCACCATGCGCGGCTCGACCTTGACGACACGCTCCAGGAAGAACTGGGTGTAGAACTGCGCCGTGTACCAGACGACGCCCTGTCCCATCAGCAGCGCCAACAGCACCAGCAGCACCAGCTTGAGATTCTTCCATTGCAGGAAGGCTTCGGACAGCGGCGCGCGCGCCAGGCGGCCCTCGTCCTGCATGCGGCGGAACAGCGGCGATTCATCGAGCCTGAGGCGGATCCACAGCGACACGCCCAGCAATCCCATCGACAGCAGGAAGGGGACGCGCCAGCCCCAGGCGGCGAAGGCGTCCTCGCCCATCGCGGTGCGGGTCACGAGGATCACCGCCAGCGCCAGGAACAGGCCGACGGTCGCTGAGACCTGGATCCAGCCGGTGGCGGCGCCGCGCTTTTTCGGATCGGCATGTTCGGCGACATAGATCGCCGCGCCGCCATATTCGCCGCCGACCGCGAAACCCTGCGCCACGCGCAGCGCGATCAGCAGCCAGGCCGCGGCGACCCCGGCCGTGCTGTTGTCCGGCAGCAGGCCGATCGCGAAGGTGGCGAGCCCCATGATCGTGATGGTGACCAGGAAGGTGCGCTTGCGTCCGGTGCGGTCGCCGAAATAGCCGAACACCAGGGCGCCGAACGGACGCACCGCGAAGCCGGCGGCGAAGGTCAGCAGCGCGAAGATGAAACCCTGGGTCTCCCCGGCGCCGGCGAAGAAATGGCGGGCGATGATCGCGGCCAGCGAGCCGAAGATGAAGAAGTCGTACCACTCGAACACCGTGCCGCTGGCCGAAGCGGCCAAGACCAGTCCCATGCGCGTCCGCGCCGGTTCGTTCGCCATGCAATTCCTCCCCGTCCGCATAGAGCTAGCGGACACCCCGCCCGTTCTCAAGCGCCGGTCGTCTGGTTTCAGCGGCCGGGAAGGACCAATATGCGGTGTCGAAAGAGGGCTGCCATGCGCTTTGCCGAACACCGGATCGCCACGCCGGACGGTCCCCGGATCTACGCCCGCGACTATCCCGCAGAGGGGCCGGCGGAGCGCCTGCCCGTCCTCTGCCTGCACGGGCTGACGCGCAATTCGGCCGATTTCGACGCCGTGGCGCCCGCGATCGCGGCGCTGGGCCGGCGCGTGATCGCCGTCGATATGCGCGGGCGCGGACGATCCGACAACGATCCCGATCCGGCGCGCTATCGCGCCGACGTCTATGTCGGCGACACGCTGCGCGTGCTGGATGCGCTGGACATCGCCCGCGCCGTGTTCCTCGGCACCTCGATGGGTGGCATCATCACGATGCTGGCCGCGACGATGGCGCCGGGGCGAGTCGCCGCCGCCATCCTCAACGATATCGGCACCGAGATCGCGCCCGCCGGCCTGGCGCGCATCGGCGCCTATGTCGGGAAATCCACGTCCTTTGCGTCCTGGGACGAGATGGCCGTGGCGGCGAAAGCGTCGCAGAGCGCCGCCTTTCCGGGCCGGGACGACGAATTCTGGCGCGTCTTCACGCGGCGCGTGGGGCGCGAACGGTCCGATGGGCGCATCGAATTCGCCTACGATCCGGCCATCGCGCAGGCATTCGCGGCGGCGCCGGCGGGTCCGCCGCCCGGCATGATGCCGCTGTTCCTGGCGCTCGTGCCGGTGCCGGTGCTGCTGATCCGCGGCGCACTGAGCGATCTCCTGGCGCCCGAAACCGTCGCGGCGATGAAACTGGCCAAGCCGGACATGGATTTCGCGGAGGTGCCGGAGGTCGGCCACGCCCCGACGCTGGAGGAGCCGCAGGCCCGGCAGGCGATCGCGGATTTCCTCTCGCGCGTCGCCTAGGCCGGATGACCGTCTTCCACCAGGACGCCGATGCGCTCGCCGAGGCGGTGATCCGCGCGGTCGGGCCTAATATCGTGCTGGGCCTGCCGCTGGGCCTGGGCAAGGCCAATCACATCGCCAACGCGCTCTATGCGCGCGCGGCGGCGGACCGTTCGATCCGGCTCACCATCTTCACGGCGCTGACGCTGGAGAAGCCCAAGGCGGCCAGCGAGTTGGAGCATCGGTTCCTCGATCCCGTGATCGACCGGCTGTTCGGCGCCTATCCCGATTTCGCCTATGCAAGGGCGCTCCGAGCCGGCACCCTGCCCGACAATATCGAGGTCAACGAATTCTTCTTCCTGGCGGGGCGCTGGCTTTCGGTGGCGCGGGCGCAGCAGAGCTATATCAGCGCCAACTATACCCATGCGCCGCGCTACCTGATCGAGCGCGGTGTCAACGTCATCGCGCAACTCGTGGCGAAGCGGGCGGTGGACGGGCGGCCGCGCTACAGCCTGGCCTGCAACACCGACATCACGCTCGACCTGCTGGCGGCGCAGGCCGCGGGGCGCGCGAAATTCCTCCTCGCCGGCCAGGTCAATTCCGAACTGCCCTTCATGCCGGGCGAGGCCAATTTGCCGGCGGATGCGTTCGATCACGTGCTGGATAGTCCGTCCACGGATTTTCCGCTGTTCGCGCCGCCGCGCGAGCCGATCGGGCCCACCGAATACGCCATCGGGATTCACGCCGCCCGGCTGGTGGCGGATGGCGGCACGCTGCAGATCGGCATCGGCGAGGAAGGCGACGCGGCGGTGCGCGCCCTGATCCTGCGCCATCGCGACGGCGACGCCTTCCGCAGCGCGGTGACGCGCCTCGCCAATGGCGCACCGCCGCTCGCCATCGAGCAGAGCGGGCCGTTCGCGCAAGGCCTTTACGGCGTCAGCGAGATGTTCGTCGACGGCTTCCTCGAACTGCTCGATGCCGGCATCCTCAAGCGCGAGGCCGACGGCGCCCTGCTGCACGCGGCGTTCTTCTTAGGTCCCAAATCGTTCTACAAGCGGCTGCGCGACATGCCGCCCGAGACGCTGGCCAAGCTGCGGATGACGGCGGTCTCCTTCACCAACGAGCTTTACGGCGACCAGCAGGCCAAGACGCGCGCCCGCGTCAAGGCGCGCTTCATCAACAGCGCGATGATGGCGACGCTGTTGGGCGCCGTGGTGTCCGACGGGCTGGAGGACGGCCGCGTGGTCAGCGGCGTCGGCGGCCAGCACAATTTCGTGACGCAGGCCTTCGCGCTGCCCGACGCGCGCTCGATCATCACACTCAAGGCGACGCGGCGGGCGCGCGGCACGCTGCAATCAAACATCCGCTGGTCCTATGGCCACACCACCATCCCGCGCCATGAGCGCGACATCATCGTCAGCGAATACGGCGTCGCCGATCTGCGCGGCAAGAGCGACGAAGCCGTGGTCGCCCAGATGCTCGCCATCGCGGATTCGCGCTTCCAGCCGGACCTGCTGCGCGCCGCCAGGGACGCCGGCAAGATCGCGAAGACCTACGAAATCCCGCGCCCCTTCCGCGACAACACGCCGGAGCGCATCGAAGCGGCGCTGGCGCCGCTGGCGCTGCCGCCCTTTCCGTTCGGCACCGATTTCACGCCGGTCGAGCAGCGCCTGCTCTTCGCGCTCGAAGCCCTCAAAGCCGCGACGCCGATGCAGCTGGCGCAGCGCGCCCTGTCCGGCCTGTTCGGCAAGGCTCCGGGCGCCGACGACCGAGCCGCGCTGGCGCGCATGGGGCTCGAAACTCCCCGAAACCTGCCGGACCGTCTCTACCGGGCGCTGCTGCGTTCCGGGCTCGGCGATCCGTGACAAGGACGTAACCGCCCGGCGCATCTCGACAGGTGATTGTGGCGCCGCGACCGGCTAGGGTGCCGTCCGACAAAACGGGAGGACAGGATCGATGAAACATCTGGCGATAGGGACGGCGCTGGCCGCGGCCCTCCTGGCGGCGGTGCCGGCGCTGGCCGCGGTGCCCGCCTATGTGACGGCGGCGGTCAACGATCCCGCGCGGCCGGACGCCGACAGGCAGGCCGACGCCGAGCGCAAGCCCGCCGACATGGTCGTCTTCGCCGGCATCAAGCCCGGCATGCGGGTGATGGATGTGTGGCCGGGCGGCGGCTATTTCACCCGGATCTTCGCCGCCGCGGTGGGGCCCAAGGGTTTCATCTATGCCTATCAGCTGAGCGATATCGATGGCGGCCTGAAAGGCAAGACGCCGGCGATCGTCGCCGTGGCGGCCGGCTACAAGAACGTCAGCGTGATCCACGCGCCGATCGGCAAGCTGGTGGCGCCCGAGCCGCTCGACGTCGTGTGGACCTCGCAGAATTATCACGACCTGCACAACAGCTTCGCCGGGCCCGCCGATCTGGCGGCGGTCGACAAGGCGGTGTTCGACGCGCTGAAGCCGGGCGGCGTCTTCGTGGTCCTCGACCATGCGGCGGAAGCCGGCTCGGGCCTGCGCGACACCGAGACGCTGCATCGCATCGACGAGGCGGCGGTGAAGAAGGAAGTCGAGGCGGCGGGCTTCAAGCTGGTCGGCGAAAGCAAGGTGCTGCGCAACCCGGCCGACACCCATACGCTGAAAGTGTTCGATCCCGCGATCCGCGGCAAGACCGATCAGTTCATCCTGAAATTCCGCAAGCCGGTGAAATAGGCCGCGAACCGTCCGGCCGTTCCAAGGAGAAGCCATGATGCGACTGGTGTCTGCGGCGTTCGGCCTGGCCGCCGCCGCGTTTCTGATCCTGCCGGCGCTGGCCGACGCCACGCCGCCCGCTGCTGCAGTAGCGCCGCCGCAGCGCGTCAAGGGTACGATCCAGAGCTTCGACGCGGCGACGCGCACGCTCGCCGTCACGACCGCCGACCACAAGGCGCTCTCCATCGCGCTGCTGCCCAATGCGCGCGTGGTCTATGACCAGAAGCGCAGCCTGGCCGACATCAAGCCGGGCGATTTCGTCGGCGCGGCGGCGCTGAAAGGCACCGACGGCAAGCTGCACGCGCAGGAGGTTCACATCTTCCCCGATTCGATGCGCGGCGTGGGCGAAGGCCAGTACGCGATGGGCGACGCCGGCTCCAGCCGCAGCATGACCAACGCCACCGTCGCCGAGGTCGCCGGCGTCGCGGCCAGCAGCCATTCGCTCAAGCTGACCTATCACGGCGCCGCAGCGGCGGCGGACGGCGCCTGCAGCGGCCGCGCCAACACGCCCGGCAGCACCGGCTGCAGCGGCGACACGGAGATCCAGGTCGCGACCGGCGTGCCGGTGATCGCCCTGATGCTGGGCGACGAGACGCTGCTGGTGCCGGGCGCCGCGATTTCGGCGCTCGCCATCACGGTGGCGGGCGGCAAACTTGTCACGCCGGCCGTGACCGTCGAAAAGGACGGCGTCAAGCCGATCCTGTAGCGCCGGCGTCGCCATTTCAAAGGGGGAGAACATGCATCGCAGGGAGTTCCTGGGCGCCGCCGTGGTCGGCGTGGCCTGTGCGGGCCGGGCCGTCGCAGCCGTGGCCGATGACGCGGGCGGCGGCGGCAGCCTCTATCCCGTGCGGACGATCCCCGAGCGCAGCCTGCCGGTACCGACCACGGTCAGCCCGGAGCTGCAAAAGGTGATCGCCTTCGTCAACCCGCCGAACCAGTTCGCCGTCCCGAAATCGCGCGCCGAGTGGGCCGCGCTGCAGGCCGGCACGCCCGCCATGCTGGAGAACGTGACCAAGCTGCGCGAGTCCCTCGGGCTCGGCCTCGAACGACGGGTGATCGCCGGGGTCAATTGCTTCGTGATCACGCCGAAAGACATCCCCAAGCGCAACCGGCATCGCCTGCTGCTGCATGTGCATGGCGGCGGCTATGTCTTCGGCGGCGGCGAATCGGGGACCTATGAAGCGGTCTCGACGGCCGCCGCGACGCAGACCAAGGTCATCTCGGTCGATTATCGCATGCCGCCCGATCATCCCTTTCCGGCGGCGATGGACGACGCCATGGCGGTGTGGAAAGTCGTGGCCACGCAGGTGCCGCCGCGCAATGTCGGCTTCTTCGGCATCTCGACCGGCGGCGCCATGGTGCTGCTGATGGCGCAGCGGGCGATCCGCGAGAAGCTGCCGCTTCCCGCGGCGATCTCCGCCGGCACGCCGTGGTCCGATCTCAGCAAGACCGGCGATTCCTACTTCGCCAATGCGCTGGTGGACGGCGTGCTGCGCCAGTACGAAGGCTCGCTGGAATCGTTCGCGCGCATCTACGCCGGCGGCGTGGACCTGAAAGACCCGCGGCTGTCGCCGATCTACGGCACGTTCGACGGATTTCCGCCGACCATCCTGACGACCGGAACACGCGATCTCTTCCTCTCGAACACCGTGCGCACGCATCGCCGGCTGCGGCAGGCCAAAGTCGAGGCGCAGCTCGAAGTCTATGAAGGCGTCTCGCACGGCCAGTACGCCATCGACCACACCGCGCCGGAGACGGCCGAGGCGCTGGGCGAGATCGCGGCGTTCCTGGACCGTCACCTGGGCGTCGCGGACCGTTGAGGCGCCCGCCTTTCCATGCGCAGACGGGGCGGCGGGACAGCACCGCGTGAGCGACGGCAAGCGGCAGAAAACCATCGCCTTCGTCTCCTGCGCGCCGCACCAAAGCCGGCTGTTCGCCTTTCTGCGAGGAAACCTGCCCGCGGACGTCGGTTCGACGATGACGAACGTCAACCTGCTGCCGCTCACATTGGGCTTCTGGGCGGCGGCGCTGCGGCTGGCCGTCGCGCCGCGCCCGTCCGCGCAGGTCACCGATCCAATCATCGCGCTCGATTACCGGAAATATCGCGTGAACCGCGCCGCGTTCCTGCGCCCGCTCGACGGGCTTGTCGAACGGCTCTGGCGGAGCGTCGCCGCGATCTATCTCGTCCTTTTCAGGGCGCGGCTGCGCGCGCAAAAGGCGGACCTTCTCGTCGTCTGGGGCGGCTTTCAGCTGCCGGTCGCCGCCGCCGTCGCGGCCGCCCGGCAGGCCGGAATCGCAACGCTGTTCTGCGAAAACGGCTACCTGCCGAAGACCATCGTGATGGACCCCAAGGGCATCAACGCCGGAAATTCGCTGATGGGCGCGACGGCGGATTTCTATCGCGCGGTCGCGGTGCCCGAGGAGCGGCGCAAGGGCCTGCTGGACACCCAACTGGTCACCAGGCCGTTCAAGCACGGCGCGGCGGCGGCCGAGACCGTCGCCCTCCCCGAGCGCTTCGTCTTCCTGCCGCTGCAGGTGCATGACGACAGTCAGGTCCTTCTCTATTCGCCGCGCTTGCGCGACATGGCATCGCTGGTGCGCTTCTGCGCCGAGGGAGTCGAAGCCTCCAATGCGCGGTACGGCACGGCGCTCACACTGGTCGTGAAGGAGCATCCGTCCGACCATGGGCGGGTGGATTACGCCGACCTGCGGCGCACGTTTCCGGACGCGGTGTTCACCAAGACGACGGCCACGCAGCGTCTGATCGAGAACGCCGCCGCCGTCGTCACGATCAACTCCACCGTCGGTATCGAGGCCATGCTGCGGCTGAAGCCGGTCATCACCTTGGGCGAGGCGTTCTATGCCGTTCCCGGCCTGGTCAGGCCGTGCGGCGCCGGCGACGATCTCGCGCAGGTGTTGCGGCAGGCGCTCGACGGGCCGGTTGACCGCGACCTCACCGAACATTTCCTTCATTTTCTGCGCTACGAATATCTCGTGGCGTTGGACCGCAACGATCTGGCCGCGAGCGATCCCGCGCCGGCGATCGCAAGACTCCTGAAGGCGCTTCCCTAGTGCTGCTCAACCGGCTCTACAATTTCCACTGGATCGACGGCCGCGACGCGGCCCGTTCGTCGCAGGCCTATCTGGGGCGGCTCGCCCGCTTCCTCACCGCGAACGGCCTGAAATCGATCGTCAATCTGCGCGGTCCGCATCCCGAATTCGCATGGTGGCGCGATGAGACTGCGATCTGCGCCGGTCTCGGCGTGATGCATTTCGATCCGATGCTGGATTCCAGGCGCTTGCCGCTCCGCCCGATGCTGGCGGGACTGTTCGACGCCTTCGACGGCGCGGCCACACCGTTCGTCATCAAATGCGCGGGCGGGCAGGATCGCACCAGCCTGGCGTCCGCGCTTTACATCGTGCACCGCCATGGCTGGGGCGCGATGCACCGCGCGCAGCGGCAGTTCGCGCGCTTTCCCTTTCTGCATTTTCCCCGCCGACATCAGCGCTGGCTGCGGCAATTCCTGGTCTATGCCCAGGAGCAGTCGCAGGGCGGCTCCTTGGCCGACTGGGTGCGGCATCGATACGATCCGCAGGATTTCGCGCGCTGGCTGCAGGCCCGGGGCCTCGGCGACGCGTTCAAGGGCATTTTCCGCCCCCGGCCCCAGCGCCTGCCGACATGAGCGGCCCGGTCGCGGTCGCGCCCGGCGTCGTGCTGTGGCGCGAGCGGCTGGACCGCGCCGCGCAGGCGGCCCTGCTCAGCGAGGTTTTTGCGCGCGCGACGGACGCGCCGTTCTACCGCCCGGTCATGCCGGGATCGGGCGCGGCGTTTTCCGTCGAGGAGACCAATTTCGGCGAACTGGGCTGGCTCTCCGACAAGAGCGGCTATCGCTACGTGCCGGTCCATCCGCAGACCGGCAGGCCCTGGCCCACCATCCCGCCGGCGCTTCTCGACCTCTGGGACGCGACGACCGGCTACCGCACGCCGCCGCAATGCTGCCTCGTCAATCTCTACCGTCCGGGCGCGCGGATGGGCCTGCACCAGGACCGGGAGGAGGCGACCGACGCGCCGGTGCTCTCGGTGTCGCTGGGCGACCAGGCGCTGTTCCGCATCGGCGGTACGACGCGGCGCGGGCCGACCCGCAGCGTCAAGCTGGCGTCGGGCGACGTGCTGGTGTTCGGCGGACCGGCGCGGTTGGCCTTCCACGGCATCGACCGGATCGTGGCGGGCAGCTCGACGCTGGTGCCGGGCGGCGGGCGCATCAACCTGACGCTCAGGCGCGTGACCAAGCCTGAATAAAAAGGCGCCCGACCAGGGGGCTGATCGGGCGCCGGATGCGCCGTTACGCGCGGGTGCCGGGAGGGGATGTCCGACACCTCGAAGAACGTGACCCAGCTTGCGAGCGGGGGGGCAGTGCTTGCCGGATCAATGTCCGTCCTTCGAATATGAAACTATGCATTCCGGCCACAGGTTGCAACTATTTTTTTGAGATTCCAACAATCTAAGCTATTTTTAATGACAGTTGTAATTCTGCATCATCCTTATGCATCAAATCCGGACAGCCAGCGCACAACCAAGGCGCGATTCCTAGAGTTTTCCGAAATCCTTGGCCGTGCGGTCGATCGCGTCCTTGGCCTTGGCGACGATCTCCTCGACTTCCGCCTCGCTGATGGTGAGCGGCGGAGCGCAGACCATGGTGTCGCGGATGGCGCGCATGATCAGGCCGCCGGCGAAGCAATAATTGCGGCAATGGGTGCCGACCGTGCCGGGATCGGGATAGAAGCTGCGCACGGGCTTTTTCGGCACCAGCTCGATGGCGGCGAGCAGGCCGAAGCCGCGCACCTCACCGACCATCGGATGATCGGCGAAGGTCTCGCGCAGGCGGCGCTGCAGATAGGGGCCGATCTCGCTCTTCACCCGCGGCACCAGGCCCAGCCGGTCGATCACTTCGAGATTCTTCAGCGCCACCGCCGAGGCCACCGGATGGCCGGAATAGGTGAAGCCGTGCACCATCTCCTCATTGGCGTTGGCGATCGCCTCGCCCATGCGCGCGCCCAGCGAGATCGCCGAGATCGGCTGGTAGCCCGACGACAGGCCCTTCGCCATCGTCATGATGTCGGGCGCGATGGCGTAGGCCTGCGCGCCGAACCATTCGCCGAGGCGGCCGAAGCCTGTGATCACCTCGTCCAGATGCAGCAGCACGTCGTAGCGGGCGCAGATGCGCTGCACCTCGGGCCAGTAGCTCGCCGGCGGGAAGATCAGCCCGCCCGCGCCCTGCACCGGCTCGGCGGAAAAGGAGGCGACGCGCGACGGCCCGAGTTCGAGAATCTTCTCTTCGAGCTTTCGCGCGATCAGCGTTCCGAATTCCTCCGGCGCGATGTCGCCATGGCCCGCCGCCTGGGCGCCGAACCAGTAGGGCGCCGGCACCTTCTCGAAGCCGGGCAGCGGCAGGTCCCATTGCGGATGCATCGGCGTCAG
>JAATGL010000027.1 GCA_015654705.1 Alphaproteobacteria bacterium | reverse complement strand
CTTTCGGCGATGGCGACGGAAAAGCCGCGCGCTTCCATGGCGCGGGCCAGGCGCTCGCGCAGCGGTCGGTCGTCTTCCACGATCAGGAGAGTTTTGTCTTCGGCGGTGCTCATTCGGGGGGTCTTATGCCCTTCGACCGCCCCCGGTTCAATCCTCTTGCCCCGAGGCCGGCGGGGTTTCGCCGTCGATTACGCCGCGCGGCCACACCACGCGAACGCAGGCGCCGCGCCCGCCAAGGTTAACCGCGTTTACGCTGCCGCCGGTCTGTTCGAGCAAAGTCTTGGCGATGAAGAAGCCCAGCCCCATGCCCTCGTGCTGGCCGAGCGTCTCGCTCGGGCCCAACTCGCTTTCGCCCAAAGCATGGTGGCCCGGGCGCGAGGTGATGTAGGGCTCGCCGATGCGCTCGAAGATCTCCGGTGCAAAGCCGGGGCCGTCATCTTCCACCGAGATGCGCAGCGCCTGGGTGTCGAATCCGGCCTGGATGCGCACGCGCGAACGGGCGAAATCGGCCGCATTCTCGATGATGTTGCCCAGGCCGTGCAGCAATTCGGGGGCGCGCCAGACCTGCGGCTGCGGCCCGGATTGGGGATCGATTTCGATGGAAATCTCGACGTCTTCGCCGCGATAGGGACCGGCGATGTCGTCCAGCAGCGCGCCCAGCGGCAGGCGCGCCGTGGCGCCCAGCATCGCCTCCTCGGGATTGGCGAGGCGTGCCAAGATGGCACGGCAGCGCTCGGCCTGGGCGCGCAGCAGGCGCACATCCTCGGCCTCCGGCGAATTCTCGGGCAGCGCACGTTCCAGCTCGCGCGCCACCACCGCGATGGTGCCGAGCGGCGTGCCGAGCTCATGGGCCGCGGCGGTGGCGAGCGCCCCCAGCGCCGCCAGGCGGTGCTGGCGGGCCAGCGCCAGCTGGGTAGCCGCCAGCCCGGCCGACATGCGCGCACCTTCGCTGGCGATGCGCCAGGCATAGATGGAGGTGAAGCCGATGCCGATCACCAGCGAGGCCCAGATGCCGGCCTGATAGAGCTGCGGCAGGTCCAGCACCTCACCCGCCGCCCAGGGCAGCGGCTTGTGGACGATCGAGATCAGCGAGACCGATCCGAGCGCCAGGCCGCCCAGGATCAGCGTGTTGCCAAGATCGAGCGTCGCCGCCGCGATGACGACCGGCGCCAGGAACATCAGCGCGAACGGATTGGCGATGCCGCCGGTCAAATAGAGCAGGGCGGCGAGCTGCAGGACGTCGAAAGCGAGATAGACCGTCGCCTCGCGGTTGGTCAGGCGATGGCTGGGCGGATAGCGCAGCGCGAGAACGACGTTCAGCCCGGCGCTGATCCCGATCGCCACGCCGCAGGCCACGATGGGCAGGCGGTAGCCGAAGGCGAAATAGACGATGAACAGCGCCGCCGACTGGCCGCCGATCGCCAGCCAGCGCAGATTGCACAGGGTGCGCAGCCGCACCCGCCCGCGCGCCGCCGACGCGGGGAGAAGCCGCACGGGGGCGCGGCGTTCGATCTCATGCGCCTCCTCCGCCATGCTGCGCCCGTTCGCCGCTTTCATCATCCGTCCGGCGATACTATCAATCGCCCGCAGCAAGGAAATGCCATGCGCCCGATGCCTCGTTCGCCGATCGCATTCGTTCCTTATGCGATCGCCGTCGCGGCGGTCGTGGCCGGCCTGCTCTGGCACGAAGGCGACCAGGTGGCCGGGCTGGGCCGCACGGTCACGGCCGGCACGGCAGAGGTCGGCGGGCCGTTTTCGCTACGCGACCAGAACGGCAGGACGACGACGCCGGCCGATTTCCGCGGCCGCTTCATGCTGGTCTATTTCGGCTACAGCTTCTGTCCCGACGTCTGCCCCACCACCCTGGCGGAGATCGCGGCCGCGCTGGACAAGCTGGGACCGAAAGCGCGCCGCGTCGTGCCGCTCTTCATCACGGTCGATCCCGCGCGCGACACGCCGCGCGTGCTGAAGGATTACCTGAAGAGCTTCGGCGCCGCTTTCGTCGGCCTGACGGGCAGCGCGAAAGATATCGCTGAGGCCGCCCGCGCCTATCATGTCTATATCGCCAAACGTTCGCTGCCGGGCGGCGGCTATTCCGTCGATCATTCGGGGGTGATCTATCTGATGGGCCCGGACGGACGGTTCGTCACCTATTACGAAGAGACGATCGGCCCCGACGGCCTCGCCGCGGATTTGCGCGGCCGCCTTTAGGGCAAGATGCAATCGGATTGGCCCAGTCCAACTTGTCATCCCGGACGTCGAGCGTAGCGAGACGATCCGGGACCTATCGCGCCGTATCCCGATGGGTCCCGGCGCTCGCTGCGCTCAGCCGGGATGACAAATATAAACGCGCAAAGCCGAGCACAGCGTGCTTTAAGTCGGCGTCTCCACCAGCCCCATGCGGTTGCCGGCCGGATCGCTGAACAGCGCGAAGATCACCACGCCCGGAACGACGGTGCGCGGCAGAACGGTCTTGCCGCCTGCAGATTCGATCTCCTGCAGGGCGGCATCGATGTCGGGCACGCCCATATAGAGAATTTTTTCCGCCGGATCCTGGCGCACGGTGCCGGTGAGGCCCGGCGTCGTGATCGCGAAATTGGCGTCGATATCCCAGCCGAAGACGCCGGAATAGAACTCCTTCAGCTGGCCGCCGTCGGGACCCGCAATGTCGAAAAACACGATCGGTGCCGGCATCTTCCTCTCCGCAGTTGCGGAAGAATGGAATCAGACCGGCGGCGGCGTCAATCCGGCCTGCAGCGCCGCGGCGATCAGCGTGTTGCGCATCAGGCAGACGATGGTCATCGCGCCGACGCCGCCCGGCACCGGCGTGATGGCGCCGGCGATCTGCGCCGCTTCGTCATAGGCGACATCGCCGACCAGCTTGGTCTTGCCGCCGCCCGCGTCGACCCGGTTGATGCCGACATCGATCACGGTCGCGCCCGGCTTCACCCAGTCGCCGCGCACCAGTTCCGGCTTGCCGATGGCAGCAACCAGAATATCGGCGCGCCGCGCCAGGCCGGGCAGGTCGCGGGTACGCGAATGCGCCATGGTGACGGTGGCGTTGGCCGCCAGCAGCAATTGCGCGGCCGGCTTGCCGAACAGCAGCGAGCGGCCGATCACCAGCGCGTCCAGCCCCGCCACGTCGCCGACGAATTCCTTCAGCAGCAGCATCACGCCCATCGGCGTGCAGGAGACCAGCTGCGCCCGCCCGCTCATCAGGAGGCCGGCATTGGTCGGCGTCAGCGCGTCGACGTCCTTGGCCGGGTCGAGCGTGTCGAGCACCGCCGCCTCGCGCACCGGCTTGGGCAGCTGCATCTGCACCAGTATTCCGTGTACGGATTTGTCCGCGTTGAGCGCCTCGACGCGGGCCAAAACCTCCGCTTCGCTGGCGCTCTCGGGAAGATGATAGCTGACCGAATGAAAGCCGATCGCCTCGGCGGTTTTGTTCTTGTTGCGGACATAGACTTCGCTGGCCGGATCAAGGCCCACCAGCACGGTGGCGAGGCCGGGCACGATCCCGTGCTCTTGCTTCAGCTTCGCCGTCTGCGCTTCGACGGCGGCGCGCAGCCTGGCGGCGAAGATTTTTCCGTCGATGACCGTGGCACTCATGTCGCTTCTCCAAACGCTTCCAGCCGGGCGGCCAGCGCCGCTGTATCGCCCGCGATGGCGATGGTTTTCAAGCGCGCCTTTTCGCCGCTGGCGATCGCGAGGGACGATTTGGGCACGTCCAGCGCCTTCGCCAGCAAGGCGACGAGGGCGGCGTTGGCCTTGCCGTCTTCGGGCGCCGCGCGCACGCGGGCTCTCAAATGGGTCGTGCCGTCGGACGCTTTTGCCCAGCCCTCGACGGCATCGCGGCCGCCCTTGGGCGTCAGGCGGACCTGGAACCGCATGGCGGTCCCGCTAAAGCATGCCGGCGCGGAAGGCCAGCCAGATGACGACACGCTCCAGGAACCAGATGGCGATCAGCACGATCAGCGGCGACAGGTCGATGCCGCCGAAGGGCGGGATGACGCGCCGCACCTGGCGGAACACGGGCTCGGTCAGCGCATCGAGCGCGCGCAGGACCTGGCGGATGAACGGATTGGCGACATTGACCACATGGAAGACCACCAGCCAGCTCGCGATCACCGCCGCGATCACCACCCATTGATAGAGATCCAGCAGCAGCAGGATCAGCGAGATGATGGGGTTTTCGGTCATCGAAGGAGCACCTTATGGCGGAGGGACAAGGTCCGAATCAGGATTGCGCCGGCCGGCACACAGCCCGGCTTCGCCTGCCCGGCAGACGAAGCCTGGTGGAGCTGAGCGGAATCGAACCGCTGACCTCCTCATTGCGAACGAGGCGCTCTCCCAACTGAGCTACAGCCCCAAGCCAAGCTTGGTGCCCCTTGCGGGCGCGGTATCTAGGAAACGCGCCTTCCCACTGTCAAGGCAATCATTTCCCCGTATAGCTCACCCGCCACACCGTCTTGCCCACATCGTCGGCGATCAGGAGGCTGCCGTCCTTGGCGACAGCGAGGCCGGCGGGCCGGCCCCAGACCTGCGCCGGGCTCGTGGTGCTGTCCCAGAAGCCGGTGATGAAATTCTCATAGCTGCCCACTGGGCGCCCCTGCTCGAACTTCACGCGCACCACCTTGTAGCCTGTGGGCTTGCCGGAGTTCCATGAGCCGTGCAGCGAGACGAAGGCATCGCCCTTGTAGTCGGCCGGGAATTGCGTGCCTTCATAGAACACCAGACCCAGGGGCGCCGAATGGGACTGGAAGAGCACATCCGGCGTCTTGCTGACGGCGACCAGGTCCGGCCGCTTCTTGCCGAAATCGGGATCGGGATGGTTGCCGGTATAGGCATAGGGCCAGCCGTAGAAATCGCCCTGCTGGATGCGGGTGAGATAATCCGGCACCAGCCCGTCGCCATAGCCGTCGCGTTCGTTCACCGTGACGTAGAGATCGTTGGTGCCGGGATAGAGCACGATGCCGACCGGATTGCGCGTTCCGCTGGCGAAGGTCGACAGGTGCCCCTGGGCATCGACCTTCTGCACGGTGGCGCGGGGCGACTTGTCCTCGGCGATGTTGCTCATGCTGCCGATGGCGACATAGAGCGCGCCGTCGCGGTCGAAGGCGATGTCGCGCGTCACATGCCCGCCCATCGGGCCGAAACCGTCCTTGGTCACGCGCGTGCGCGCGCCGGAGCGCAGCGCGCCGTCCTTGTAATCCAGCCGCCATACCGCGATCAGATCGGCGACATAGAGCGCGCCGTCATGGAAGGCGAGGCCGTGGGGATGGTTGAAGCCGTCGGCGAAGGTCGAGGCCTTGCCGCCATGCAGCAGCGTGATCTTGTTTTGCTCGGGCTCGGCCAGGAAGACGTCGCCGTTGGGTGCGATCTCCATCCAGCGCGGATTGCTCAGTCCCGTGGCAAAAGCCGAGATCGCGAACCCCTTGGGCACCAGCGGCATGGCGTCCTTGGGCCGCGCGATCGTCTCAGAGGTATTCGCCACGCCGGGCGTGGCATAGGGGGCGGGCAGGTCGGACGGCTTGATGTGGAACACCGTGCCGGGCTGCTCCGCCGCCGCCAGGGGCGAGGCGAGCGCGAAAAGGCCCAGAAGTCCTGTCGAGATGCGCCGCATAACCGTCATGAGTCTCTCCCGCGTCAAGATTTCGCTAACCATGGATTTACCGGATGGAGCTACAGCTAAAGCACAACGCGAAGGCCAAGTCATGCGGTCCGATCTTCGAATCCTGATTCCCGTTCTGCTGGCCCTGGCGGCGATGCCGGCCAGGGCCGACGACGACAAGGACGGCAAGGGGTCGGTGCACAAGGTCACCCAGTCCCAAAGCTATCTGATGCTCGATCCCATCTATGCCACCATCGTCAGCGCCGACAGGCCGGTCGGACTGCTGATGATCGGCATCGGCATCGACGTGCCGGATGCCAGGCTGCGCGGCGAGGCCGAACACGCCATGCCGGTGCTGCGCGATGCCTATGTCCGCAACATGATGGCGTTCGCCGCCACCCGCGTCCGCACCAGCAGCCAGCCCGACGTGACGGCCATTGCCGAGAGGCTTCAGGGCGTGACCGACCGCGCGCTCGGCCGCAAGGGCGCGCGCGTGCTTCTGGCCCAGGTCGCGATGCGGCTGACGCATTAGCCGGAGGTCTGCGCGCCGCCGTTCAGGGCGTAGAGCGACGCGAAATCGCTGTCGCCATCATCGGACTGCGCCAGCATCGCCTCCTGATCCGTATCGAGCGTCGCGAGCATCTTGCTGAGCGGATCGGCCATCGTGCTGGCCGTCGAAAGGGTCGTCGTCGAAGCACTGGAGCTTCCCGCCGAGCCGCCGCCGCCCGACCCGGCGGCCTGATGCATTTTGCTGAACAGCCCCAGGATCTCGTTGCTGACCTGCGCCTTGCCGCTGCCGGTGACGGCGTTGCTTGTGCCGACCGCCGCGGACGAACCGGCGCCTGCCGCGACGAACGAGAAATTCGCAGGCGCCGGGTTTGCGCCGGTCAGTTGCGCCAGCATGCTGGCGAGCGTGGGGTTCAGGCCGGCGGAAGCCGTAACGGTCATGGACATTGTCGTCTCCTTCGCAGGCGGTGCGTTTTCGGAAAGACAAAGCAGGCAGCGTGCCTTTCCGACGCTCGCGGGTTGGCGCGAAAAGCAGGGTAAAGGGTTTCTTATCCGACAACCTCCCGCGACAGAACCGGCAAGGTCTGCGAGACGCAGGAAAAATCTGCCCGGCAGTTTCGTCATGCGCCGCGGCTCTCGTTCGGGGGACGAAAAATGTCGGCAGGCTGTCGCAGATACACGGTCTCTGCGTCGTGACGGAAGCCGGCAGATGCGGCAACGCCGCGCCCTTCACGGCCGGGTGCTTTCTCCGCTAACCTTGGTTCGGTCGGGCGAGCATGCTATCCAGCGATATCGAGGTGCGACGATGAAATCCCCCTATAGTGATTTGGATTCACGGCAGTTCTGGCGCTCCGGCGTGGCCGAGGCCCATCCGCTGACCGTGACGGATTTGTATCGCAAGAAATTCGCCATCGCGGGGTCCGACAAGATCGCGACCGCCGGGAGCTGCTTCGCGCAGCACGTCTCCAATTATCTGCAGAAGAACGGTTTTTCCGTCCTCGATGTCGAGCCGCCGCCGCCTTTCATCTCCGAAGAGACCGCCAAGAGCTTCGGCTATGGCATCTATTCCGCCCGCTACGGCAACATCTATACCGTGCGGCAACTGCTGCAGCTGGCCTGCGACGCCGAGACCAAGGCCGTCGATACGACCAATGTCTGGGAAAAGGACGGCCGCTTTTTCGACGCCCTGCGCCCCAATATCGAAGCGCAGGGGTTCGATTCCGTCGAAGAGACCCTGCTGCTGCGCAAGCATCATCTCGCCAAGGTCTGGCAGTTGTTCGAGCAGATGGACGTTTTCATCTTCACGCTGGGCCTCACCGAAGCCTGGGTCGATACCCGCAGCGGATATGTCTATCCCACCGCGCCGGGAACCATCGCCGGCGATTTCGATCCCGAAATCTATGCCTTCAGAAATTTCGGCTACAACGAGATTTATGACGATTTCGTGGAGTTCTACGGCATGCTGCGGGAGATCAACCCCGCCATCAAGGTGATCCTGACCGTCTCGCCGGTCCCGCTGACCGCCACGGCCAGCGGCCATCACGTGCTGGCCGCCACGACCTATTCGAAATCGGTGCTGCGCGGCGTCGCCGGCGCGCTATCGGACAAATACCCCAACATCGATTATTTCCCCTCCTACGAAATGGTCGCCAGCCCGTGGTCGAAGGGCTTCTTCTACGAAGCCAATATGCGGTCCATCAATTCCGGCGGCGTCGCCGCCGTCATGCGGATCTTCTTCGACCAGCATCGTCCCGAAGGACCCGAAAAGGGCGAAGACAGGCGCCGCGACAAATGGCAGAAAAAAGCCCGTCGCCGCGAAAAGCGCGAGCAGGCGAATTCCGAGGACCAGGTCGTCTGCGAGGAACTCATCCTGGAAGCCTTTGCTCCGTGAAAGGCTATTCGATCTGCGTTCTCGGAAGCTCCCACAGCGGCTCGATGAAGCGGGCCTGGGACGACCGTGCGGCCTCCGTCGCTGCGGAGGATGTCTCGATGACGTTCTTTGCCGCGCCGGCTTTGATGCTGCAGAACCTCGATCGTCAGGGCAGCGCGCTGGTGCCGCCCAAAAAAGAACTTGAAGACATGATGGTCTATACGTCGGGCGGAAAGAATCGCGTCGAGCTCGACCAGTATGACGCCTTCATTCTCGTCGCCCTTGGTTTCAAGATCGCGGTAACCGAACTCTGCGCCAGCGAGTACGGCGTGGCCGAGTATCTCCAATGGGGCCCCGTTGCGCACCTTCTGTCTCACGCGTGCTTCGCGGCGATGTTGAACGCGTCCCTGGAGCAGTCGGCATCGATGGATCTGGCGGACAAGATCAGGGCGGTCTCCGACCGTCCCATCGTGCTTTGTCCCAGGCCCTTTCCGTCCGAGATCGCCCTAAACGCGCCGCCGCTGCGCGACGATCCCCGGTTTCGCGATCGGGCGTTTCTCGAGTCCGTCGTGACCCAGGCCCGGTCCGCCGGCGCCACGGTTTCGGCAAGGCACGGTGCCGAGGTTGTATGGCAGGACAGCTCCACCGTCAGTATCCCGGGTTTCACGAAGGCCGAGTTCGGTGTCGGCGCCATAAGTCTCAAAACCGCAAAGGAGAATGATCGCAGGGAGGACGGCAGGCATATGAACGCGAATTACGGCCTTCTCATGCTGACGGCCGTCCTGCGCCGGCTGGACGATTTGTCCGCGGGCCGCATTCTCGCCAGGCGTTGATCGCGGGACGGCGTGGAAGAGGCCTTGGCCTGGCGAGTCGACCGGAGACGTTTGCCCATGAAGACTTACGCGATCTGCGTTCTCGGCAACTCCCACACGGCGGCGCTCAAGCGGGCATGGGAGAAATACGCACCCGCCGTGGCGGAAGGCGTTTCGCTGACCTTTTTCGCGGCCGCGAATGCGCAGTTGGAGAGCCTTGCATTTCGGGACGGCATGCTTGTCCCCCTGAATTCCGAGATCGAAGCAAAGCTCCGCCTCACGTCGGGCGGGAAAAACCGCATCGAGATCGCGCGCTATGACGCCTTCATTTTGGTCAGCCTCGGATTTGGCATCAACGTGACCAAGCTTTGCGGCGATCTCGGCATAGCGGAACACTTGAAATGGGGCACTGCGGAGCACCTGCTGTCGCGAGCATGTTTCACGGCCGTGATCGAAGCCTTCCTGGAAAGATGTATGGCGGTGCAAATGACGGACAGGATAAGAGCGATATCCGATGGTCCCGTCCTGGTATGCCCGACCCCGTTTCTTCCGGAGAGTGCGGCGCGCGTGCTTGAGATGTCCGAAGATCCGCGTTTCGGCAATCCCGGATTTCTCGCATCGACCGTCGCGCTGTGCAGGGAGGCGGCTGCCACCCTCATGGCAAGGCATCGGGCGGAGGTCGTCTGGCAGGACGATTCCACGCTTGCACGACCGGGCTTGACGAAGCCGGAATTCAGCATCAACGCCGCACGCCTGAACACAGAGAACGAAAGTCCGGGCGAGGACGAAAGGCATATGAACGAGAATTACGGCCACCTTGTTTTGATGCGGGCCTTCGAACGGTTGGATGCCCTTTCCGGCGGCCGTGTCTTGGCCGCGGCCAGAGCGGACCACCGGCTCCGCGCAGTGATGGCCTGACCCGGCCGGAAAAAAGGGACGCCATGGAAAATTATTCGATATGCATCATCGGCAATTCGCATATCGCGGCGCTCAAGCAGGCCTGGACCAACCGCAAGCCCCCGGTCGCCCGGGATTCTGCGGTGACGTTTTTCGCGGCCGGGACGCATCTGCTGCCGCATTTGAAGGTTGAGGGCCGGGTCCTGGTGTCGCGGAATGCCGATCTTGCGGAAAAGCTCATCTATACCTCGGGCGGCCTCGACCGCATCGCGGTCGACCGCTACGATATCTTTGTTCTGGTCGGCATGGGCTTCGGCATCGACATTCCCAGGCTATGCAGTCAGGTCGGCATGGCCGAGCATCTGAAATGGGGGCCCATAGAGCAGGTCCTGTCGCGCGCCGCCTTCGACTCGATGATGGAGGCATCGTTCGAGAACAGCGCATCGATCGCTCTGCTGGACAAGATCAGGTCGATTTCGGCGGCGCCGACTTTCATCTATGCCGCACCCTACCGCTCCGAGAAGGTGCTGGAGGAAACGGAATATTGCGGCCAGCCCCGCTTGCGCGATCCCGTCTATCTCGAATCCGTTGTCACCCGATGCCAGGACATCGCCGGCCGCGTGGCCGCCTGCCACGGTGTCGACGTCCTGTGGCAGAATCCATCGACGGTCAGCGTGCCGGGCTTCATGAAAATCGCCTTCGGCATGCAACCGCTACGCTTTACGATGAAGGGGTTCGGGCTTCCGGAATATGACGGCAAGCACGGCAACGAAGAATACGGCTTTATCGCGCTGATGGACATCCTGCACCGGGTAAACGCGCTCTCCGGCGGGCGCGTGTTCGACCCGGTCGAGCGCACGGTGCGGTCGCCCGACGATGTCCAAAGCGTTTCGGTCTGACGGCGGGGCTGAATGCGCACCGCCCAGGACTATGCGATCTGCATCCTCGGAAATTCCCAAGTGGCGGCGCTCAAGCAAGCCTGGACGAATCGCGCGCCCCGCGTCGCCACCGGTTGCACGGTCACGTTCTTCGCGGCGCAGAATCACCTGCTGGAGCAGCTCGAATGCCGCGCCGGCGCGCTGGTGCCGCTGCACCGCGATGTCGAGGATTTGCTGATGCAGACGTCGGGCGGAAAGGACCATATCGCGTTCGACGACTATGACGCCTTCATCCTGGTCGGCATGGGTTTCGGGATAAACGTGCCGAAGCTGTGCGAGGAATGCTGCGTCGTCGAGAATCTCGAAAGCCGGTTGGTCGGACATCTTCTCTCCCACGCCTGTTTTGCGGCAATGATCGAGGCGTCCCTGGAGGAAAGCCTGCTGGTGCAGTTTCTGGACAAGATCAGGCCGCACACCGGCGCCCCCATCGTGGCCTGTTCCGCCCCGTTCCTTTCCGAACGAATACTGACTCGGCCGCCGCACCGCGGCGATCCGCGGCTTCGCGATCGGGCCTTTCTCGACCTTGTCGTCGGGCGCGGCAGGGCGGCCGCGTCCCGGGTCGCGGCGAAGCGCGACGCCGAGGTTTTGTGGCAAGATGATTCGACCGTCGGTCTGCCGGGCTTCACCAGGAGCGAATTCGGCGTCGGCGCCTTGATCCTCAAATCGGAGCAGAGCGATCTCAGGGATGACGGCAAGCACATGAACGAGGATTACGGCCTGCTGATGCTGACGGCGCTGCTGCGCCGGCTGGACGATCTTTCCGATGGGCGGGTCCTCGCAGCCGCCGGGAACGTCGTTTCGGACCTGCAAGCCTGAGCTACTTCAGCCCGGACGCACCATCACCTTGCATTGCGCGGTGCGTTGCCGAAGCGCCTCGAACGCCGCGGGCATCGCGGCGAGCGCGACCGTATCGCTGATCATCGCATGCGGCGGTGCCGCTCCGCCGTCCAGCGCGTCGAGCGCCGCCTGGTATTCGCCGAGGTTGAAGAAGGCCGAGGTGATCAGCTTCGCTTCCTTGGAGACCGCGCGGAACGGCACGAAGCTGTCCGGCGCGGTGCAGAGCCCCAGCATCACGATGGTGCCGCGCGGGCGCAGATGCTCCAGCGCCTGCGCGATGATGTCGGGCCGGCCGACGCATTCGAAGATGATGTCGGGCGCGCCGCCGAGGGCCGCGTTCACATTCGCCAGCGCGTCGCCGTCGACCTGGACGAACCCCGTCGCGCCCATGCGGCGGGCGCGGTCTTCCTGCAGCGTGGTGAGATCGCTGACCACCACCTTGGCCGCGCCGCGCCGCCGCGCCCAGAAGGCGACGCCCAGCCCGATCGGTCCCGCGCCCATCACCAGCACGCGCGCGCCGGCTGTCAGGCCCGAGAGCGCCACGCCGTGCAGCGCCACCGCCAGCGGCTCGACCAGCGCGCCGTCCTCCAGCGAGGTGGTGGCAGGCAGCCTCAGGCATTGGCGCTCGGTCGCCAGCGCGAATTCGGCATAGCCGCCGCCCTGCAATGCCATGTTCGCGCACCAGGCAGGCTCGCCCGCGAGGCAGGCGGGACAGCGGCCGCAGCCGCGCAGCGGCGCCACCGCCACACGGTCGCCGATCCTGAGCCCGCTCGTCTCCCGGCCCAGCTCGACGATCTCGCCGGCGAATTCGTGGCCCAGGATCGCGCCCTGCCGGATGCCGAACGCCGGCTCCTCGGTCATGTGCAGATCGCTGCCGCAGATGCCGCAGCGCCCGACCCGGATGACGACTTCGTCGGCTGCGGGGCGCGGCTCCGCCACCGTCTCGACCACGAGCGGATGATGCAGTTCGTGAAAGACGGCGGCCTTCATGCGGCTTTCCCTATCCGGCGGGCCGGGCTATTCCGCCGCCAGCATCGCAGGCGTGCGCAGCGCCCGGCCGCCGTTCAGCTGCATCAGATATTTGATGCCTTCCTCGGCGATGTCGTCGCCCACCATGCGGTCGTCCTCGGCATAGAGTTCGTGCATGTCGATATAGGCCGCGTAATTGCCCCGCGTGCGCTCGGTGATGATGCCGGCCTTCAGCAGCGTCTTGATCAGCACACGGAAGATATTGGTGGTCTGCTGCAGCTCTTCGCGGATGCCGGCGTCGGTCAGCGCCTCCATGAAGGCCTGCTGGCACCATAGGGGATCGAGCCCGCAGGCTTCGTAGATCCACGCCTTCTGGTCCGGGCTGCCCAGATTGTAGAGCAGGACCTGGAACACGTCCCACGCCCAGTCCTCGATCATTTCGTGCTCGGCCTTCGAGAGCTTGGGGATCGTGCGGTCGGCCCAGATCTTGCCGAATTTGTGATGGAAGGCCTCGTCAGTCATCACCATCTGCATCAGGTGTTTCATCAGCGGATCGCGGGTCTCCTTGAAGAAGGTGGCGAAGGCGCCCATCGCCAGGCCCTCGACCAGCAACTGCATGCCGACTAGCTTCTTCCACACCAGCGGCGAGGACACGATCTCGTTGAGCAGGTTGCCGAGCGCGGGACCGACCTTCGCGGGCTTGCCCCAACGCGCCTTCACATAAGCGGCGAAGGCGGTGACATGGCGGGCTTCCTCGCGCGTCTGGTTGGCGGCGTATTCCTGGGCGCCGGGATCGCGCAGGATGTGGCAGAGCGAGGCCGAGAGCG
>JAATGL010000181.1 GCA_015654705.1 Alphaproteobacteria bacterium | reverse complement strand
GCGGCGCTCTACTGGCTGGCGCGGATGCTGGCGGGCGGCGAGCAGCCGCTTTACATCGCGCGGCGCCTGGTGCGCGCCGCGGTCGAGGACATCGGCCTCGCCGATCCGCAGGCGCTGGTGCAGGCCATCGCCGCGAAGGACATGTACGATTTCCTGGGATCGCCCGAAGGCGAGATCGCGCTGGCGCAGACCGTGGTCTATCTCGCCACCGCGCCCAAATCGAACGCGGTCTATGTCGCGCTGGGCGCCGCCAAGCGCGCCGCCGCCGAGCACGGCTCCCTGATGCCGCCGGCGCATATCCTCAACGCGCCCACCAAGCTGATGAAGACTCTCGGCTACGGCAAAGGCTATGAATATGACCATGCGGCGGAGGAGGGCTTCTCCGGCCAGAACTATTTCCCCGACGCCATGGCACGCCAGAATTTCTACGCGCCGAAAGAAACCGGCTTCGAGCGCGAAATCGCCAAGCGGCTGGACTACTGGGCAAAGCTGCGGGCCAAGCGGAGCGGCGATTGAAATGATATCATCTCGATGCTAGAATGATATCATTCCGAAATGGGATGAATCCGCATGGCCCAATTGGTGGTCCGCAATCTCGACGAAAACGTCAAACGCCGCCTCAAGCAGCGTGCCGACAAGAACGGCCGCAGCCTGGAAGGCGAGGTTCGCGAGATTTTGCGCAAATCCGCCGAACCCGGACTTGATGCGGGAATTCCGGCCAAAGGCTTCGGCACGCAGCTCGCGGAGATTTTCGCCGATACGCCGAAAGAATTTCGCATTCCCGCGCGCAACGAAGAGCTTCCCCGGCCGGCCAAGTTCAGAAGATGATCGTCCTCGACACCGATGTCTTGTCGGGCGTGATCGGCGCCAACAAGGATCAGAAAGTCATCGCCTGGCTCGACAGACAGGATCCGAACGACATGTGTACGACCGCGATCACGCTGCTGGAAATCTGGCAGGGCATCGAAGACATGCCGGCCGGCAAGCGCCGGAATTCGCTGGAGGCGGCGCTTGGCGTCGCGCTTTCGGGGTTGCTCAACAACAGGATTCTTCCGTTCGACGGCGCATCGGCGCAAAAGGCAGGCCGGCTCTACGTCCGCAGGCGCCGCGGCGGACGGACCGTCGGGCAGGCCGATACGCAGATCGCCGGCATCGTATTATCTCGCGGTGCTACTCTTGCGACGCATAATGTCCGTCACTTTGCGGATTTGCATGTTCCCATCGTCGATCCCAGGAAGGCTGCATGACCCAGTTCGGCATCCTGATGGCCGTGGCCTTTGGCGGCGCGCTCGGTTCACTGCTGCGCTATTTCGTGGCGGGGGCGGTACAGTCGGCGGCGTGGCCGGGCTTCCCCTGGGGGATTTTCGTGGTCAATATCAGCGGCGGGTTCGTCATGGGGCTGATCGTCGAATTGAGCGCCTTCAAGCTGCAATTGGCGCCGGAGATGCGCGCCTTCCTGACGGTGGGGATTCTGGGCGGCTACACGACCTTTTCGACCTTTTCGCTCGACAGCGCGCTTCTGATCCAGCGCGGCGCCTATGCCGGCGCGGCCGCCTATATCGTCGGCTCGACGGCGCTCTCGATCGCGGCCCTGTTTGCCGGCATGGCGCTGGTGCGGGCGCTCTGAGATGACCGAGAACGCCCAGATCGCCATGGACGAGGACGGCATCCGCCTCGACCGCTGGTTCAAGCGGCACTATCCGGCGCTGAGCCACGGCCGGCTGGAAAAGCTGCTGCGCACCGGACAGGTGCGGCTGGACGGCAAGCGCGCCAAATCGGCCGACCGCGTCGCGTCCGGGCAGGCGGTCCGCATTCCGCCGCAGGTCGTGAACGACACTGTCGCGGAAAAGCCGCGTCCGGCGCCGCGCCCCGACGATGCGCATCTGCTGCAGGACCTCATTCTCTACATGGACCCGTCCGTCATCGTGCTGAACAAGCCGGCAGGACTCGCGACCCAGGGCGGCAGCGGTTTGACGCGCCATGTCGACGGCATGCTGGATCAGCTGGCCTTCGAAAAGAACTAGCGGCCGCGGCTGGTGCATCGCCTGGACCGCGACACCTCCGGCGTGCTGGTCATTGCGCGCACCGTGCCGGCTGCGGCGTCGCTGGCGCGATCGCTGCAGCAGCGCGACGCGTCGAAAATCTACTGGGCGCTGGTTAGAGGCGTGCCGGCGCAGAAGCGCGGCACGATCAAGGCGGCACTGGCCAAGGAGGGTGGCCACGGTCAGCACGGAAGCGACGAGCGTATGGCCATCGCCGAACGCGATGACGACGAGGCCAAGCACGCCATCACCGACTATGTCGTGGTCGACCAGGGGGGGGAGGAATTCGCCTGGGTCGCGGCCAGGCCCGTGACCGGCCGTACGCACCAGATCCGCGTGCATCTGGCGAGCCTGGGCACGCCCATCGTCGGCGATTTCAAATACGGGGCGCAGGCCGCGCGCGGCAAAGGCGCCATCGCCGACAAGCTGCATCTGCACGCCCGCTCCATCGACATCGCCCGTCCGAACGGCGGACGGCTCAGCGTCACCGCACCCCTGCCGGATCACATGCTGAAGAGCTGGGAGCTTCTCGGCTTCGATGCCGAAGGCGCGCCGGATCCCTTCGCCGGGCGCGGGAAAAAGCGATGAGCGGCGCGGCGAAACGTCCGGCGTTCGTCGTCAGCCGGTCCGAGACGGAGGCGCCCGCCGCCCCGCCCTCGGCGCCGGAGGATTTCGGCTTCGCGTCGGAGCTGTCCGCCGCGGTCGGTCTCAACCATTTTCGTGTCGCGCATCTGCGCATCCCGCCGGGGGCGCGTGGCTATCCGCCGATGGCGATGCAGGACGACGAGATTTTTGCCTTCGTGCTGGAGGGGGCGCCGGACCTCTGGGCCGACGGACATCTCCATCGCCTGCGGGAAGGCGAGGGCGTGGCGCTCAATGCGGGCAGCGGCCTTGCACATGCGCTGATCAACAACAGCGGCGGCGACGCGCGCATCTTCGTGATGACCGAGGCGTTCCGGCGCAACAGCCGCGCGGTGCATCCCGGCGACGATGCGGCCAATGCGAATCTGGACAGGATCGGCATGCTGTGGGCCGACGCGCCCAGGCGCAAACTCGGCCCCAATGACGGCAGGCCGGGCTCGGACGCCGGGCGCAAGCGCGGCAAGCCCGATTTCGTCGTGCATTGGCGCGACATCCTCAACCGGAAAGCGGCGCGCTATCCCGGCAGCGACGAGGACCAGGGATTGAGTGCGCGCTTCGACAATCGCGCGCGCTTTTCGCGCATCGGCATCCATGTCTGCTTGCTGAAGCCCGGCCGCCGCACCAGTTGGCCGCACGCCGAGCGCGACGAGGACGAGTTCGTCTATGTCGTCTCCGGAAACGTCGATGCCTGGAACGACGGCGTCCTCACGCCGATGGGCGAGGGCGATTTCATCGGCTGGAAGGGCGGCACCGGCATCACCCATGTGATCCTCAACAACGGCGACGCGGATGCCGTGCTGCTGGTCGGCGGCGAGCGGTCGCGGGCGATCAACCAATATTGGTATCCGTTCCACCCCAGGCGCAACAAGGAGGTGGGAACGGGCTATTGGGCCGATCATCCGGTGCCGAAGCTCGGCCCGCATGACGGCCTGCCCGATGCGTTGCGTGCGCGCATTCCATCGCGGGCGCGGCGCACCGCGTTGGCGGCCAACGCGGCGGCGCTGATTCTGGGCGGCGCGAAAACGCGGCGATGAAACGTTTCTACAAGGACGCGACAGTCGTCGAAGGCGATGCCGAATTCACGGTCGCCCTCGACGGCAAGCCGGTGATGACGCCGGCGCGGGCGGCGCTGGCCTTGCCGACGCTGGCACTGGCCGAAGCGGTCGCCGGCGAATGGCGCGCGCAAGGCGAGGTGATCGATCCGGCGGCGATGCCGCTGGTCAAGCTCGCCAACACCGCCATCGACGGCATCGCGGCGCAGCGCGCCGAGGTGATCGCCGAAATCGTCCGGTTCGCGCGGCATGACCATCTGTGCTATCGCGCCGGGCATCCGGCCGAACTGGTCCGCCGCCAGAACGAGGCTTGGACTCCGCTGCTCGACTGGGCGGCGGAGCGTTACGGCGCGCGGCTGGCGAGCGGCGCCGGTGTCGCGCCTATCGTGCAGCCGGAATCGGCAATCGCAGCGCTGCGAACGGCCGTTGAGCGGCACGGCAGCTTCGAACTGGCCGGCCTGCACGTCGCCGCGTCGATCTGCGGCTCGCTGGTCCTGGCGCTGGCCCTGGCCGACGGACGGCTGGATGCGGCGGAGGCGTTCGCGCTGTCGCAGCTCGATGAGCGCTTCCAGGCCGAGACCTGGGGCCTCGACGCCGAAGCCGAAGCGCGCGCCCGGCGGCTGGCCGCCGAACTCGGCGCGGCCGACCGGTTCATCCGGTTGTCGCGGGCTTGACCCCTTGGGCATCCGCCCACATCTTGCCGCCAGATCCTCCCTGGGTGGGCCATGAAACCGATCCTCCATGAACTCGAAGCGCGCCGCGCGCGCGCAAGACTGGGCGGCGGCGAGGCCCGCATCGCCGCACAGCATGCCCGCGGCAAGCTGACGGCGCGCGAGCGCCTCGACCTGCTGCTCGACGAACACTCCTTCGAGGAGTTCGACATGTTCATCGAGCATCGCAACAAGGATTTCGACGCCGACAAGACGATCATCCCCGGCGACGGCGTGGTGACCGGCTGGGGCACGATCAACGGCCGCATGGTCTATGTCTACGCCAAGGATTTCACGGTGTTCGGCGGCTCGCTGTCGGAGACCCACGCCCAGAAGATCTGCAAGATCCAGGACATGGCGATGCAGAACGGCGCGCCGATCATCGGCCTGCTCGACGCCGGCGGCGCGCGCATCCAGGAAGGCGTGTCGAGTCTCGCCGGCTATGGCGAGGTGTTCAAGCGCAACGTGCTGGCCTCGGGTGTGGTGCCGCAGATCAGCGCCATCATGGGGCCGTGCGCCGGCGGCGACGTCTATTCGCCGGCGATGACCGATTTCATCTTCATGGTGCGCGACACCTCCTACATGTTCATCACCGG
>JAATGL010000055.1 GCA_015654705.1 Alphaproteobacteria bacterium | reverse complement strand
CACAATGGAACAAGCATTGTCGGCATCGCCCCATACGGAAAACACTCAACGGTCCGTCGTCGCGCTGCCGGACTGGGACGATTTCCGCCTGCTTCTCGCCGTGGTTGAGACGGGCAGCTTCAGCCGGGCGGCGGCCTCGCTGGGGCTGACGCAACCCACTGTAAGCCGGCGGGTGGAGCGGCTGGAGCGCACCATCGGCGCGCGCCTGGTCGACCGCCTGAACAACGGCGCCGCGCTGACGCTCGAAGGGCTTCGCATCGTCGAGCAGCTGCATGTCGCCCACAACGCCATCAGCGGCGCCGTCGAAAGCATCCGCTCGCCCCGCGCGGCGACGGAGGCGGTCAAGCTTTTCACGACCGACGGGCTGGCGACCTATTGGCTGCCGCGCTTTCTGCCGTCGCTGTTCGACAAATGCCGCGACGTGGAGCTGCGCACCTACACCGGCAGCGACGCCGAGGCCTATCAGCGCGTCCCGTTCGACCTGGCGATCCACTACATGCAGCCGAACGATCCCAACCTCATCACCGCGCGGCTCGGCTCGCTGCATTTCCTGCCCTATGCCTCGAGCGGATACTTGGCGCGTTTCGGGCAGCCGCGCTCGGTCGCCGAGCTGGGGCGCCACAGGCTGCTCGACTATGTGCTCTATCTGATCGACAAGGGCTCGTGGATGACGCGCATGACCGGCACCGCCAGCGAGGGGCGCACGCAGTATTTCACCAATTCCAGTGCCGCGCTCTGCGAGGCGGTGCGCCAGGGCGCGGGCATCGCGCTGCTTCCCAGCTATGTGTCGGTGTTCGAGCACGACCTGATCCCGCTCGACCTCGGCCTGCATTTCGAGACGCCGTTCTGGCTGTGCTATCAGCAGGAGGTGCCGCGAAGGGCGGCCGCGCGCGACGTGATCCAGTTCCTCAAGCACATCTTCAACCGCCGCACGATGCCGTGGTTCGCGGAACAGCGCGTATCCACCTCGGACTTCCCGCCGAGCAGCGCCGATCAGATCATGGCCACGTTTTCGCCCGCCGACGCGCCGCATCTGCGCGCGGTTGTCGTTTGATCGGCGTGAAAACCGGCCGAAGCATAGAAAGCATCTGGTCTTGCGAAGATTTTGTGATGATTTCGACATGCTTGCGGCGCACCGACGACGCGGCAGACATACCGCGTCGCGGTGAACAAAGCGGCCTGTTCCCTTGTTTCGAACCGTGTTAATCCTTGAACACATGATCGAAGATTTCCCACAACGGGCGGCTTGCGGATCATGATTTGAGGGAGGCAGGCTATGAGAGCTATCGGTTTTGTTCTGGCATTGATTGGGACGTGTCTGTTCATGGCGCCGAACGCGGCGCAGGCGCAGGCGACACGCACCTGGATTTCGGGCGTCGGCGACGACGTCAACCCGTGCTCGCGCACGGCGCCCTGCAAGACGTTTCCCGGCGCGATCTCCAAGACCGCGGCGGGCGGCGAGATCGATACGCTCGATCCCGGCGGTTTCGGCGCCGTGACCATCACCAAGGCGATCACGCTCGCCAATGAGGGCATCGGCGAGGCTGGCATTCTGGTCGCCGGCACCAACGGCATCACCGTCAACTGCGCAACCGATCCCAACTGCACGGTCATCCTGCGCGGCCTGCAGATCGACGGCGGACCGGTCGGCTCGAACAGCCTGTCGGGCGTCAAATTCGTTGCCGGCAAGACGCTGATCATCCAGCATTGTGCGATCCGCAACTTCACCGGCACTCAGCCCAACGGCTACGGCGTCTCTTTCACGCCGTCATCGGGCACGGCTACCCTCTATATCGACGATTCGACGATCGTGACCAACGGACCCCTCGGCGGCACGTCGGGCGGCGGCGTCTTCATCGGTCCCACGGGCAACCCCACCGTCAATGTCACGATCAGCAACACGCAGATCTCGAACAACACGGCCGGCGTCCGGGCCGATACGACCGGAATGTCGGGCGGCAGCATCTCCGTCTCGATCGACAAGAGCGAAGCCGCCGGCAATGCCTTCGCCGGACTTGCGGTTGTCACCGCGCCGACCAGCAGCGTCACCGCGAACTTGAACGTAACCCGCACGGTCGTCGCGCATAACGGCTTCGGCCTCAACGCCAACGGCTCCGGCGCCATCCTGCGGATCGGAAGCTCGACGGTCGTGAACAACGCGACCGGCGTCAAACAGCAGAACGGTGCCGTGATGACGTCATACGGCAACAATCAGATCTCGGACAATCCGATCCCCGGCCCCACCATCACGGTCGTCGGACCGACATAGTCCTTAAGCGGTCAAGCGCGCGCTCCGGACGACACCGTCGTCTGGAGCGTTTTGCTGTGCGCCGGACCGGTCCGAACGTTTATATGGCATCGACCGGGAAACGCAGGCACAGTGGGCAGCGCGGAACGACGGAAATCCAGACATGACCGACAAAGCGATCAAAATTCCCGGCCCCGACCACCCGATCACCATCGAACCGAATCCGGGACGCGTCGTCGTCAGGGTCGCCGGCCGCGTCGTCGCCGACACCACGGACGCGCTTGTCCTGAAGGAAGCGTCCTATCCGGCGGTGCAATATATTCCGCGCAAGGATGCCGACATGTCGCTGCTGGCGCGGTCGGACCACACGACCTATTGCCCCTACAAGGGCGATTGCTCCTATTACAGCATCACGGTGGGCGGCGCGCGGTCGGTCAACGCCGTATGGACCTATGAGGACGCCTATCCCGCCGTCGCCGCGATCAAAGGCCATCTCGCGTTCTATCCGGACCGCGTCGACGCCCTCGAGATCCTGCCGTCGTGAGCGTGCTGTTTTCGCCGTTCCGGCTGCGCGGTCTTTCGGTTGCCAATCGCATCGTGATCTCGCCGATGTGCCAGTACTCCGCCGTGGACGGCGAGGCGCAGGCTTGGCACATGATCCATCTCGGCTCCCTGGCGCTGTCCGGCGCCGGCATGCTCTGCATCGAAGCGACGTCCGTCAGTCCCGAGGGACGCATCACGCCGGGCGATCTGGGCCTGTGGAACGATGCCACCGAAGCGGCGCTGAAGCCGGTTTTGGCCGCGATCCGCAAACATTCGAACATCCCCGTCACGATCCAGCTCGCCCATGCCGGACGCAAGGCCTCGTGCCGGCTGCCATGGGAAGGCGGCGAACAAATTCCGGCGCAAGACGGCGGCTGGCCGACCCAGGCGCCTTCCGCCCTGCCGCACAATCCGCAAGACGCCGCGCCGGTGCCGCTCGACAGGAAGGCTCTCGCCGGCGTGCGCGACGCGTTTGCGGCGGCGGCCCGGCGGGCCGCGCGCCTCAGCATCGACGGCATCGAGATTCACAACGCGCATGGCTATCTGCTGCACGAATTCCTTTCGCCCCTGTCCAACCATCGCGACGATGATTACGGCGGCGATCTCGAGAACCGCATGCGCTTTCCGCTCGAGGTTTTCGACGCCGTGCGCGCCGAATTTCCGCAGGACCGGCCGGTGGGCGTGCGGGTCTCGGCGAGCGACTGGATGGAGGGCGGCTGGGACATAAAGCAGACCGTCGCCTTCGCCGAGCAGTTGAAGGCGCGTGGCGTCGACTGGCTGGATGCCTCGTCCGGCGGCATCTCGCCGGCGCAGAAGATCGTTTTGGAACCCGGCTATCAGGTGCCGTTCGCGGAAGCGGTGAAGGCCGCCGGACTCACCACCATCGCCGTGGGTCTGATCACCGATGCGCAGCAGGCCGAAGCCATCGTCGCCGGCGGCAAGGCCGACCTCGTCGCGATGGCGCGCGGCATGCTCTACGACCCGCGCTGGCCGTGGCATGCGGCGGCGGAGCTTGGCGCGTCGGTCGACGCGCCGCCGCAATATTGGCGCGCCCCGCCGCATGAGCAGAAGAACCTTTTCCGGAATGCGCGCGCCGGTTAACACCGGCATCGTCCGCGAACTTTGTTCATGCGCCGCCGTGCGATCCGGCACGTATAAATTGCCGAAGCCGAATTTACGCTAAGCGGAGCGCGTGCTGGAAAGGCCGTACAACTGCTGCTATCGTAAACGGCAACGATAATTGGGGGACATCATGACGATCTCGCGGCGCCTTGCTCTGGGTTGTGCGTCGGCACTCGCCGTCACCGGCAGCGGCACGGAACTCGGTTTTGCTTCCGTAGCCCGGCAGGTGCGCGGAACTTTCGGTTCCCGTTCCGTGCAGGTCGTTCCACAGACCGCCCAGCGGTTCCGCGTGTTGCTGGTCCATCGCGACGAGGCCGGCGGCACACCACATTTCGCGACGCTGTCGGTCCGCGCCCCCGACACCGCCTGGATCGCGATCGATACGCTCGACGAGGCCGGCTATCGCCAGGCCTTCGACAAATATGCGTGGCGCGGCTACCGCCTGCGGCGCCTCAGCGCCTTCCAGACCAGGAAGGGCACGCGCTACGCGACGATCTGGCAACTTGCCAGCGGAGCGGAATGGAAGACGCGCCACGCCATGACGGGGACGGAGTTCGAGCAGGCCTCCGCCGATTTTGCCGCGCAGGGTTATCGCCTGACGCATGTCGACGGCAGCACCGCGCCGTCCGGCCCGCGCCATGCCGCAATCTGGGAACGCGGCAACAACGCCGGCCAGCATTGCTTCGCGGCGCTGACGAGCGCGGACTACAAGGAGAAATCCGAGACGCTGTCGGCCCAGGGCTTTCGGCCGCGTCAGATCTCGGGCTATGCCGTGGACGGCCAGGCGCGCTTTGCCGCGCTCTTCGAGGCGGGTTCCGCCACGGTGGCGGACCACCAGATGACCGCCGCCGCGTTCCAGGGCAAGTCCGATGCGATGACCGCGCAGGGCTATCGGCTGACGGACGCGAGCGGCCATATGCTGGGCGGGCAGCCGATGTTTTCGGGCGTTTGGGAAAAGGCCTGATCGTGGCGCGCCCGCGCTACCGGTGACGGCGATTCGATGGTTGCGCAGTTCAAGACATTCGCCGTCCTCGACGCTGCGTCGCATCCGGCGCGCGAAAAGCTGGCCGCGCGCCTGCTGGAGAACGGCAGGCTGGCGCAGGCCGGGCTGGAACGTGCCCTGCGCCTCGCCGGCGAAAGCGGCGAACCGCTGGAGCGCGTGCTGGCGCGGCTGGGCCTGGTGTCGGAGCGCGACATCGCCGAGGCGCTGGCCGCCATCCTCGATCTTCCGCTCGCCGCGCCCGAGGATTATCCGCATACGCCGGTTCTCGAAGACCGCTTCAGCCAGACCTTCCTGAAGGAAGCCAGGTTGATCCCGCTGGCCGAGCGTGCCGGGCATCTGGCCGTCGCGATGGTCGATCCGCTCAACGGTCCCGCGGCCGAGGCGGCCGGCTTCGCCGCCGACCGGCCGGTGCTGCGCTTCGTCGCCTATCCGGCCGATTTCGAGGCGGTCTACGACCGGCTCTACGGCGGCGGAAAATCCGAGATCCGCCAGATCTCGGATGAGACGCGGGCGCGCGGCGACGTCAACGCGGAAGAGGATGTCGACCGCATCAAGGACAGCGCCAGCGAGGCGCCCGTCATCCGCCTGGTCAACCTGCTGATCACCCGCGCGGTCGAGGCGCGCGCTTCCGACATCCATATCGAGCCGATGGACGGCGAGTTGCTGGTGCGCTACCGCATCGACGGCGTGCTGCAGGAAGTGGAATCGCCCCCCGCCAGGCTGTCCGCCGCCATCGTCTCGCGCGTCAAGATCATGGCGGCGCTCAACATCGCCGAGCGCCGCGTGGCGCAGGACGGGCGCATCCGGCTGGCGGTGCGCGGCAAGGACATCGATTTCCGCGTCTCGACGATGCCGACGATCCACGGCGAGAGCGTGGTGCTGCGCATTCTCGACCGCGGCCGTCTGAAGCTCGATTTCACCGCGCTGGGCTTCGACGACGACATCACCGCCGCCATCCGCGAGCTGCTCGACCGGCCGCACGGCATCCTGCTGGTCACCGGGCCCACCGGCAGCGGCAAGACGACGACACTGTATGCCGGCCTCCTGGAACTCAACACTCGCGAAAAGAAGATCCTCACGATCGAGGACCCGGTCGAATATCAGCTGAAGGGCGTCAACCAGGTCCAGGTCAAGCCGCAGATCGGGCTGACCTTCGCGGGCGCCCTGCGCAACTTCCTGCGCCAGGATCCCGACATCATGATGGTCGGCGAAATCCGCGACCTGGAAACCGCACAGGTCGCGGTGCAGGCCGCACTCACCGGCCATCTCATCCTCTCGACGCTGCACACCAATGACGCGGCCAGCGCGATCACGCGGCTGCTGGACATGGGCGTCGAGGATTTCCTGCTGACCTCGACGATCAGCGGCTTGGTCGCGCAGCGTCTGGTGCGCTGCCTGTGTCCCCGGAGCCGCGAACCCTATGAGGCGCTGCCCGGCTTCGCGCAGAAAATGCAGATCGCATCACCGGCCGGCGGCACCGCGCCGATCCTGCATCGGGCCAAGGGCTGCGCGCAGTGCAACGGCACCGGCTATTTCGGCCGCAGCTCCATCGTCGAAGTTCTGGTGATGAGCGACGCGGTGCGCGCTTTGGTGCTGGCGCATGCCGACGCCGCCGCGATCCGCCATCAGGCGATGCGGGACGGCATGCAGACCATGCACATGCACGGCATGAAGAAAGTTCTGGCCGGCCAGACCAGCGTCGAGGAAGTCCTGCGCGCGACGCGCATGGCCTGACGATGGCGAGCTTTCGATACAAGGCGGTGACGGAATCGGGCGCGCTCACCACGGGCCTGCTGGATGCACAGTCGCGGGCTGACGCAGTGGCGCAGATACGCGCGCTGGGCCATCTGCCCGTCGCCGCCTCGCCGGCGAGTGCTGCGCCGTGGCGCACGCTGCTGGCGCGCGCAATCCCGCAGACGGCGCGCCCCTCGGCACGCGCCATGGCGGCGGCGACGCAGGAACTGGCGGCGCTGCTGCAGGCGCGTCTCGCCCTCGACCGCGCGCTGGTGATCCTGGGCGAGCTTGAGGAGACGCGGCGCCTGCGCGCGCCGCTCGCCGCGGTGCTGGCTTCGGTGCGCGACGGCATGAGCCTCGCGGACGCCTTCGAGGCGACGGGGATTTTCTCCCGGGCCTACATCACGATGGTGCGGGCCGGCGAGACGGGCGGCAACCTCGAAGTGACGCTGCGGGCCCTGGCCGATTATCTGGCGCGCGCGTCGGCGATCCGCGAGACGATCATTTCTGCACTGGTCTATCCGGCCATCCTGCTCTGCACGGCGGGGCTTTCCATCGTCTTCATCCTGATGTTCGTGCTGCCCGAATTCGCGCCGATGTTCGCCGAGGCGGGCAAGGCGCTGCCGCCCTCCACCCGCATCGTGATGGCGGTCGGCGCTTTCGTGACCGGCTATTGGTGGCTGATCGGCGTCCTGGCGCTTGCGGGCTTCCTGCTGCTGCGGCGCGCGATGAAGACGCCCGTGTTCCGCCACGGCTGGGACAGGGCGGTGCTGCGCCTGCCGGTCCTGGGCGGGCTGGTGCGCAAGATGGAGATCGAACGCTTCAGCCGCATGTTGGGCACGCTGCTGCTGAACGGCGTGGCGCTGCCCCAGGCCCTGCTCATCACGCGCGACACGCTCGGCAACAGCGTGATCGCGGGCGCGGTCGGCGAAACGGCGGCACGGCTGAAGGAAGGCGAGCCGCTGGTCGGCCGCCTGCAGCAGACCGGCGTGTTCCCGGCGGTCGCCCTCGATTTCGTGCGCATCGGCGAGGAGACCGGCGCGCTGGGCGAGATGCTGCTCAAGCAGGCGGAACTCTACGAGCGCGAAATCCGGCACGCCATCGACCGCCTGCTGGCGCTGATCGTGCCGCTGCTGACCGTGCTGATGGGGCTTCTGGTCGGCGGGCTGATCGCCTCGGTCCTTTCGGCGATCCTCAGCATCAACGATCTGGCGCTGTGATGCGCGGGGGCGGCAGACCCGAGGCAGGCTACACGCTGATGGAGATGCTGGTGGTCCTCGCGATCCTGGGCCTTCTGTCCGCCGCGGCGCTGCCGATGATTTCGGCGGCGCGGCCCGGCCTCGAATCCAGGAGTGCGGCGCGCGCCATGGCGCGGGATTTCAGCGCGGCGCGGCAGCAGGCGGTGCTGACCGGCACAGAGACCAGGATCGTCCTGAACCCGGCGGCCGGGCGCTATTCCCTGCTGCCGGCCGGACCGATGCGCGTCATGCCCAAGGGCATCGCCTTTCAATTCCGCAGCGACCATGCCGACGGCAGCGAGATCGATTTTTTTCCGGACGGCAGTTCGAGCGGCGGCAGCGTCATGGTTGGAAGCGCGCGGGCGAGGCACGTCGTCATGGCGCATTGGCCGAGCGGGCGGATATCGCTCGATGAGTGATGCGCGTTCCGAACAGGGCTTCACGCTGCTGGAAGTGCTGGTGGCGCTCGCCATCGCCGTGCTGTCCTTCGCCGTGCTGTTCCGGCTGATCGCCGCCGACCTCGACCGCACGCGCGCGGCGCGCGACCAGACGGAGGCCGCGGCGCTTCTGCAGTCGCTGCTGGTACAATCTGCGCTGGCGCCGATGCCGGGCATCACCCGCGGTGCCTTCCCGAACGGATATGCCTGGCGCGTCGAGGTCGCGCCCTACACCGACGACGGCGCCGCCGCGGACGGGCCGGTCGATGCGATGACCGTCGCCGCCACGGTGTCATGGCGGGACGGCGGCCTCACCCGTTCGCGCTCACTGACCACGTTGCGCGCCGTGCCCAGGGCGGCGGCGCGATGACGCGTGACGCGGGCTTCACGCTGGTGGAACTGCTGGTGACGGTCGCGGTGCTGGCGCTGCTGAGCGTGGTGCTGTTCGCGGCCCTGCGCTTCGGCGTGCGCGCCTGGGACGGCAGCGAGGCGCATGGCACGGGGATGGACGAATTGCGTGTCGTGCAGAATCTGCTGCGCCGCGAGATCGAGCAGATCTATCCCGCCTATCTGGCGACGGACCCGGTTCATCCGCGCGTCGATTTCGGCGGCGGCGAAGGCGCGATGGATTTCCTGGCGCCGCCGCCACAGGCCATGCTGTCGGCCGGCCGCGCCCGCATCCGGCTCGCGGGCGAGCGCGACGGGAGGCGCGTGGCGCTGGTGATGCACGCGCAGCCCGAACTGGCGGCAGGCAATACGGGCGCCTGGAGCGAGCCGCTGCTGCGCAATCTGGCCGCGGTCCGATTCTCCTATTACGGCGCCGCCGCGCCGGGCGGCCAGCCTGTCTGGCAGGCGCGCTGGCCGGTGGGAACGACGATCCCGCAACTGGTGCGCCTGCATGTCGATTTCGCAAGGGGCGACAGCCGGGTGTGGCCGGACCTGATCGTGGCGCCGCGCATCGAAGCCGATGCCGGCTGCGTCTACGATGATGCGACGCAAGCCTGCCAGGGCCGGCGATGAGCGCGCCGGGACTGAAATCGCAATGGTTCGCCCTGCGCGCGCGATGGCAGGCGGGATGGCGCTGGTGGCGTGACGAAATCCTGGCGCTATTGCCGGACGGATTGCGCCGCGCGCTGGCGCCGACCGATACGGTCATCGCGATAGACCTGCAGAGCGACACGGTGAACGTGCGGCGCTTCGCGGACGGCGCCGTGTCCGAGATCGCGCAACTGCCGCGCGTGGATTTCGACGCCGCGAATCTGCGCGGCGTGCTCGCGCCCTATCTGGCGAAACCCTGGTTCCTGCGCGATGGCTTTGCGCTGCGCCTTCCCGATGCCATGGCGCTGTGGCGGACGCTGGCCCTGCCGCTCGCGGCGCGGCGCAACATCGCCGGCGTGCTGGATCTCGAACTCGAACGCCAGAGCCCGCTCGACCGCGACGCGGTCTATCACGATCACCGGATCGTGCGCATCGACTGGCAGGCGGGGCTTGTCGAGGTCGTCTGGCGCATCGCGCGGCGCAAGCCCGTCGATGCGGCGCTGGAGATCTGCCGGCAGGCCGGCGTCGCACCGGCGGTCGTCGCCTTCGTCGGCGACGCGGCGCCGCCGGATGGCGGAACCTTCCCCATCGCGGCGCGCGAAGCCGCCCTGCTGCGCCTGCGCCGCTGGCTGACGCCGGGCCTCGCGATCCTCGTCGCGATCCTTTTGGTCGCCGTGCTGGCCGGCGCCTATGCGCGCAACCAGCAGGCCGCCGACCTACTGGCGCGCCGCGTCGACCAGGCGCGCAGCGCGGCGCAGATCACGCTGCATCTGCAGCGCGCCATTGCGGGCGCCGGCCGGCGCGCGGAATTTCTCGTCCGCCGCAAGCAGGGCCCGATGGTCGCCGGCGTACTGGCGGAAACGACCCGCGTGCTGCCGCAGGGAAGCTGGCTCACCGAACTGGAATGTCGCGACGGCGAGGTGCGCATCAAAGGCCTGTCCGGTTCGGCCGCGTCGCTGATCGCCCTGTTCGATGCCTCGCCGCTGTTCGGCGACGCGCAATTCCGCGCGCCGCTGATGCAGGCGCAGGGCGGGCTCGACCAGTTCGACCTGTCGTTCCGGCTCCGCGGGAGGACGCGCTGATGGCGCAGCCGCGGCGCGGACGCGGCTGGCCGCTCGTCGTGCTGACGGGCATCGTCATCGTGCTGCTGATCGTCGTCGTCGTGCCGGTCGTCGGGAGCTTCCGGGAACAGGACGAGGAGATCGCGCAATCCAGGATCGCGTTCGCGGCCTACCGTTCGCAGATCGCGTCGCGCCCCGCGCTGGAAGCGCAACTGGCGGCCCTGAACCGGCGCCAGGCCTCGACCGCCGGCCTGCTCACGGGCGACAGCGCGGCACTCGCCGCCGCCAATATGCAAAACCTGGTGAAGGCACTGGTCGAGCGCCATGGCGGCCAGGTCCGCAGCGTGCAGACCCTGCCCTCCGCCATGGCCGGCGGGCTGGAGCGCATCCCGGTGCAATATGAATTGTCGATCCCGCTGGGCAGCCTGAAGGCGGTCACCTACCAGCTCGAAGCGGGCCTGCCCTATCTCTTCCTCGACGCGGTGGACATCCGCACGGAGCGGAACTGGGCGCCACAGGGCAGCGCGAGTGCGCCGCGCGATCTTTACGTGCAATGGACGGTCAGCGGCTATCGCTGGGCGGGAGCGCCGTGAGCGCGCGGGTTTCCGGCGGGTTGTCGGCGGCGGCGCTCTGCCTTGGCGCGGTTCTGGCTTATCAGATTCTGGCGCCGGTCCCGCCGATCAGGGTCGTGGCGCGCAGAACCGCGGCGCAGCCGGAAATCGCCCGGCCCGTGCCCGTCTACCAGCCGCCGCCCGAGCAGGATTTCGCCGTCATCAACATGCGCCCCGTCTTCGATCCGGCGCGGCAGCCGGTTGCGGAATCCGCGCAAAGCGGTCAGACCACCCTGCCGCCGCCGGATGTTTCGCTGGTCGGCGTCGTCATCGGGCCGCAGAAATCGGTGGCACTGCTGAAGCCGGCGAACACGGCTCTGGCGACCAGCGCCGTCGTGGGCCAGATCGTCGAGGGCTGGCAGCTTGTCCGCATCGAGGCAGGCCTGGTCGTGTTTCACGCCAACGCGACCGACGTCACCGTCCGGCTGCGCGCGGCGACGGGGCTGGTATCCTCCGTGCCGGGACGGCCGCCGCAGGCCGTGCCCGGTCCGGCGCCGGGGCGATAGAAATGCGGGAAAAGGGAAGTCTTGCGATGATCGGCACGATGATGGGCGGGCGACGGGGGAAGCCGCTCCTGCCTCTGCTGCTCTGCCTGGCCTTCGCCGGGGGTGCCGCCGGCCAGGCCCAGCCGCTGGCTGGGCAGATGGTGGATTCCAACGGACGGCCGATCGTCCTGCCGCCGCCGCGCCTTATAGGACCCAACGGCCAGGTGATCGCCAATCCGGCGGTGACGGCGCCGGGCGCGCCGCAAAACATCCCGGGCGGCTTTCCCCTTCCGCCGCGCGGACATCATGAATCGGCCTCCAGCGTTTCCGACGATGGCGGCATCACCCTCAATTTTGTCGACGCCGATGTGCGCGACGTGGCCAAGGCGGTGCTGGGCGATTTCCTCGGGCTCAACTATGCGGTCGGCGCCGGCGTGACGGGCACGGTGACGATCCAGACCAGCCGGCCGGTCGCCCGAGCCGACGTGCTGCCGGTGCTGGAGCAGGCGCTGCAGCTGAACGGGCTGGCGCTGGTGCGCAATGCCGGCATCTACAATGTCGTGCCGCTCGCCGATGCGCGGCGCCAGAACGGCTCGATCTCGACCTCGAACGCCAGGCGGGCGCGCGGCGAGCCCGGCTTCGGCGTCCAGATCGTGCCGCTCCGCTATGTCGGCGCCGCCGAGATGCAGCATCTGCTGGAACCGCTGGTGCCGAGCCAGGCCATCGTCTACGCCGACGCCGCGCGCAATTTCCTGATCATCGAGGGCTCGGAGGCCGAGCGCGCCGCCATGGTCGACGAGATCGGGCTGTTCGATGTCGACTGGCTCGCGGGCACTTCGTTCGCGCTGCTGACGCCCAAATACACCGACGCGCTGTCGCTGGCCAAGGAGCTGAACGAGATCCTCGGCGACGAGCACAGCGCCGCGGCCGGCGCCGTCCGTCTGGTGCCGATCCAGCGGCTCAATGCGGTGCTGGCGATCTCGCGGCAGCCGCGCTACCTGACGCAGCTCGAGAAATGGATGGACCGGCTGGACCGGCCGGACCAGGGCGCCGACAAGCGGCTGTTCTTCTATCCGGTGCAGAACGGCCGCGCCGCCGATCTGGCCGACGTCCTCAACCGTTCGCTCTATGGCGGCAAGTCCGGCGCGCAGACCGACGCGCAGCACGGCACGACCGACAATTTCGCCGAACAGATGCAGATGAGCGGCTCTTCTGCGACGGCGCAGCCGAGCCCGCAATCGCCGCCGTCGCCCCAGCCCGCACAGCCGGACAGCGCGAGCGCCTCCGACACGGCGCCGTCCGGCTCCGCCAACGCGACGATCACCGTGGACAAGACCAACAACGCGCTGGTGATCTACGGCACGCCGCAGCAATACGGCGTCATCGAGGCCGCGCTGCACAAGATGGACGTGGCGCCGATCCAGGTGCAGCTCGAAGTGGCGATCGCCGAGGTGACGCTGAATGACGGGCTGCAATACGGCGTGCAGTATTTCTACAAGCCCAGCAACGAGCACGAATTCGTCCTGTCGAACTCGGCCAGCGCCGCCATCGCGCCGGCCTTTCCCGGCTTCTCCTATCTGTTCACCGAGGGCAGCAACATCCAGGTCATCCTGAGTGCGCTCTCCAGCGTCACCCATGTGGAGGTCGTCTCGTCGCCGGAGCTGATGGTGCTCAACAACGGCACGGCGACGCTGGAGGTCGGCAACCAGGTTCCGATCGCGACGGCGCAGGCCGTCAGCGTCGAAAGCTCAGGCGCGCCGATCGTCAACAGCATCGAATATCACGCGACGGGCGTGATCCTGAAAGTGTCGCCGGGCGTCAACAAGAGCGGCATGGTGACGATGGACGTCTCGCAGGAGGTCAGCAATGTCGCCACCGATGCCGACCAGACCACGACGCTGGGCTCGCCGACCTTCTCGGAGCGCAAGATCCAGAGCACCGTCGCCATCCACGACAACGAGACCATCGCGCTGGGCGGGCTGATCAGCGACAGCAAGACCCGCGGCAGCAGCGGGATTCCCTATCTGTCGGAGATTCCGGTGGTGGGCGGATTGTTCGGCACCAAGAACAACACGCGGGTGCGCACCGAGCTGATGGTGCTCATCACGCCCCATGTCGTCAGCGACCTGCAGACGGCGCGCGCCGTCACCGAGGAATTGCGGCAGCGTTTCCCGTCGCTGCAGCCGCTCTTCGCCAAGCCGTGACGGACGGGCATCACGAACGCGGCATCGCGCTGGCATCGGTGCTCTGGAGCGTCGCGGCGCTGTCGCTGATCGCCGCCGCCATGCTGTCGTCGTCGATGCATGCGGCGCGCATCGGCCGCAACGCCTGGGCGCAGCTTCAGGTGCAGACCGCGGCGGATGCCGGGGTCGAGCGCGCCATCCTGTCGCTGTTCGATCCGCGCGCCGACCGCAGATGGCCGGTCGACGGCACGCCGCGCGATATCGTCTTCGACGGCACGAATATCAGCGTCGCGATCCAGGACGAGGCGGGGCGGATCGACCTCAATTACGCCAACCGAACCTTCCTGCACGATCTGTTCAAAGCGGCCGGCGCGGAGCCGGCCCAGGCCGATGCGCTGGCCGACCGCGTGATCGACTGGCGCACGCTCAAGAACACGCGAAGCCTCAACGGCGCCACCGCCGACGACTACCGCAACGCCGGCTATGCCTGGCTGCCGCGCGGCGGCCCGTTCCAGTCGGTCGACGAGCTGGCGCTGGTGATGGGCATGACGCCGCAGATTTTCGCCCGCGTCGCCCCCGCGCTGACGGTCTATTCGCACCAGCGCGATTTCGACCTGCGCGTGGCGCCGAAGGAGGCGCTGCTGGCGGTGCCCGGCATGGATGAAGCCGGGGCCGAACAGACGATCGCGGCCCGCGACGCGCCGTCGGCGCGGCCGGGACCGGCCCTGTCCGGCGGCGCGCCCGTGCCGATTCCCGTCGGACACGCCTTTTCGATCACCGCCATGGTCCGGCAGGACCGCATCCGGTTCACGCGCCAGGCGGTGGTCCAGATCTTCGCCGATCCCGCCCATCCGTTCCGGTTCCTGGCGTGGAAGTAGCCAGGCCGGACAGGCGCCGCGCCTATTCCTTCTTTTTCTTCTTGCGCTTGTCGTCGTCGTCGGACGACCCCTCGTCATAGCCCAGCACTTCGACGGTGATGATCGACGGCGCGTTCTGATTGTTGCGCGCGTTGGCGAAGTTCTGCGCCTCCTGCGCCGCCGCGGCGGATGCGGTGCTGCCGCTGGTCTGCGCCGCGACATCGACGGCGGCGGCGGTGGGAATGCCGGATGCCGTGCCGCCGACGCTAAAATTCTCCGCATTGGCGACCGAAAGTGCGGCGATGAAGAGATTGCCCGCCACGCGCACGCCGGCGTCTCCCGCATCGACCGTGCCGCGCGGCGCGATCAGGAACACGTCCGGCGGCGGCACGCCGGGCGCCGGCTCGAACGCGGCGATGCCCGCGCCGCTCACGCCGCCGACCGAATCGACCTCGCTGAACAGGTCCTCGTCGACGCGCACGACGACGGGCGGGAAGTTCGCCGCGGTCTTGGGACCCTGGCCGGCGTTGAGGTCGCCGTTGGAGGACCACATCGCGATGTCGCCGCCGGCCTCGGTGAAGAGGCGGCTCTGGTTGAGCAGGAAGTCGGTGTCCGTGAAGCTGTAGATCGAGCCGCCGCGCAGCGTCAGGATGCCCTCATAGCCGATGGGGATCTCGGTGATGGCGGCGGGCAGGAGCCCGAATGTCGGATTGCCCGCGAACAGGCGGCCGCCGTCATAGGTGCGCCGCGCCGCCTGATCCGAGGTGCGCACCGTCGAGCCCGCCAGCACGCTGCCGCCCGGCCCCAGGATATAGATGTTGCCGCCGCGCGAGGTCTGGATCGTGGCCAGGCGCAGATCGAGATTGCCGGTCACCACCGTCTCGTTGGCGCCGTTGGAGCCGCCGGAGAGATCGTTGGCGGTGTAGCCGTACGAGGCCGGGAACAGCGTGTTCACCGCATCATAGCCGCGTGCATATTGCTTGAAGGACGGGCCGTCGGGCAGCGAGGTCTGGATCAGCTCGTTGAAATAGACCTGGCCCAGCATGAAGACCCGCTGGGTCAGTTCGGGCAGCGTGGCGAACGCGTCATAGGCCTGCTGGAAGGTGACCACCGTCGTGCCGTAGAGCGTCTGCAGCACAGAGGCGGCGTTCTGCTGCATCCAGTTGATCAGGATGGGCCCGTAGATCGGCTGGTTGCGGTCGGGCACCAGATTGCCCGCCGCGTCCTTCACCTGGACGAAGAGATCGCCGTCCAGATTGGCGAGGTTGGCGGGGTTGAGATAGGTGTCGCGCAGGCCGTCGAAGTTCTGGCCATTGGCGACGCCGAACTCGACATAGAGATCGGCGCCTTTCGCGGCCAGCCACGGATTCCATTCATTGCCGACCGACAGGATGCCGCCGGCGAAGGTCAGGAGCCCGGCAGCGACATCGCCGGTGAGCGCGCTTGCGATCCCGTCGGTCACGGCCGAATTGAGGAAGGGTCCGGCATCGCGGCCGGCCTCCAGGAAGAACGAGCCCGGACCGCCGAGGACGAAGGTGTTGCCCTGCACCGCCGCTTCGGGCTGGCCGAAGACTATCTGGCCGTTCATGAGACTGATGGGTTCCACGAGCTTCGTGGTGGCCGTGATGTCGCGGCCGGCAACGACGCGGGTGATGTCCGACGACGCCAGGTTCTGGCCGAAGAACATCATATTGACGATGTCGCGGGCGGCGCCGATGCGCGTCTGTTTGGCGACCGAGACGATCATGTCCAGGATGTCGCCGCCGGCATAGATCCGGTTCGGCACCGGGTCGTCCGCATGGGTCGCATCCCTGTTGTGCAGGGCCTGGCGTTCCACTTCCGTCGTGTCCGGCAGCACGCCTGGGAAGAGGAAGGTCCGTCCGCTGTTCACCCCGGTCGTCACGTCGGCGTCGAAGACGCTGAAGACGCCGGGCAGCAGGCCGGGATCGCCGTCGTCCTGGGCGATCGTCACCGGCTGGATGTTGCCGCCGGCGGTGAGCTGCAACTCGCCGGTCGGGCTGGGATAGAGCAGGATGGCGGCGGCGCCGTTCTGGGCGCCGGTGTTCAGCGTCAGGTCGCCGGTCAGCGCGGTCGCCTCGAACGTGCCGGGATAGACGGCGGAGGCCGTCAGATCCGTGGCATGGTCGTTCTCGGTGACGACGTCGTTGCCGGTGTTTTCGACCGAGATGGAGCCGTCGGCGAACAGGGAGACGCCGGCATCGGCCGAATAGAAGCCGCGCGAATCGAGATTGGCGTCGGCGTTGTTGCTGTGCCCGCCGACGCCGAGCGCCGCGATGCCCTGGATATCGATGTCGCTGCCCGCTTCGAGCGAGATGAAGGCATCCGACAGCCTGATCCTGAGTTCGTTGTCCTGCGTCTGGCCGTTGCCGATCTGGATGACGCCGGCGCTGAGGATGCCGCCGCCCGCGTCGATGGTCGCCGTGCCCGAGCCGACATCGAGACGGCCGCCCAGAAGATCGCCGCCCGCCGTGACCGACACGTTGCCGCCGCCAAACGTCCACAACCCCAGACTCGACGCCGCGGCGCCGCCCGGCTGGATCGCCACCGTGGTCAGTGTCGTGTCGTCGACGATCGACAGGTCGGAGATGTTGCGTCCGGCGTCGATGGTGAGATTGCCGCCGCCGAGCACGCCCACGCCTTCCTGGAAAAGCTGCGGATCGATGCGCACGTCGCTGTCATTGCCGATCGAGCCCGAGCGCCAGAGCTGGTCGGGCGTGCCGATCCAGGTGAAGGGCGCCAGGCCGACGGAGTCGAAATTGTTGGCGATCCGGTTTTCCTGCCAGACGTCGCGGCGGCCGAGGACATCGAGGCCAGCGGTGAGCGAGATATCGCCGCCGCCATCGGCATAGACGGGATTTGCGATCATGACGCCCGTCAAACCCGTGCCGGAAATGCTGGGATCGCCGCCGGCGCCGTAGCGGTAGCCGTTGGTGAACGGCGTGGCGAAGAAATCCTCGGTCGAGGCGAAGCCGGCCGGATCGATCTCGGCGGTCAGCCCGGTCAGCGCGTCGACGAACACCTGCGGCGTGGGATCGACCAGATGGCCGACGGTGTAAACCGCGGTTCCCCCGACCTGCAGGCCGTCGACATAGACCGGCGCTCCGTTGGTCAGATCGATGTCGCCCGCAGCCGCCATGCTGATGTCGCCGGTGCCGCTGCGCACCAGGGTGCGGATGGTCGCCGTCGTCGGCTTCTTGTAAAGCTTGGGCTTGGGCGGCTTGTAGTCGTTCTTCAGGTCGGAAAAATTCGCCGCGACGACGTCGGCCATGAACTTCGCGGCCAGTTGCAGCGTCGTCGTAAAGCCCGCGATCTTCTTGCCGGAGGAGATGATCTGGTATTGGTCGGAGGAGAAGAACGTGCTTGCCTCGTCGAGCAGGAAGCTGCTCACCGCCGACGGCGCGCTCAGGAAATTGATGAAAGTGTAGGAATTCGCATCGGCGCCCGGGTTGGCGCCGAGGAAGGACTGATACCACTGGTCCGCGGTCACGTACTGGCCGCCGCCCTGGCTGCCGATGAACAGCAGCAGGCTGTCGTCAAAGCTCGACGACGCGCCGTCCTTGGAGGCCATATAGGTGTAGCTCTGCTCGCCCGGGTCGCCCGCCACCACCACGCTGCCGGTCGCGCCCGGCAATGTGCGCATCGGATCGACGCTCGGGGTGCCCGCCGACGAGCCCTTCAAATCCGCGCCGGCGACAAGCTGGTATGACCAGGACTCGACCGCACGGGTCGTGCCGTCGGCGTTGGTGAGCAGCGGGAACATCTGCGCGCTGCCCAGCGGATCGCCCGTTCCATTAGCCAGCGAGCCGACCGCCGCCGGCGAATTGGCCGCCGCGCTGTAGGGTGCGGGATCGAACAGAAAGGATTTCAGGTCCCCGGCGCCGGGAATGGAAATCAGCACATAGTTGCCCGGCAGCCCGTTGGTCTGCCAGTCGCCGAGCAGATTGCAGTCGCCCTGGCTGCAGCCGGTGGCGAGGAAGGGCGTGTACTGCTTGTTGCCGCCGCCCAGCATCATGTTGAGATAGTCGGGATCGGTCTGGTCGCGGAACTGGAAGAAGCCGTCGGTGATGCTGCCGTTGAGGTACAGCGTGCCGCCGGCGCGCAGCGTCAGCATTCCGGGTTCGCCGTCGACCGCGCCGCCGGTGCGGTAGACCATCGTGGTGAAGTCCTGGAAGACGTCGGCTTCCCGGCCCGGCAGCACGTAATACTTGCCTTCGACGGTCGGCAGCTCCGCCATCAGCCCGGCCGCGACCGCGCCGGCCACATCGACGGTGCCGGCGCCCAGATTCCAGTTGGACGACAGAACGATGTCGCCGGAATAGTCGAGCTCCATCCCCGGCCGCTCGTGGAACACGGCGGACGAGGCCAGCGCGCCGAGCTGGCCGTTGGCGGCGGAGATGTCGAAATCCTGCACGAACTGCACCAGCGTACCGTCGCCGTAATCGGCCAGGAAATTCTCCTGTCCGGTGCCGGCCGCCGCGCCGAGGTCAAGCACGGCCTGGCCCTGGCCGTTGATGGTCACGCCGACGAAATCCGGATCCGCCGCGATCTTGGCCAAGTCGAACCGCTCGAAGCCCTGCAGCACGACCTGGCTGGCGCCGGCGATGGTGCCCGCATAGAAAACGTTCACCGTCTCGGCGCCGTTCTCGTCGATCACCGGCGCGCGAAACTCGACGGCGCCGCCGGTGTCGCCGGCGACATAGGTGTAATAGGTGGTGCCATTGCGGACCATCGGCACCAGCCGGTCGCCCGCCTGCCGCGCCGAAACGTCGATCACGGCGCCGTTCTCGACGGTGATGATGCCGTCATCGTCGGTGCCGATCTCGACCTTGCCGCCGCTGGCCTGGCGGGTGCTGGTCAGGCCATAGCCATTGGCGTGGGCATCGATCAGCGAGCCGGAGCGCAGCGTCACGCCGTCGAGGCCGAACAGGTTGACATCGCCGCCATTCGTGCCCGACACGTCGATGGTGCCGGCGATGTCGACGGCGCCGCCATCGGCGGTGAGCAGGACGCTCTTTGCCCTCAGCGTATCGCCGGCGGCCAGCGTCAGGTCGCCGCTCGCCGTGCGCACGGCGATCGTGTTGTCGAATTGGCTGCCGAACATCGCGTCGAAATCGGAGATGTCGAACGCGCCTTTCTGGTCGAGCACGAACGATCCGCCGGCGCCGGGCGCGTTGGCGTCCAGCGTTCCGTCGAAGATCACATTGCCCTGGGCGGCCGAAAGCTCGATCGTGCCGGCCTTGCCCGTGCCGCCGCCGACCGAGAGCAGAGAGCCGGCTTCGAGATCGATGTCGCCGTCGAGCGCGGTCAGATGCAGCAGCCCGCCGGGCGCGTAGACCGTGTAGGGATCGGCCGCGTCGCCGAAATTCTTCTGGTAGCCGGGCGTGCTGAGCACGGCGCCGTCGGAAACGGTGAGCGTCGTCGCCGACTGGATGTTGAGCGTGCCGGCGGTGGCGCGGACCGTGGTGCCGGAGATCGCGACCGACTGGCCGCTGATCGAGACCGTGGCGCCGGGCGTGCCGTCGATCGTGCCGGGGGCCGCGCCGCTGGGATCGGAGATCGCGACCGCGCCGGTCGAGACCAGAGACAGGCTCGGGAGCAGCGCATCTTCTCCCGGCGTAAGCGCAAGCGCGCGGTCTCCGATGAAGGGCGTCTGCAGGTTCAGCGCCGCCGGTCCGGCGTCGAAGACGGCATTGCCGGCGACGAACAGGCCGGTCGTCGCGGCCAGCGTCGTGCTGCCGCCGAAGCCGAAGGTGCGCATCGTGCCGGACGCGAAATCGATCTCCGACGCATCGATGGCGAGCGCGCCGCTGCCGCAGACGGGGGCGCCGTCGCTGCCGCAGGCCGCCGCCGCGACGCCGCTGTTCGACAGGGACAGCTTGGCGGTCTGCAGCGTGACGGAATCGCCGTCGAGCAGGGCAAGGCCCGGCGTGTCGAGCGTCAGGTCGTTGAAGGCGTAGCTTCCCGATGAGAAATCGATCACGCCCGGCGTGCGGATGGTGAGTTCCTGCGCCTGCGAGAACAGCGCCTGCAGCTGCGGCGTGATCACCAGGCCGGAAAGGCCCGTGCCGTCGCTGGTGAACGATACCTGGCCGGCGCCCAGCGCCAGATTGCCGGTCTTGAGCACCGCGCCGGAGGAGACGGTCACGTCGCCGCTGGAATCGAGCAGCAGCGAGGCGCCCTCCAGGTCGGCATTGCCGATCGAAAGCATTCCCTTCGTCGTGTCCGGCACGATGACGCGCGTGACCTGGCGCTGCGGGCCGGCCGCGACGCGCAGCACGGCGCCCTGCCCGGTCATGCCGCCCGGCACGCCGTCGATGACGTAGTCGCCGCTGCGCGGATTGCTAGCGGTGCCGGTGGCGATGATCGTGGCGCCGTCCGCCAGCGTGATGTTGGCGCCGTTGCCGTCCACCGCCAGCACCGTTTCCGGCCCCGACAGCGGATGGGCGGCATCGTTCTGCACCAGGATGGAGCTGGCCGTGATGTCGAGACTGGTGGTGCCGTCCGCATTGTCGGTCCGCACGCCGCCGATCAGCAGGCTCGCCGCGTTCAGATCGGTGAGCTCGTCCGCGGTGAGCACGATCATGCCCTGCGGCGATTGGACCGGCGGCGTGGAGACGATGTCGAACGCCGCGCCGCTGATGTCGACCTCGGCGCCGCGCCCGCCCTGGCCGGGCGTCGTCTCCAGCGTGGCGTTGATCGCCAGCGTATCGGAGGGCGCCAGGATCAATCGCCCGGCGTCGATCGGCAACGGCGGCGTGTCCACGCCGTTATGCGCCGCGTCCTGGGCGAATTTCAGGTTCGCCGAGGTCAGCGCGATGTTGGAATATTTGGTGAAGACGGCCTGCGTCTGCACCGTGAAGGACTGGATCTCGGACTCGTAGTCGCCCGTGCCGGCGGTGCCGTAATAGCCCGAGACCACATAGCTGCCGTCCTTGAGCTTGGTCGTCTGGCCCGGCGCGACCTGGGAGGCGCCGGTGTTCTCGACGACGCGCAGGCCACCAGGCAAGGTCGCGTATTTGGCCGGCAGCAGCGTGTACCAGCCCGCCGCGAGCCCCGGCACGCCGCTCAGATAGACCTGCTTGCCGGCGGCGCTGGCGGAATAGAGATCGGCATATTCGTCCGAATAGATCGGATCGTAGGCCGCGGCCTGCGCGTTGGCGAGGCTCGGCACGATGGCATAGACCTGACGGCCGTCGGGATATTGAAACCCGTTGCTGCTGGAGAACTGATCGGCGTTGAAGCGGTCGAGCACGTCATGCGAGCCGCCCGTGCCGGAAATGAATTCATAGGCGTAGAGATCGCCGCCGCCGCTGACGTCGACGGTCGCGCCGCTGTCGATCGAGACGTTGCTGCCGCCCATCGTCAGCACCGCCTTGGGCGGCGCCGTCAGTTCGTCGGCGCCGGTCGCGGCGAAGAACCACTCGATCTGGTCGGTCGTGGTGCCGTAGGGAATGATCATGCCGTCGGCGGAGACGGACGTGATGCTGCCGGAGGCGACGTCGAGCGTCTGGGTGCCCGGCGCGAACGCGACCGGGCCCCCGCTAGTGGAGATCGTGAAGGGATCGCTGGCGCCCAGCGTGAGGCTGCCCAGCGGCACGCGGATGACGCCGCCCTGGACGATGTCCGCCGCCTGCACCAGCAGATTGCCGCCGGCGGAATAGGGCGTGGCGGGCGTCGGTCCGTCCGCGCGCGCGAAGCTGATCGTGCCGTCGGCGGCGGATGAGGTGATCGAGAAGGTCGAGCCGGTCGTCGGGTAGACCTGCCCCGCCGTGATCGACAGATTGCCGTTCACCGCCAATTGCCCGACCAGCGAATTGGGCACCGATTCCGGATTCTGGTTGAAGGTCTGCTGCCAGGGCTCCATGCCGCTCAGCCGGACATCGCCGGTGGCGTCGAGCTGGACATTGGCGACCGATTGGTCGAACAGCACGGCGCCGCTGATATCGATCTGGTTGGCGCGGAAGATGGCGCTATTGTCGCCCGGCGTTCCATAAAACGGCGTGGAGATGGTCTGCAGCGCGCTGTCGAAGCGGATATAGGGCGCGTCGATCTCCAGCGCGCCGCCGGAGCCGATCACCGGCGCGAAGGTGTCGAGCGTCGTGGTGTTGTTGATGTCCACCTGGCCGTCATAGGGCCGCGCCTCGAGGAAGAAGGCCCGGCCGAGATCGAGCGTCACGTCGCCGGACGAGGTCACGCTGCCCTGCGCCACGAAGGTGTCGAACCCGGCCGCGCCGACCATCGCCGACGAAATCGCGGTGCGGCTGCCCGGCCCGGTGAAGATCGCCACGTCGGGATCGTTCTGGTAGAGCGTCGGATCGAGCACGACCAGCGTGCCGCCCAGCGCCTGCGGCGCGCCGCCCGCGGCCTCGATCACAGCGCCGGTCAGCGTGCCACCATTGCCCAGCGCCAGCGTGCCGCCATTGCTCCATTCTTCGGTCGGAACGAAGGCCCCGCTGGCGCCCAGCCGGTCGAAGGTGTCGGCGGTGCCCGACAGGTTGATCAGCGCGCCGGGCGCGGCGGTCAGCGCATCCGGCATGATGACGCCGCTCGGATTCTCCGTCGCGTAGTCCGATACGCCGATCGGCGTCTGGAAGAGGGTCGTGCCGGTGACGTTGGCCGCCTGGGTCTGCAGCGTGCCGCCGTCGATCACGCGCCCGTCGCGGAAATTGGCGATCGGACTCGATGCGTTGGCCGTGGCGCGCGGATTGACGATGCTCTCGCCGGAGAGATCGGTCACGCTGCCGGGGGCCAGTACGATGCCGTCATAGGCGCCCAGCTTGCCCAGCAGATAGAAGCCGCGTTCGCCGGCCAGCTCGCCATTGGTGAGCACTTGCCCGTTGACCGCGATGCCGAGCTTGTTCGGGTCGCCTTCGTTGATCGAGCCGTCGGCCTGCGTCGTGAAGGCGTCGGAGATGTTGTCGACCGCGACCGTGGTCGACTGGTTGTAGAAGGCAGGCAGGATTTCGGACTGGGTGATCGTGCCGCCGGCGAGACGGATCGTGCCTTCGTTGAGGAGCTTGCCGACCGTCAGGCTGACGCCGGGGGCGCCGATGACGGAACCGCCCTGGGCGACCTCCAGTTCGACCAGTCCGCCCAGCGTCAGATTGACCGGCAGCATATCCCACGTATCCGTCGGAACCGCGGGGGTGAGGACGGAATAGAGGTCGCCGCCGGTCGCCAGGCCGCGCAGGACGGCGCTCTGGTCCGAATCGACCAGGGGCGAGAACATCGATTGCGACAGGTCCAGGGTCTGGCCGGCGCCGATCGTCAGCGTCTGCGTCGCCAGCTCGGCGTTGTAGCCGCCCAGCCCGTTGGTGAATGTGTTGGCTTCGATATCCGTCTTGTAGGATGTGATGTTGTAGTTCGCGAAGCCCGTCTTCGAGAAGAAATCGAGCGGCAGCTCGGTGCCGGTCGCGGCGATGCCGTCGCCGAAACCGATCAGCGGCGTCGTCAGCGTGAAGGTGCCGCCGCTGCCGAAGCCCTCGGCCAGGATGGTGCCGCCCAGCGTCACCCGCGCGGTGATCTCCGACGGATTGACCGCGACGTAGAAGCCGTTGCGGTCGATGGTGGTGACGCGAAAGCCCTCCAGCGTGCCGACCGTGTTCTCGCTCGAATCGGCGAGCTGGAAATAGGTCGTCGCCTCGATCAGGCTGACATTGCCGCCATGCGCCGAGAGATCGAGCGCGCCCTTGTCGTTGACATAGCCGCCGCCCGACACGTCGATCAGCGACGTCTGGTTCAGCAGGATGCTGCCGCTGATGTCGACATTGGTGGTGGGAGCGTTGCCGTCGAGCGTGTCCTCGACACTGGCCGATTCCTGGAATTCGGACTGGCGCGGCGCCCCGATCAGGGTGACGGACCCGCCATCGGTATAGGCGCTGCCCGCCTGATGATCGGCATCGGCGCCGTAATCATTGGCCCAGCGGCCGCGCGCCGAAAGCGTGCCGTTGACCGTGATGTCGAACGAGCCCGGGCCCGGCGTGTCGGGCAAGAAGACCGAGCCCATTCCGGCATTGATGGTCTGAAATTCGATCGTTCCGGAGGGCACCGCGACGCTGCCGTCGACGGTGATGGCGCGCCCCGCCAGGGCGTTGAACGAGCCGCCCGCGGCCAGCGCGACATGGGCGTCGGCCGCGATGCCGATGGCGCCGCTGGTCTCCAGCGATACCGCGCTCAGCCCCATGGCGGACAGCGCATCGGCCGACAGGCTGATCGTCTGCTGGCGGTCGGTGGGGAGCAGCGAATTGGGATCGCGCACCGGCACGATCAGATTGCCGTTGGCGTCGATAGAGACCGACTGGCCATAGGCCAGGGCCGGATCGACCGGATGGTAATTCGCCTGGGAGACGACCTGGATGTCGCCGCCGCCGGTCAGCGTCCCGGTGCCGGAATCCTGCGCCAGCGCCTGGACGAACAGGAAGCCGCCGGAGGGCAATTGCGACGGCGCGCCCTGCAGCGTGCGGTCGTCGCCGAAGATGCCGGACGTGGCCGTTCCGCTCTGGGCATCGGCGATCTGCTGCGGCCCGGCATAGGCGGCGCCGAACAGGGTGCCGTCGAGAACGACGGTCGAGCCCTTCAGCGTCAGCGATCCGGCGTCGCGGCCTTCGCTGTAGGTGCCTTCGTAATGGCCGCCCTGCAGCAGCGGGCTGCCCCAGGTCTGGCTCACGCCCCAGCGCGGCTGGGTCTGCGTGAAGCCGTCATAGATGCCGACATAGCTGTCGTTGATATTGGCGCTGCCGACATCGACGATCACGCCGTCCACCGAGATCAGCTGCGAGGTCTGGACGAAGCCGCCCTGATAGGTGACCCAGCCGCCGGAGAAATCGATCGTGGCGCCGGTCTTGACCGTGACGTCGGGCGCCAGCGTCGGATCGCCGCCGGCCGTATGACTCTGGACGCCGAGCGTGACGTTGCCGCCCTTGGTCATCAGTTCCTGCACCGTGACGCCGACCTGCTCGGCGAAGCTCTTGGCCTCGATCAGCGGCGAGCCGACCCATTCGACGCCGTTGGCATCGACGCCCGACAGCCGCGGATCGACCATCAGCGCGGCGCCGTTGAGGAAGCTGTCGCGATAATTGGGATCGTCGCGCAGCTCGTTGCCCTTGACGGGGTCGATCAGGATCGTATTGCGCGACGCGGGAATGATCACATTGGTGAGCCCGGCGACGTCGATGACCGCGCCGGTGTCGATGAAGATGCGCGAGGTGCCGGGAAGCTGCTGGTCGGAGATCGAGGACGCGCCGGCGGCGGCGCCGACATCGACGTTGCCGCTGGGCGCATAGAGCATCGCGTTCTGGTCGATCTCGATGCGCGAGCCATTGGTGCCGACGCTGATCTGCGACGGCTTGAAATCCTCCAGCGAGGTCGGGTCGTGGGGAATCGTCTCCTTGCTGTCGTCCGGCGTGATCGCCAGCGTGGCGCCGGTCGCGATCTGGATGTCGCCGCCGGTGAGCTGGATGAAGCCGTTGCGCGACACGCTGGTGGTCGCTTCAAGCAGGCCCTGCTCGATCACCGCACCGTCGCCCGTGGCGCCGAGCGACACATACCCTTCCGGCGCGCTGACGATGCCGTCGGTCGTGTTCAGCACATAGCTGCCCTGGGCATTGATGTCGGAAGAGCTCAGCGTGAAGCCGCGCACGTCGGGATTGCCGCTGTCCGCCGCGCCGGTCGAGCGCAGCAGCGTGATGTCGCGGCCGGCCTGCAGGCTGACCTGTCCCTCGTCCGAAACCAGCGTGCCCGAATTGGTCAGCTTGGGCCCGGTCATCAGGACGTAGCCGCCCGCGGCGCTGGTGATCTGGGCGCCTTCCTGGACGTCGATGGCGCCTTCGAGCTGGTCGAACTGCACCGTCTGGTTGGGATCGGTGGGGTCGATAAATTCCTGCGCCGAGAAGGTGAAGGCGGATTGCTGGTTGGAGCTGGGCGCCTGATCGGCATAGCCCAGGAAACCATAGGTGAGGAACTCGTCGTCGCGCTGCTTCAGCGAGAGCGGACCGAAATTCGCATCGACGGCGCGGCCGATCTCCAGCGTGGTGGCGACCAGCGAGCCGGTGTTGATCTGCGAGGTGCCGCCGAACAGGATGCCGTTCTGGTTGAGGATCAGAACCGTTCCAGGCGCGGTGATGGAGCCCAGGATCTGGCTGGGCGCCGGGACCAGGTTGGGATCGCGCCGGCCGGTCAGCGGGTCGAGCTGGCCGACCACGCGGTTGAGCACCACCCAGCTGGCCTGGTTCGTCCCGTTCTGCGACTGGTCGAAGGTGAGGTTGGTCTTCTGGCCGACATTGAAGGTCTGCCAGGAGAGGACGGCGCGCGATTCGGTCTGATGCACGGTGACCTGGACGCCGCTGCTGGTGGCGGTCTGGGTCGGCGCATCGGCGCCTTCCCAGGTGTGCAGCCCCGTCGTGTCGGCGGCCGCGGACACCGGATT
>JAATGL010000207.1 GCA_015654705.1 Alphaproteobacteria bacterium | reverse complement strand
GCCGGGGAGACGATGAAGAGCCGCGCAGCGCTAATGGGGTCTGGGGCCTACTGGCCCCAGCGGGTCCAGGGCAGAGCCCTGGCCTTGCTGACCTTCGGGCGGCCGATTGGCCTATTCGCCGGCGAGCGGGCGGGTGGCGCCTTTGTTGACGCGTTCGCGGAGTTCCTTGCCGGCCTTGAAGAAGGGGACCGCCTTTTCGTCCACCGGGACGGCGGCGCCGGTGCGTGGATTGCGGCCGGTGCGGGCGTCGCGCTTCTTGACCGTGAAGGCGCCGAAACCGCGCAGCTCGACGCGCTCGCCGCGGGCCAGGGCCGCGGAGATTTCGTCGAACACCGTGCCAACGATCAGCTCAACGTCTTGCGCGCGCAGATGCGGGTTCGCGGACGCAAGCTCGGCGATCAATTCTGACCTGGTCATGCGCCAATTTTACGGTCCGCGCCTAGCGGCGCGGCCGCCCCTTACTCCCGCGGTAAGGAAGGCTGCCAGACCGCCCAGGCGCCGTCAACGCGCAAGCTCTGTTGCGCACTGGTCACAATACCGCTCAGGGAACTGGCGGCCAGGCGCTGCGCCCACGGCCGCCGGTCCGGCTCCGTCACCTGCAGGCCGCGCGCCACCAGCTTTTGCGCCTCGAGCCAGTGCTGCGCCTCGTCGTCGCCGCCGATTTCGTCGACCAGGCCGAGCGCTTTGGCCTGGCGGCCGGTGTAGGCGCGGCCGTCCGCGAGCTCGCGGACGCGCGCCGGATCCATGTGGCGGCCTTCCGCGACCAGTCCGACAAACTGCTCGTACAGATCGCCGACCATGGCCTGCAGCACGACGCGCCCTTGCGGCGATAGCGGCTTGCTGAAGCTGGGCTGGCCCTTTAGCGGGCCGGACACCAGCGGCTCGTCGTCGACGCCGATCTTGTCGAGCAGGCCGCCGAAATTGACGGTTTCCATGATGACGCCGATGGAGCCGGTGATGGTGCTGTCGCGCGCCACGATGTGCGGGGTGGCCATGGCGATCATGTAGCCGGCGGAGGCGGCGGTGCCCTCCATGACGGTGACCACCGGCTTTTTGGCGCCAAGCGCCTTGACGGCGGCGTTGATGCCCTCGCCGCCGCTGACGGCGCCGCCGGGCGTATCGAGGTGCAGCAGGACCGCGGCGACGCTGCTGTCGTCACCGAGCTTGCGGAGGTCCTCGATGACATCGGTGCCGCCGCTGATCAGGCCGGCGATGCGGTAGCGCTCGATGTGTTTTCCGAATGTTACGCCCCGCCCGCTCGGGCGCAGCGCGACAATGCCGGCGGCGACCAGCGCCAGCACCGCCAGCACGCGCCAGAAATTCAGCCGGCGCTTAAGCCGTTGGCGGTCGATAACCAGGTCCGCGTCGAGCGCCATGTACGTCGCCTTGTCGTTAAGAAGGCCAGGGGCTCTGCCCCTGGACCAAGCTGGGGCCTGAGGCCCCAGACCCCCGTTAATTTTGTCGGAGGACACGGAGGGGGGCAGCGCGGACTTGCCCACGCCCGAGTTGCCCCCCTCCGTGTCCTCCGACCGAATCAGCAGGTTCTAAGGACTTGTCCTTAGCTTGGGTCCAGGGGGCAGAGCCCCCTGGCCTTCTTATGCGTCAGTCGACTGCTGATTACGCCGGCGGATGGCGGCGCCGAGGATGTCGCCGAGCGAGGCGCCGCTGTCGGAGGACCCGAACTCGGCCATCGCCTGCTTTTCTTCCTCGACTTCACGGCCCTTGATCGTCAGCGACAATTTGCGCGCGCTGCGGTCGATGGCGGTGATTTTCGCGTCCACCTTCTCGCCGACGGCGAAGCGGTCGGGGCGCTGGTCGGCCTTGTCGCGCGCCAGTTCGGCGCGGCGGATGAAGCCGGTCAGCACCTCGTCGATCTTCACTTCGACGCCGTTGGCCTGGATGGCGGTGACGATGCCGGTCACCACGTCGCCCTTGCGCACCTTGGCCAGGCTTTCGGCGGCCGGGTCGTCGTGCAGCTGCTTGATGCCGAGTGAGATGCGTTCCTTCTCCACATCGATATCCAGCACCTTGGCTTTGACCATGGCGCCTTTTTCGAAGTGGTTGATCGCGGTCTCGCCGGGTTCGTCCCACGAAATGTCGGACATGTGGACCATGCCGTCGAGCTCGGGGGCGAGGCCGATGAACAGGCCGAACTCGGTGATGTTGCGCAGCTCGCCCTCGACGGTGCTGCCGACCGGGTGTTCCGCGGCGAACTGCTCCCACGGATTGCGCTGCACCTGCTTGAGGCCGAGCGAGATGCGGCGCTTGCCGCTATCCACGTCCAGCACCTGCACTTCGACTTCCTGGCTGGTGGCCACGATCTTGCCGGGGTGCGCGTTCTTCTTGGTCCAGGACATTTCGCTGACATGGACCAGGCCCTCGACGCCGGGCTCGAGTTCCACGAAGGCGCCGTAGTCGGTGATGTTGGTGACGCGGCCGCTGAACTTGGCGCCGGGCGGGTACTTGATCGCGACGTTCTCCCAGGGATCGGTCTCGAGCTGCTTCATGCCGAGGCTGATGCGCTGGGTGTCGGAATTGAAGCGGATCACCTGCACGCGCACCGCCTGGCCGATGGTCAG
>JAATGL010000265.1 GCA_015654705.1 Alphaproteobacteria bacterium | reverse complement strand
TCGATGATCGAGGCGCTGGAGAAGCAGGGCATCATCACGCCGGGCAAATCCACGCTGGTCGAGCCGACCAGCGGCAATACCGGCATCGCGCTGGCATTCGTGGCAGCGGCGAAGGGCTACCGCCTCGTCCTGGTGATGCCGGAATCGATGTCACTCGAGCGGCGCAAGATGCTGGCGCTGATGGGCGCCGAGGTCGTGCTCACCGAGGCCGCCAAGGGCATGAAGGGCGCCATCGCGCGCGCGCAGGAGATCATCGCCACGACGCCCGGCGCGGTCATGCCGCAGCAATTCGAGAACCCGGCCAATCCCGACATCCACCGCCGCACCACGGCGGAGGAAATCTGGAACGACACCGATGGCGGCGTCGACGTGGTGATCTCCGGCGTCGGCACCGGCGGCACCATCACCGGCGTCGGCCAGGTGCTGAAGGCCAGGAAGCCCGGCGTGCGGATGATCGCGCTGGAGCCCGAGGATTCGCCGGTGCTCTCCGGCGGCCAACCCGGCCCGCACAAGATCCAGGGCATCGGCGCCGGCTTCGTGCCGGGCATCCTCGACCGCAAGGTGATCGACGAGGTCATCACCATCTCCAACGAGACCGCCTTCGCCACGGCGCGCAAGGCGGCGCGGCTGGAGGGCATTCCGGTCGGCATCTCGTCGGGCGCCGCCATCGCCGCGGCGCTGGAAGTCGGCGCGCGTCCCGGAATGGAGGGCAAGATCATCGTCGCGATCATCCCCTCCTTCGCCGAGCGCTATCTTTCGACGGCCCTGTTCGAAGGGCTGTAGCATCGCCTGAAACGTCGGCATGGAATTGAACCGCGATCCTGCGCCGGCGCGCATCGCCGATCTGTCTTGCCACCACAACAAAGAGAGAGACTCCCATGAAACTCTATTACCGGCCCGGTACCTGCTCGCTTTCGCCGCACATCGTGGCGCTGGAAGCCGGCATCGCGCTCGAATTCGAGACGATCGACTTCGCCACCCACAAGACCGAGAGCGGCGGGGATTTCTACGCCATCAATCCCAAGGGCTATGTCCCAACGCTGGTGCTCGACGACGGCACCGTGCTGACCGAGGGGGCGGTGATCGTGCAGTACCTGGCCGACCAGAAACCCGAAAGCGGCCTGGCCCCCGCCAACGGCACGCTCGCGCGCTACAAGCTCCAGGAATGGCTGGCTTTCATCAACAGCGAGATCCATCGCTCCTTCACGCCGCTGTTCATGGGCGCCACCGGCGACGTAAAGGCGCAGTCCCTGGAGAAGATCGCCAGGCGCTTCGCCTATGTGGAAAAGGAACTGGGCCACAAGCCGTACATCATGGGCGACACCTTCACCGCCGCCGATGCCTATTTCTTCGTGATGCTGACCTGGGCGCAGCACCTGAAGATCGCGCTGTCGCCCGCGCTCACCGCCTATTTCGGCCGCGTCGCGGCGCGCCCGAAGGTGCACGAGGCGATGAAGGCCGAAGGCCTGGTGCAGTAGGATTGCGGGTCCGGCCCGCGTCCGCGCCGGCCGGACCCTCGCCTAAAGAACCATGCGCTCCGCGTTCAACGAAAACGTCACGGGCAAAAATAATTTGAAATCACGATGCAGCACACGCGATACGCCGGCCAAAAAGCCAGGCGGACCGCCCCGGCTTTCGGCCATGGCCCCGTTCCTTCGCAATTGTGGAGAGATAGGGCAGATGGCGTTTCGACCGTCACGGTTCAAGGGGCATCGCGCATTTTTTTGCGCCGTGCCGACAGAACCGTGCAGGCCGCTTTGCCGGGTCAGTCCGCCCTGGTCGGAGACGCCGATTGGCGGATCGGCGGATGCGCATTTTTCGTGCAGCCCTTGACCAGGGAAATCGTGCCGTCATTGACCGGCTCGATCGGCGGCGCGCTGGCGGCCCAATCGTCGAACCCGCCGCTCATGGTCTTCATGCCCTTGTCCTTGGTCGCATAATGGTTGGTGACGGAGGCGCCGCTGTTGAACGTCCCGTAAAAGCGCAGCGTCCCGTGGTCCATCACGAAATTGCCGCCCCAGCCGGAGAAGGTCGGCGAATCCCAGGTGCCGCTGTCGGCGAAGCCCAGCACATTGCCGGTGTTGGTGAAGTCCAGGCATTGCTGGGCGGTCTCGACATGGGTCGGGCCGCCGAAATAGGTCAGCATGTACTGGCCGTGAAACTTGCCCGCCGAAGCCGGCACCGCGGACAGCAGCAAAGGCGCCGCGGCCACGGCGGAAAAGAACAAGGATCGTCGCATCGTATTTCTCCCAGGGTTGGTTGTCGTCGTCGAAGGCGCCGTTGAGGGGACATCGTTGCGGCACGCCTGCGTTCCCCGCCGCGCCCGATGTTCGCCATCGCCTTCTGAGAAACAGACGGCGGGAGAAGCCGGTCTATTCCCTGCGGCGTCACACTTTTGACGATCAATGCCTCTGCGGGATGCGAAGACGTATCTTCCCGCGTCATCGTGCAAGTAAAGCGCGCGGCTCTCAGGCCGTCACTTCGTCCGAGATCACCTTGAAGCCGGTCAGCTTGGACGGGCCGAACGTGTTGGTGATCGCGACGTCGGCGGCGTCGCGGCCGCGGCCGATGACGATGCGGCCGATGCGCGGCTTGTTGTGGCGCGCGTCGAAAGTGTACCAGCGCCCGCCCAGATAGGCCTCGAACCAGGCGCTGAAATCCATCGGGTTGGGGTCCAAGGGTACGCCGATGTCACCCAGATAGCCGGTGCAGTAGCGCGCCGGGATGCTCATGCAGCGACACAGCGTGACCGCCAGATGGGCGAAGTCGCGGCACACGCCCAGCCGCTCGTTATAGGCGTGCAGCGCGGTCTTGTTGGGGCGCGCATGCACATAGCCGAAGGTGATGTGGTTGTGGACGAATTCCACGATCGCCTGCACGCGCGACCAGCCGGGCCTGGTATTGGCGAAATTCGCCCAAGCGAAATCGGAGAGTTCGTCGGTCTCGCAATAGCGGCTGCCCAGCAGGAAGGTCATGCATTCGTCGGGCAGGTCGGAGATGTAGTGCTGCTCGGCATCGGGCACGATCGGATCGGGCTGGCCGGAATCGCGGATCATCGCCTCGGTATAGAGGCGCAGGCTTCCCGCCGGCGCCACCAGCCGGGCGCAGACATTGTCGAAGCAGTCGCGATAGAGCGACACCGGAACATAAGGCTCGGTCAGGATCGGATCAGGCGTAAGAAGGTCGTTGGCGCGCGACGGATGCACGTTCAGCATCAGCAGCATCGAGGTCGCGAGCGGCACCTCCACCGTCAGGTCGTAGCCGATCCGGATGTCCATGGCTCACGCTTCTTTCCGTTGCGGCGGCGGTGTCCTCAGCGGTCACCGCGACCTCGACCTTCATTCCCAGGCTATCCTCCCGCGTTCCCTCATAGGTCCCGGACAGCGGTATGGCCTGCCGGGGATGCCTTGCCACCGCGATCCGGATCAGGTCGCGATTGCCGACAATGCCGTTCGTCGGATCGAACTCTACCCAACCGGCGCCCGGAAGATAGACCTGCACCCAGGCATGGGTGGCGCCGCCGCCGACCGTGCCGCGCTCCCGCGACGGAACGTAGAGATAGCCGGAGACGAAACGCGCGGCGAGGCCAAGCGTTCTCACGCCCTCCATCATCAGCACCGCGAAATCGCGGCAGCTCCCCGAGCCGCGCAGCAGCGTCTCGATCGGATCCTGGACGCCCATTTCCTCGCGGCGGATGTAGCGGAACTGTTCGCGCACCGAACTGGTCATCGTGGCCAGCAGGACGAAGCTGTCCGTCCGCCCCGGCGCGGGATGCAGGAACTGCCTGGCCCATTTGCGGATGCGGCCGCCCTCGTCGGGATATTGCAGCGCCATCGAGGGCGCCAGATCGGGCAGGTCCTCGCCGTCATAGGCGAACGGATAGCGCCGCGCCGCCTCGTCCATCTCGAAGACCGGTCCGGCTTCCGGCAAATGGTCCAGCTTCAGCGTGCTGTCGAAGCAGAGCTCCTTCGTCAGGCCCTCGAAACGGGCGAAGGCGACGGAGTTGCCGAACACGTCATGGACCCAGCGCAGCGATATCGGCCGGGGCCGGATGTCGAGCGTCATCCTGTGCAGATGCAGGTCGTGGCTGGCGCGGGGGCGGAACATCAGCCGGTGCTCACCCAGCTCCACCGGCCGCGCGTAGCGATAGGTCGTCTTGTGCCGGACCTTCAGGAGAGCCATCGCGCCACGAACTTCGGAATCGCGCTGCCAGTTCAACGCCTGCGCGCCCCAAGCACAAGGATTGGATTCGCCTTGGCGCAAAAAGCCGAGATTTTGCTCACAGCGCGGCGAGGAGATCGGGGCGGTCCGAGCAGATCGCGTCCAGGCCCAGCGCGGCCAGGCGGCGCATGTCGTCCGGCGCATTCACCGTCCAGGCGCCCAATTTCAGGCCCAGGGCGCGCGCTTCGCCCACCGATTGGGCATCTATGTCGCCGAAGGTCGGAAACCAGCCGTCGCCGCCGGCCGCCTTGATCGCCTTCAGGATCGAATGGTCGTGGCGGACGGCATCGAAGCCGCCGGCCCAGGGCGAGGTGCCGCTCGCCGCCCAGTAGCGCAGCATCTGCAGCGCCGGTTCGGCGGGCGGATCGTCCGCGGGCGGCGGCTGGCCCTCGCGAAACCAGCTTTGCGCCAGCGTCGTGAACCAGCATTCGGCATCGGGCGCGATCGCTTTGGCATGCAGCAGGCCCGGCCAGTCGAAGCCGACCAGCACCGCGCAGTCGAGATAATCCTCCGCCTTCAGCAGCGCCACGGTCGCCTCCGCCAGGGCCTTCGGATCGGCGGAGAGGTCGCGGTCGGCAAAGGAAGTCTTCAGCTCGACGAACAGGCGGAACGGCTTGGACGCCGTCTTCGCCACGCCGATCACCTCGGCCAGGGTCGGGATGCGCGCACCGTCTGCCGCGACGAGGTCGGGATGGGCACGGGCATAGGCGCTCGCCGGATCGCAGCGTCCGACATCGTATTCGCGCAGTTGGGCCAGCGTCAGGTCCTTGAGGCGCGGCGTCGGCCTGACCAGGAACCCGCCGTCCGGGCCGCGGCAGGTTTCCGGCTTGAGCCGGTAATCGTGGAACACAACGACCTGGCCGTCCTTCGACAGTTGCACGTCGAGTTCGGCGCCGTCCGCGCCCAGCGCCACGGCGTTCCCAAACGCCGCCAGCGTGTTCTCCGGGCGAAGCGCCGCGCCGCCGCGATGGGCGATGTTGAGAACGGTCATGCCGCGAGCATGCCGACGCGCGCGGGCGAAAGCGAGGGTATCAGTCGAAATAGAACACGCCGACCAGCACCCAGCGGCCGGCCAGGTCGGGCGCCGTTACCGGCAGCACCACGACTTCGAGATGCAGCTCGACGACATCGTCGCGCATCAGCCGCGAATCGATGATCCGGGGCTCGCCGCTGCGCAGCACGCCGAGCGCGCCTTCGAGGTGCTGCTCGAACTCCGCTGCGGGAAAGAACTCGGACAGCATCCCGCCCTTGACGATCGCGTCGAAGCGGGTGCGGATCGCGTCGCCGGCCAGCCGCACCCGAAGGTCGGAGCCGTCGGGCAGCGGCTCGTAGATGGCGAGGTTGCGCAGCAGCTTGGCGATCGGGCGGGCCGGGATGTCGCGGCCGACGACGAACGACCCTTCGGCCATGCGCGCGCGCCAGTAGTCCAGCAATTTGCGCGCATCGGGATGGCTGGGTTCGGCGACGGCGACGAAATCCTCCCGCAGGCCGGGCATGAGGGCGATCATCTGGGTGGCTGCGACCTGGAAGGGCATGTTCGCATATCCTTTGGCGAGGCGTCCCCCATTTCAACCGGCCGACGAACCACGATCCTCCGCCGATTCGCCTAGCAGGGACCTAACGCAAAGCCTCCAATTTTATGGATCGGCGCCGACCACGTTCGGGGCGGGCGCCGCGAACCGCGAAAAACAACGTCAAAAAACCCTTTCTCCGCCGCGCTGCGCGTTTGTACCTATGCGATCGTGTTCAGACGCGCGGTCTTTTGACCCGCGGGCGTTGCGCTCATGCCACGCTCTCCGGATATGAGCGATCCTGAGTTGACAGCGCAAATTCCCGGGCGTACCCAAAGTGCGCATGGAAGCGGCAAAGGGCCGCGAAATGAGTCACACGGACCGATGATGGATCGAACGATCAAATTCGCTGCAGTGCCGGCCGCCCTTTCGGGCGGCGTGGCCGCCGCATCGGTTCGCGAGGAGAACGCGCATTAGGTCATCCTAATCCGTTCAGCGTTTCACCCCTCCCGAGCCCGGCTTTGGAGGGGATTTTTGTTTCTGGCGGTCTCCACCGGAGCCGGACTCGGGCGTTACCAGAAAAAGCCCGGGCCATGACCGACGCCATCGAGATCGACCTTTCCCATGCCGGCCGCCGCATCGAGGGCCATGGCGTGGACGCCTGGCTCGCCGAGGCGCGCGAGACCATGAAGCTCGCCGGTCCCTTGATCTTCACCCAGGTCGCGCAGATGGCGATCATGACGACCGACGTGATCATGCTGGGCCGCGTCGGACAGGCGTCGCTCGCTTCCGCCGCGCTGGGCATCACGGTGTTCTTCTTCTGCTGGCTGCTGGGCGCCGGGCCGGTGGCGGCGGTGGCGCCGATGATCGCGCATATCCTGGGCGCCCGGCCGCGCAACCGCGCCGGCGTGCGCGCCGTCGTGCGCATGGGATTCTGGTCGGTGGTGATGGTGTCGCTGCCGCTGATCGGCCTTCTGCTGTTCACGCAGCCGATCATGCTGCTGCTGGGCCAGCAGCCGGAGCTGGCCGCGGGCGCCGGCCGCTTCACCGCCGCGCTGTGCATCGGCCTGCCGTTCTCGCTGTCCTATCAGGTGCTGCGCAATTTCTCGACCGCGCTGGAGAAGCCCCATGCCGCGCTCTATGTGATGGTGGCCGGCATCGGCTTCAATTTCCTCGGCGATTACGCGCTGATCTTCGGCCATTTCGGCCTGCCGCGGCTGGGCCTGGTCGGCGCCGGCATTTCGAGCGCCGCGTCCTACACGTTCCAATTCCTCGCCCTGCTCGCCATCGTCTTTATGACGCCGAAACTTCGGCCCTATCGCATCTTCCGCCGTTTCTTCCGGCCCGACTGGGAGAAGCTGGCCGAGGTGTTCCGGCTCGGCATGCCGATCGGGCTGACCATGATGTTCGAGGCGATGCTGTTCAATGCGGCGACGCTGATCATGGGCACCTTCGGCACGGCGACGGTGGCGGCGCACCAGATCTCGATGAACGTGCCGTCCAACACCTTCATGGTGCCGCTCGGCATCGCGATGGCGGCGACGATCCGCGTCGGGCTGGCGGCGGGCGCCGGCGACCGCGAAGGCGTGCGCCGCGCCGGCTATACCGCGCTGATCATCGCGGCGCTGTTCATGAGCCTGACCAGCGTGGTCATCGCGCTGTTCCCCTACCAGATCGCGACGCTCTATTTCTCGACCAATACGCGCGACAATGCCGACGCGATCGCGCTGGCGATCGTCTTCCTGCGCGTGGCGGCGGCATTCCAGATCTTCGACGGACTGCAGGTGGTGGCGGCGCTCTCGTTGCGCGGCCTCAAGGACGCCGGCGCGCCGATGTGGATCGCCGGCGGCTCCTACTGGCTGGCCGGCTTCCCGGTCTGCCTGGCGCTCGGCTTCGGCCTGCACATGAAGGGCTTCGGCATCTGGATCGGGCTGGCCTTCGCGCTCTTCGTCGCCGCGGTCACCATGTGCTGGCGCTTCTGGTACCTGAGCCGGGAGCGATAAGGAAAACGCTTGGATCGGCGCATTACGACTCCCGGTGGTCACAATTGCGTGAAAGCCGATGCCGGTTTCGGGCTGCGAGGTCAATCCGTTCGGCCGATTCCGGCGCAATCATCGTCTCGCTGATGACCGCATCACAGGCCATAAGTTGCCCAAATCGATGGGAACCCACTTGGGAAGGACGCCACGGGCGGGTATATTGGCAGACCGCGGTGCGTCGCGGGGGAGGTTGATGTCGATGCGCATGATCGGGACAGGACCGGCCGTTCTCGCGGGGACGCTGCTTCTTGCCGCCCCCGCTTTCGCGCAGACGCCGGCGCTCAACGCCACGCTCACGCGCATCCCCTCGCCCGACAACAACACCGAAGCCCTGCCCGATCTGGTGCCGGGGGACGATGTCGCCATCGCCTGCGACGCGATCGAACGCGTGGCCGATCCCTCCGATGTGCGCGTCGTGCTGACCATCGCCGCGCTGCCGGGCGATTCCGCCACCGGCTACAAGAAGATCCTCGCGCTCGACGAAAAGCTGACCGGCAGCGCGGTGCATCTGAAGGTGCCCAACGCGCCCGATCTCGCCAACCACACGGTCAATCTCAGCGTCTATGTGGTCGACGGCGGCCACAACAACGATTGCGACGGCGGCCAGTACCGCATCGTCGCGACCCCCGCCCCCGGCCGCAAGCCGGGCTAATGAAGCTGGTATGGGATTCGGATGCCCGGATCGTCTGCGGGAAAGCCCTTTGCGTCGCGCGTCACCAGCAACAGGCCGTGCACCCGCGCCGAAGCCCAGATGATCGCATCGGGAAGCTTCAATCGCCGCGTCCGTCGAAGGCGAACGGCCATTTCCGCGATGTGCTCATCCAGCGGAATGACGGAGAAATCGTCCAAGCCCGCCCGGGTCGCCTCTTCGTGTTCCGGCATCGCGCCGACCATCACTTCGATCCAGGTTACGATGCTGATCGATCCCTGCGCATAACGCAGGATTTCGCTGCGCGCCTGCCGGATGTTGTTGAGATGATCGATCAGGATGTTGGTGTCGAAAAGCGCCTTCACCATTCCGAACGCAGCTTCCGCTGATAGTCCACGCCGTCGATCTTGCGGTCGCCCCACAAGCCGAACGCGGCTTCGATATTGGTCTTCTTCTTCTGATGCGCGTCGAGATAGGCCTTTATCGCATCGCGGACGATGGACGCCCGCGAGCGCTTTTCCGCGACGCTGATCCGCTTGAGCTCGGCCAGTTCTTTTTCCGGAATGTCGATCAGGGTTCGCATCGTTAGATGATATCAGATATCGATATCAGATATCAATTCTAAATCAGCGTCACCGCCAGGATGCCAAGCGCGCTGAGGGCGGTGATCCAGAGCGCCAGGCGGACGTGGCGGGTCTGCGCGATCTGCGCTTCGGCGAGGCGGCGCGTGGTGTCGGGATGCAGGCGCAGGCCGCCATCGGCCAGCATCGTGGAGATCGTCTCGGCATTGCGCAGCAGCTGCGGCAGGTCGCGCGCCAGCCGGCCGAGCGCGCTCATGCCCTCGCCCATGTCGCGCAGCCGCGCCTCCGGCCCCATCTGCGCGATCATCCAGCGCTCGACCACCGGGCGCGACGCCTCCCAGATATCGAAATCGGGATCGAGGCCGCGCGCCACGCCCTCGACCACGACCATCGTCTTCTGCAGCAGGATGAGTTGCGGCTGCGCCTGCATGTCGAAGCGGCGCGTGGTGTCGAACAATTGCGGCAGCAGCCGCGCCATCGAGACATCCTTGGCCGGGCGCCCGAAGATCGGCTCGCCGATGGCGCGCAGGGCCTGGGCGAAAGTCTCCACCGGATGATGCGCCGGCACGAAGGCGACGTCGTAATGGATCTGCGCCACGCGCATGTAGTCGCGCGCCAGGAATCCCGCCAGCGTCTCCGCCATGAAGCGGCGCATCGCCGGATCGAGCCGCCCCATGATGCCG
>JAATGL010000093.1 GCA_015654705.1 Alphaproteobacteria bacterium | reverse complement strand
GTTCGCTCTCATCCGGCCGCATGCGGGCAGATACCTCGATCTCGCCACCTTTCCGCCCGCGGACCCGCATGTCTACACTATGCTGCATAATGCCGATGCCATCGGCGTGTTCCAGGTCGAAAGCCGCGCCCAGATGAGCATGCTGCCGCGCCTGAAGCCGAAGGCATTCTACGATCTGGTGATCGAGGTCGCGATCGTGCGCCCCGGCCCGATCCAGGGCGGCATGGTGCATCCCTATCTGCGCCGCCGCGCCGGCGAGGAAGCGGTCGAATATCCCTCGCCGTCGCCCGAGCACGGGCCGGCCGACGAACTGCTGGGCGTCCTGGGAAAGACGCTGGGCATTCCGCTGTTCCAGGAACAGGCGATGAAGCTCGCCATGGTCGCGGCGAAATTCTCGCCGCAGGAGGCGAACGGATTGCGCCGCGCCATGGCGACGTTCCGCAATCTCGGCACCATCGACACGTTCCGCGAGAAGATGGTCGGCCGCATGGTGGCGCGCGGCTATGCGCCGGATTTCGCCGAGCGCTGCTTCAAGCAGATCGAGGGCTTCGGCTCCTACGGCTTTCCCGAAAGCCATGCGGCGAGCTTCGCGCTGCTGGTCTATGTCTCGGCCTATATCAAGCGCTTCCATCCGGCCGCTTTCGCCTGCGCGCTGCTGAACGCGCAGCCGATGGGCTTCTATGCGCCGGCCGAGATCGTGCGCGACGCGCGCGAGCACGCGGTCGAGGTGCGCCACGTCGATGTGAATTTCAGCGAATGGCAGAACACGCTCGAACATCGCGCCGACGGCACGCTGGCCTTGCGGCTGGGCCTGCGTCAGATCGACGGCTTCCGGGAGGATTGGGCGAAGAAACTTGTTGATTATCGCGGCAATGGCTACGGCGCGGTGCAGGACGTCGCGCGCCGCGCCCGCCTGCCCAAGCGCGCGCTGATCATCCTGGCGGAGGCCGACAGCTTCCAGTCGATCGCCCTGGACCGCCGCGAAATCCTCTGGGCGGTGCGCCGCCTCGCCGACGACGACGCCCTGCCGCTGTTCGCCGCCCATTATGTCGAGGAGCAGCCGCAGGAGGAGATCGCGCCCTTGCCGCCGATGCCGCTCAGCGAGCATGTGCTGGCCGATTACCAGATGCTGCGCCTGTCGCTGCGCGCCCATCTGATGGCATTCCTGCGCGACCTGTTCCGGGCCGAGGGTGTCCTCAGCTGTGCCGAGATCGCGGGCGACAAGATCGGCAACGGCGCGCGCGCCGCCTGCGCCGGCATCGTGCTGACGCGCCAGATGCCGGGCGACGCCGGCGTCGTCTTCATCACCCTGAGCGACGAGAGCGCCGTCGCCAATGTCGTGGTCTGGCCCCGCCTGGTCGAGACCTTCCGCCGCGAGATCATGGGCGCGCGGCTGCTGCTGGTCGAGGGCATGGTCCAGAAAAGCCCAGACGGCGTCGTCCATCTGGTGGCCGAGCGGATCGTCGACCGCACCGCGGAACTGGACCGCCTCTCGGAGGACCATGTCGAGGCGCCGTCCTTCCGCGCCCAGGCGGCAGCCCGCCATCCCCGCAATGTGCGCGCGGTTCCCAAATCGCGCGATTTTCACTGAGACGTGATCGCCCCGGACGCCGCCTCTGCTATTGGCAATTCGCCGCGCAGCGGTCTTATATGGGACGGACAGCACATCCGGGGGCAGCGCCGACCACAGAAGCGGCAGGCCGACACAGACAAGAGGAACATCTTGAACAGACATCTGATCGCGGTGCTCGCCGCCGCAACCGTCTGCGCCCCGGGCGCCGCGCGGGCCGATGAAGGCATGTGGACGTTCGACAATTTCCCCAGCGCGGCGGTGAAGGCCAAATACGGCGTGACCATCGACGACGCCTGGCTCGACGCTGTGCGCGGCGCGGCGGTGCGGCTGTCGTCGGGCTGTTCGGCCTCGGTGGTGACGCGCGACGGGCTGGTGTTGACCAACCACCATTGCGTGCGCGACTGCGCGCAGAACCTTTCCACCGCCGACATGGACTATGTGAAGAACGGCTTCGCCGCCGCCACGCGCGAGGACGAGAAGCTCTGTCCCGGCATGCAGGCGGAAATCCTGGGCGCCATCTCCGACGTGACCGCGCGCGTCTCCGGCGCGGCCAGGGGCAAGACCGGCCAGGATTTCGTCAAGGCGCGCGACGGCGAGATCGCCGCCATCGAGAAGGAAGGCTGCGCCGGGCGCGAGGCGGATTACCGCTGCCAGGTGATCACGCTCTATCAGGGCGGCCAGTACAAGCTCTATACCTACCGCAAATTTTCCGACGTGCGGCTGGTCTTCGCGCCCGAACTGCAGACCGCGTTCTTCGGCGGCGATCCCGACAATTTCAACTTCCCGCGCTACGACCTCGATTTCTCCTTCGTGCGGCTTTACGAGAACGGCAAGCCGGTCTCGGCGCCGGCGCATCTGACCTGGAGCAGGACCGCGCCCGAGGCCGGCGACCCCGTCTTCGTCGCCGGCAATCCCGGCGCCACCCAGCGCCTCCTGACCGCCGAACAGCTGGATTCGCTGCGCAACTTCGTCCTGCCCGAAAGGCTGCTGCAATATTCCGAATTGCGCGGACGGCTGATCCGCTTCGGCGAGGAAAGCACCGAACATGCGCGCATCGCCGACGACACGCTGTTCGGCATCGAGAACAGCTTCAAGGCCTATCACGGCCAGGAGCAGACGCTGGCCGATCCGGCCTTCATCGACGCCAAGCGCAAGGCCGATGGCGAATTGCGCGCCAAGGTGATGGCCGATTCCACGCTCGCCGCCCAGATCGGCGATCCCTGGAGCGATATCGCCAAGGCGCAGGGCGACTACAAGGCGCTGTTCACGCCCTACTCGTTCCTGGAGGCGCGCGCCGGCGTGGGCTCGTCGCTGTTCGGCTATGCCCGGGCGCTGGCGCGCGCGGCGGAAGAGAAGGCCAAGCCCAACAGCGAGCGCCTGCCGGAATACACCGACAGCCGCCTGCTGCTGCTGGAAAAGCGCGTGCTCGATGCCGAGCCGGTCTATCCGGAGCTGGAGCAGGCCGTGCTGGAATTCTGGCTCTCCAAGCTGCGCGAGAACCTGACGGCGGACGCGGCCGGCACCAAGACCTTCCTGGGCAAGGAATCGCCCGAGGCGCTGGCGGCCCGGCTCGCGGCGTCGAAGCTGGGCGACGCGGCGCTGCGCAAGCAATTGTGGGACGGCGGCATGGCAGCGGTGCGGGCCTCGGACGATCCGATGATCCGCTTCGTGCTGGCCACCGACGCGGCCTCGCGCGCCGTGCGCAAGGAATATGAAACCCGCGTCAGCGGACCGACCGACCGCGCCGCGGAGCAGATCGCCAAGGCCCGCTTCGCGGTCTTCGGCACCAGCACCTATCCCGACGCGACGTTCTCGTTGCGGCTGTCCTACGGCCGGATCGAGGGCTGGGACGAGAACGACACGCCGGTCCCGCCCTTCACCTATTTCGGCGGATTGTGGGAGCGGGCGACGGGCCAGTTCCCCTTCGACCTGGCGCCCAAATGGGCGGCGGCACAGGGCAAGCTCGACGACAAGACGGTGTTCGACATGACCAGCGACATCGATATCATCGGCGGCAATTCCGGCTCGCCGCTGATCGACGCCAAAGGCGAGGTCGTGGGCGCGGTGTTCGACGGCAATATCCACAGCCTGGGCGGCGCCTTCGCCTTCGACGATTCCGTCAACCGCGGCGTCGCCGTCTCCACCGCCGCCATCACCGAGGCGCTGGACAAGGTCTACGGCCAGCACGCCCTGGTGAGCGAACTGACCGCGAAATAAAGGACGCGAACCGAAATGCACCGTGCCGGAAGAACGCCGCTGCGCCTGGCCGGCGCGGCCGCCCTCCTGCTTGCCGCGCTGACAGGCCTGGCAAGCTCCGCGCCGCCGGGCGAGCCGGACGTGCTGCGCGCCACCCTGTCCAACGGGCTGCGCGTCGTCATCGTCCGCAACACGCTGGCGCCGGTGGTGGCGACCGCGGTCAACTATCTGGTCGGCTCGGACGAGACGCCGGCCGGCTTTCCCGGCACCGCCCATGCGCAGGAGCACATGATGTTCCGCGGCAGCGCGGGGCTGAGCGCCGACCAGCTCGCCAATATCGGCAGCGTGATGGGTGGCAATTTCAACGCCAACACCCGCGAGAGCCTGACCCAATATCTGTTCACCGTTCCGGCCGAGGACCTCGACGTCGCGCTGCATATCGAAGCGGTGCGGATGGCGGACGTGCTCGATTCGACGGCGGACTGGGACAAGGAACGCGGCGCCATCGAGCAGGAGGTGGCGCAGGACCTCTCCAATCCGTCCTACCTGCTCTATCAGAAGCTGCGCGCCGCGATGTTCGCCGGCACGCCCTATGAGCATGTGCCGCTGGGCACGCGGCCGTCTTTCGACGCCACCACGGCGGACATGCTGAAGCAGTTTCACGACGCATGGTATGCGCCCAACAACGCGCTTCTGGTGATCGTCGGCGATCTCGATCCGGTGGCGACGCTGGCGAAGGTGCGCGCGCTTTTCGGGACCTTGAAGCCGCGGCCGCTGCCCGCGCGGCCCGCCTTCACGCTGCCGCCCGCCGCGGCGACCTCGTTCAGCCTGCCGACCGACCGGCCGAATGCCACCACGGTGGTGGCGATGCGTCTGCCGGGACTGGACAGCACCGATTTTCCGGCCGTCGAAGTGCTGGCCGACGTGCTGGCCAGCCGCCGCTTCGACCTCTATGGCCTGGTGCCACAGGGCAAGGCGCTGGATGCCGGGTTCTCGCTCGATCCCCTGCCGAAGGCCAGCCTCGGCTACGCCGCCGTGTCGTTTCCCGCCGGCGGCGATCCCAAGGCGGCCGAAGCCGACATCCGCGCCATCCTGGCCAGGGTCATCAAGGACGGCGTGCCGGCCGACCTGGTCGCCGCCGCCAAGATCCAGGAACGCCGCCAGGCCGAATTCCAGAAGAACGGGATCGAGGAGCTGGCCGCGATCTGGTCCGACGCGGTGGCGCTCTACGGGCTGCGCTCGCCAGACGACGATCTGCTGCGGATCGAGAAGGTGACGGTCGCCGACGTCAACCGCGTGGCGCGCAAATATCTCGACCTCGATCACGCCGTCACCGCCGTGATGACGCCCGAAGGCTCCGGCCAGCCGGTCGCCAGCGGCGCCGGCTTCGGCGGGCAGGAAACCATCGCGCTGGGCGAGGCCAAGCCCACGCCGCTGCCCGATTGGGCGGATTCGGCACTCGGCCGCCTCGTCGTGCCGCCCTCGACGCTGCATCCGGTGGTCAGCACGCTGGCCAACGGCCTGACCCTGATCGTGCAGCCGGAAGACGTCAGCGACACCGTCAGCGTCTACGGCCATATCCGCAACCGCTCGGAGACGGAGACGCCGCCGGGCAAGGAAGGCGTGTCGCTGATCCTCGACCAGCTCTTCACCTATGGCAGCGAAAGCCTCGACCGTCTGGCGTTCGAGCAAGCGCTCGACGCGATCGGCGCCAGCGAGCGGGCGGGGACCGATTTTGCCGTCCAGGTCCTGTCGCGCGATTTCGACCGCGGCACGGCGCTGCTCGCCGACAACGAGCTGCATCCGGCGCTGCCGCAGCCCGCCATGGACGTCGTGCAGAACCAGATCGCGCTGCTGGTTGCGGCGCGCGACAAGAGCCCGTCCTTCCTGGTGTCGCGCTCGATCCGCGCCGCGCTGTTCCCCAAGGACGATCCGGCCCTGCGCGACGCCTCGCCGCAATCGGTCGCGGCGCTGAAGCGCGACGACGTGCTGGATTATTACCGCCGCGTCTTCCGTCCCGATCTCACCACCATCGTGGTGATCGGCAAGGTCACGCCGGAGGCGACGCGCGCGACCATCGAGAAATATTTCGGCGCCTGGAGCGCCGCCGGCCCCAAGCCCGACACCGAACTGCCGCCGGCGCCGCCCAACCGCACCGGCACGGTCGCGGTGCCGGATGCCAGCCGCGTCCAGGACAATGTGATCCTGGCGCACAATCTGGCGCTCAACCGCTCCGATCCCGATTATTACGCGCTGGCTCTGGGCAGCTCGGTCCTGGGCGGCGGCTTCTATTCGACGCGGCTCAGCATCGACCTGCGGAAGAATGCCGGGCTGGTCTATTCGGTGGCGTCCGAGCTGCAGGCCGGCCGCACGCGCGGCAACTACATCGTGCAATATGCCAGCGATCCGCAGAACGTCGCGAAGGCGGCCGACATCGTGGTCAAGGAAATCCGCACCATGCAGGACACGCCGGTTCCCGACGACGAACTCGCGCGCTCCAAGAGGATGCTGCTGCGCCAGATCCCGCTGGGCGAGGACAGCATCGCCGACATCGCCCACGGCCTGCTGGGCCGGCGCGATCTCGACCTGCCGCTCGACGAGCCGACGCTGGCGGCGCGGCGCTATATCGACCTGACCCCGGCCGAGGTGCAGGCGGCGTTCAAGAAATGGATGCGGCCTGAAGACCTCGTGCGCATCACCCAGGGACCGCCGCCGCAGTGAGCTCTATTCCATCGGCACAGGCGCGTCGCTGAACACCGCGGTCTTGCAGAACGGCACGATCAGCAGCGCCGTCAGGAACACGCCGGTCATCAGCAGATAGACGTCCTCGAAGGCCAGCGTCAGCGCTTGGCGCGTCACGAACTGCGTGATCTCGCCGCTGATCATCAGCTGGGCATGGGCGGCATCGGCGCCCATCTGGGAGATGCGCGCGGCGGCCTGCGCCAGCGCCGAAGTGCCGGCCGCCGTCATCGCCTCGCCGAAGCGCTCGCCATGGATGCGCCCGAAATCCTGCAGCCAGGTCGTCACCAGCGCGATGCCGATGGCGCCGCCCAGGTTGCGCATCAGGTTGAACAGGCCCGAGGCATAGCGCAGTTCCGCCGGCGGCACGCCGTTCAGCGCCATGCCGACCGCCGGCACGATGCAGAGCAGCATGGCGAAGCCGCGCACCGCCTGCGGCACGAACAGCTGCCAGAATCCCCAATTGTCGGTGATACCCGACATCAACCAGCACGATAGCGCGAACAGCGAGAAGCCGACCGCGATCACGATGCGCTGGTCGACCAGCGTGGACAGGCGCGCGGCCAGCGGCGCGCCGAAGGTCATGAAGATGCCGGCGATGAAGACCGTGGTGCCGATGTCCAGGCTCGAATAGTCGCGCACGCGGCCGAGGAAGATCGGCGTCAGATAGACCGTCGAATAGAGTCCGAAGCCGATCACCAGGTTGAGCAGGCAGGCCAGCGCGAAGACCGGGCGACGGAACGGCGTCAGCCTGAGGACCGGCATGGTGGAGAAGAAGGAGCGTTCGAAGAAGACCAGCCCCGCCACGAAGGACAGCCAGGCGACGGTCTGGATCGTCGGGTCCTCAAACCACTGGTTGCGCGGGCCTTCCTCCAGCACATATTGCAGCGCCCCCAGGAACAGCGCCAGCGACGCCACATGCAGCCAGTCGATGCGCTTCAGCATGGCGGGCCGCGCCTCGTCGACCTTGCCCAGGATCGGCAGCGCGATGGCGATGAAGAGGCCGGGCACGATGTTGACGAAGAAGAGCCAGCGCCAGCTCGACACATCGGTGATCCAGCCCCCGATGGTGGGGCCCAGCGTCGGCGCCAGGGTGGAAACCATGCCCAGGATCGCCGGGATCATGGCGCGGCTCTTGCCGGAGAACATCGCGAAGCCGGTGGCGAAGACGGTCGGCACCATGGCGCCGCCGACGAAGCCCTGCAGCGCGCGGAACACGGTCATCGACTGGATGCTCCAGGCCATGCCGCACATCAGGCTCGACAGCGTGAAAAGCACGGCGGAGAGCGTGAACAGCCAGCGCGTCGACAGCGCGATGGAGAGGAACGCCGCCAGCGGGATCATCACGATCTCCGCCATCAGATAGGCGGTCTGCACCCAGGCGATCTCGTCGGGCCCGGCGGACAGCCCGGCCTGGATCGAGTTCAGCGACGCCGCCACGATCTGGGTGTCGAGCAGGGCCATGAACTGGCCGAACGCCATGATCCCGAAGATCAGCAATTTGCGTCCATGGCTGAGGCCGGCGGCAGTGGCCTGCGGCGGGGCGGGAAGAATCGCTTCGGCGGCGCTCACGGGAGCCTCTTGACGTTTTATATGACGGATATCATATAATTGCCCAGCGGAGACACGCAAGATGCGCTACAGTGAAACCCACAAATCCGAGACCCATGACCGGCTCCTGAAAAGCGCAGGCCGCATGCTGCGCGCCAAGGGTCCGGACGGCTTCGCGGTCGCCGAACTGATGAAGGAGGCCGGCCTCACCCATGGCGGCTTCTATGCCCATTTCAAATCCAAGGATGCGCTGATGGCCGAGGCGCTGGCGGCGGTGTTCGCCCGCGCCAAGGATCGATACCGGCGCGCGGTCGAAGGCCTGCCGCCGCGCCATGCGCTCGCCACCTATATCGATGTATACGTCTCGCCGTCGCACCGCGACAATGCCGGCAATGGCTGTCCGATCACCGCGCTCAGCTCCGACATGCCGCGCCAGTCGAAAAAGCTGCGCGCGGTGTTCGACGCGGGCGTCAAGTCGCTGGTCGATTCGCTGGCCGGGCGCATCGCGGCCGCCGGCATTGAAGGCGACAGCGAGACCCTGTCGGCCTCGGTCCTCTCCGCCATGGCCGGCGCCGTCGCGGTGTCGCGCGCGGTGTCGGACAAAAACCTTTCCGATGAAATGCTGGAAGCCGCGCGCGCCAGCATCAAGGCGCGGCTCGGCGTCTCGGATGTGCAATCGTCCGGAGGAACTTGGCAATGAACGCATCGGTCGATTTTCCGGCCCTGTCGGGGCTGGAACAGCTGCACGCGATCTTCGACGGACGCGCCGGATATGGCGGCATCGTCCAGACGCTGAAGCTCAGGCCGGTGTCGGCGGAGGAGGGTTTCGTCGTCTTCGAGGGCAATCCCGACGCCAGCGTCTACAATCCGATCGGTTCCGTGCATGGCGGTTACGCGGCGACGCTGCTCGACACCGTCATGGGATGCGCCGTGCATTCGCGCATGAAAGCGGGGCAGGGTTACACGACGCTGGAATTGAAGGTCGCCTATCACAAGCCCTTGACGGATAAGAGCGGGCCGGTGCGGGCGGAAGGAAAAGTGATCTCGCTCGGCCGCCGCGCCGCCTTTGCCGAGGGCCGCCTGCTCGACAAGGACGGCAGGCTCTGCGCCAGCGCCACCACGACCTGCCTGGTGTTCAGCCAATGACCACGACCTTCGTGACCACCGACGTCCCGCGCCTGCGCCCCTCCGTATCGACGCGGCTGAGGGCGCTGCCGCTGCGCGCCCTGATCGTGGCGGGCGCGGCCGTCATCGCCGTGGCCGCCGGCGCCACCTGGATCGCCTGGCCGGCATCGTCGGTCTCGACGGACGACGCCTATGTGAAGGCCGACAGCACGATCATCGCGCCCAAGGTGCATGGGCTGGTGGCAAACATCCTGGTCCGCGACAATCAGCGCGTCGCCGCCGGCCAGCCGCTGATCCGCATCGATCCGGAGGAATATGCCCAGGACGTGCTGGCGGCAGAGGCCGACGTGGCCTCGGCAGAGGCGGCGCTGGCGCAGCAGACCGCGCAGCTGGCGCTGGCCGGCGCCAATGCGCGCGCCGCGAGCGCCGACATCCGCTCCGCCAATGCGCAGGCGGTGCGGGCGCAATCCGACCGCAAGCGCTTCGACACGCTGGTCGCCAGCGGCGACGTCTCTACCAGCCAAGCCGAGCAGATGCGCGCCACCGCCGCCAGCGCCGCCGCCGACGCCGACAAGAGCCGCGCCTCTTATCTCGCCAGCCAGCAGCAGGTCGCCGTCGTCGCCCAGTCGCGCGGCACGCTGGCGGCCAATCTGGCCAAGGCGCGCGCCGCGCTGGCGCTGGCTCGCCAGGACCTCGACCATTCGGTGATCCGCAGCCCGATCGCCGGCGTGGTCGGCGACCGCCAGGTCCAGACCGGCGAATATGTCCAGCCCGGCACCGAGCTGATGACCATCGTGCCGATGAACACGATCTATGTCCTGGCCAATTTCAAGGAGACCCAGACCGCGCGCATGCTGGTCGGCCAGCCCGCCCATGTCGCTTTCGACGCGCTGCCCGGCAGGCGCTTCGACGGCGAGGTCGAAAGTTTCGCGCCGGCCTCGGGCTCGGAATTCTCGCTGCTGCCCTTCGAGCCCGCCACCGGCAATTTCACCCGCATCGTGCAGCGCGTGCCGGTGCGCATCCGCCTTTATCCGGGCCAGCCGGACATGGCGCGCCTGCGCCCCGGCCTGTCGGCCGAGGTACAGGTGGCGCTCGCCGGGCCGCATTGAGTCACGTCGTGCCTTTTTTCCGCTCCTGCGATGGTCCATGATCGGCCCGCCCACCGATTGCCACCTTTAGGAGATTTGCGATGACCAATGACGCGAAAACACGCCGCACGGCGGCGCTCGCCACGCCCACGACCCTGTCGCCCAACGCCACCCAGGACGTTGCCGCCGCGCTGACGACCCTGCTGGCGGACTTTTTCACCCTCTATCTGAAGACCAAGAATTTCCACTGGCACGTCTCCGGGCCGCATTTCCGCGACTACCACCTGCTGCTCGACGATCAGGCGAGCCAGATCTATGCCAGCACTGACGCCATCGCCGAGCGCGCCCGCAAGGTCGGCGGCACGACGCTGCGCTCCGTCGGCCACATCGCGCGGCTGCAACGGCTGGCGGACAACGACGCCGACTACGTCACGCCGCTCGACATGCTGGCGGAACTGCGCGAGGACAATCTGCAATTGGTCGCGGCGATGCGCGAAACCCACGAGCTCTGCGACGAGTACAAGGACGTGGCGACCGCAAGCCTGCTGGAAAACTGGATCGACGAGGCCGAACAGCGCATCTGGTTCCTGTTCGAGACCAGCCGCCAGGGCGACGGAGCGAGCCGCTGACGCGCGGCCGCTTACGGTGAACGCGCCCTTCCCGGTTACGCGCGAGCGGCTGCTTCATTCCCTCTATGAAGCAGCCGAGCTCGAGCATGTGCTGATGTGCACCTATCTCTACGCCTGCTTCAGCCTGCGCGACGGCGAGGCCGAGGGGCTGTCGCCGGACGAGGCCGCCGCCGTCGCGCGCTGGCGCGGCACCATGCTGGGCGTGGCGATCGAGGAGATGGGCCATCTGGTGGCGGTGTGGAACATCACCGCCGCGCTGGGCGGCGCGCCGCGTTTCGGCCGCGCCAATTTTCCGCTCGATGCCGGCTATCTCCCGGCCGGCGTCGGCGTGAAGCTGGCGCCGTTCGGGCCAGCGGTGCTGCAGCATTTCATCCATCTGGAACGGCCCGAGGGCTCGCCGGAGCCGGACGGCGAAAGCTTCCAGCCGGATTTCCGCTATGTGCGCGAAACCCACAAGCCGCGCATCACGCCGATGTCCATCGATTACGACACGGTGGGCGAATTCTACGAGACGCTGGCCGCCGATCTGCGCGCCTTCGTGGCGCGGCTGGGCGAGGCGGCGGCGTTCTGCGGCGATCCCCTGCTGCAGCTTTCGCCGGCCGAAATCGATCTGGCGGGCGCCAAGCCCGTGATATGCTCGAAGACCGCGCTCGAAGCCTTCACCGCCATCGTCCAGCAGGGCGAGGGCGCGCCCAAGGAGGCCGAGGATTCCCATTTCCAGAAATTCTGCGCCATCCGCGGCGAATTGGAGGCGCTGACGGCGGCAAACCCGCAGTTCAAGCCGGCCTTTCCGGCGGCGGTCAATCCGGTGCTGCGCCCGCCGGCGCGCCGCGAGGGACGGGTGTGGCTGGAGAACGAGGAAGCCGCCGCGGCGGTCGACCTCGCCAACACCGCCTATGCGCTGATGCTGCGGCTGATCGCCTTTTCCTACAGCGTGGCGCGGCCGCAGCCGGAGAAGGCGCTGGCGGTCGATCTGGCGCTCGGGCTGATGCGCGCCGTGACCGCCTTGGCGGAGCATGCGGCGCGCCTGCCGGCCGGACCGTCCAACCCGGGCTGCAACGCAGGCATGTCGTTCGTGGCGCTGCGCGATGCGGCGGCCCTGCCGGCGGGGCCGAGCGCGCGGCGCTTCTTCGTCGAGCGCTTCGGCGAACTGGCGGATGCGGCGTCGTCCATGGCGGACACATATGCCGCCCCGCGCACCGCAAAGGCGGCGCGGCAACTGGCCGAGCTGGCCAAACGGGCGCGGCGCGATTTCGAGAGCGAAGTCGCCATCACCCCGCCGTCCGCGCCGGCGGCGAAACCGGACGGGGATGCGTCCGCCATTCCGGTGCCGACCATGGCCGACGGCGTCGAGTCCATCGAAGGCAAGGATTTGACGCTGCTGTATGACGGCAAGAAGTGCATCCATGCGCGCTTCTGCGTGACCGGAGCGCCGAACGTGTTCCTGGCCAATGTGAAAGGCCCCTGGATCGCGCCCGATGCGATCAGTGCCGAACGCCTGGTGGAGATCGCCCATGCCTGCCCCTCCGGCGCGATCCGCTACCGCCGCAAGGACGACAGGCCCGACGAGACGAAGCCGCCGGTCAACCTGATCACGCTCCGCGAGGGCGGGCCCTATGCGGTACGCGCCGACCTGCGCCTGGACGGCGAGAGCGGAAAATTCCGCGCCACGCTCTGCCGCTGCGGCGCCTCCAAGAACAAGCCTTACTGCGATGGCTCGCACCACGATGCCGGCTTCGCCGCCTCGGGCGAGCCGCCGACGGGAGAGGCCGCAATGCTGGAGGTGCGCGACGGCGCCCTCGCCATCGATCCGCAGGCCGACGGCCCGCTGCAGGTTCGCGGCAATCTGGAGATCACCAGCGGCACCGGACGGGTGGTCGCCCGCGTGGTGCACGCGCAGCTCTGCCGCTGCGGCGCCAGCAACACCAAACCCTTCTGCGATGGCAGCCACGCCCGCGTCGGATTCCGCAGTTAAGATGCGGCTCTTTTTTACGGCGTGACGCTGGGCGGGTCGCTGGCGGGGAAGCTTTCTTCGAGGGCTTCGTCCAGGCGGTCGTCGACGTCGCGGGCGTGCTGGACGGCGGCGAGCGGCGGGTCGATTTCCGTCACGACCGGCAGGCCCGCCTTCAGCGTCAGGGTGACGGGCGTGCGCTCCGCGATGTCGGCCAGGCGCGCGCGCTGCGCCTCGTCGAGCGCGCCGTCGAAGCGCAGTGTGCGCGCGATCCGCTCGGTCTTGCCCGTGCGCGTGTAGTGCAGTGCGACGTCCAGGCCTTTGAGATCCCATTTCTTGCGCGCGGCATACATGCGCAGCGTGATGGCGGTGCAGGCGCCCAGGCTCGCCAGCAGCAGGTCGTAGGGCGCGGGGCCCGCATCGGCCCCGCCCCGCGACGGCATCTCGTCGGCGGTCAGTTCATGGCGCCCGGTCGTGATCGTGGTGGCGTAATCGGTGGTCCCGATCTTGGCCCGCGCATGCGCCATGAACTGCGTCCCAAAAATACCGTCTAACCGTACAGCTTTTTGGCCGTCTCCGCGATCTTGCGGCCTTGATAGCGGGCGCCCTGCAGCTCGTTCTCGCTGGGCTGGCGGGCGCCGGTGCCGCCGGTGATGGTGGTCGCGCCATAGGGCGAGCCGCCGGTGATCTCGTCCAGCGTCATCTGCCCGGCATGGCCATAGTCCATGCCGACCACCACCATGCCGAAATGCAGCAGGTTGGTGATGATGGAGAACAGCGTCGTCTCCTGCCCGCCATGCTGCGTGGCGCTGGAGGTGAAGGCGCCGCCGACCTTGCCGTGCAGCGCGCCGCGCGCCCACAGCCCGCCGGCCTGGTCCAGGAAGTTCGCCATCTGCGACGCCATGCGGCCGAAGCGCGTGCCGGTGCCGACGACGACCGCATCGTAATGGGCCAGATCCTCGATCGTCGCCACCGGCGCCTTCTGGTCGAGCTTGTAGAAGGATTTGCGCGCGATCTCTTCCGGCACCAATTCGGGCACGCGCTTGATGTCGACCTCGGCGCCTACCTCGCGCGCGCCTTCGGCCACCGCTTCGGCCATCTTTTCGATATGGCCATAGGCCGAATAATAGAGAACCAGAACCTTGGGCATCGTTAGTCTCCTGTTGTGTTGAAGGGTCGGATCGGTGTCAGGCCGCGTCCACCAGGACGAGCTCGCTGTCTTCCAGCGCCTTGACCGTGAGGATCTCGACATCGGTGATCGCCGCGCCGTCGCGCGCGCCGACGCGCACGCCGTTGATCTTGACCGCGCCGCTGGCCGGCTCGAGATAGCCGTGCCGCGCCGCGCCCAGCGCAAAATCCGCGCTTTCGCCGGCCTTCAGCGTTGCGCCCAGGACCCTCGCATCGCTGCGGATGGGCAGCGCCTCATTGTCGTTGTCGAAGCCGCTGGCCAGCACGGTGAAGCGCCCCGAGCGGTCGGATTTGGGGAACGGCTTGGCGCCCCAGGCGGGCTGTCCGCCGCTGCGCGTCGGCAGGATCCAGATCTGGAACAGCGCGGTCGTCTCCGGTTCCAGATTGTATTCGGCGTGGCGGATGCCGGCGCCCGCGCTCATCACCTGCACGTCGCCCGCCTCGGTGCGGCCTTCATTGCCCAGGCTGTCCTTGTGCGTGATGGCGCCCTTGCGGACATAGGTGATGATTTCCATGTTGGCGTGCGGGTGCGGCGGGAAGCCGCTGTTGGGCGCGATCTCGTCGTCGTTCCAGACGCGCAGGTTGCCCCAGCTCATCTTCCGGGGATCGTGATAGTCGGCGAAGGAGAAATGGTGCTTGGTGTTCAACCAGCCATGGTTTCCGCCGCCCAGTTCGTCGAAGGGTCTCAGTTCGATCATTGATTACCTTTCCGCGGCCCGGCCGCTTTCTGCTGAGGCATAGGTATCGACAACGCCGTGAATTAAAAATAGAAACTATCGAAACTCATTGTTTCCGGAATTGATATGTCGAGCCTGCCAGATTTCGAGGGCCTGGCGATCTTCGCCAAGGTCGTGGAGACGCGCTCCTTCGCCGGAGCCGCCGCCGAGCTGAAGCTGTCCAAGGCCACGGTTTCCAAGGCGGTCAGCCGTCTGGAGGCGCGCCTCGGCACGCGGCTGTTCAACCGGACGTCGCGGCGGCTGGCGCTGACCGACGCGGGGCGGCAATTGTCCGCGCCGGCGGCCGCCATCCTGGCCGGCGGCGAGGCGGCGGAGAGCGAGGCCCTGGCCCAGTCGGTGAGTCCGCGCGGGCTGGTGCGGCTGGCAGCGCCCATGTCGTTCGGCGTGCTGCATGTGGCGCCGCTGCTGCCGGAATTTCTCGCCGCCTATCCGCAAGTCAATGTCGATCTGCATCTGAGCGACGCGATGGTGGATGTGATCGGCGAGGGCTTCGACGCCGTGCTGCGCATCGCGGCGCTGCCGGATTCCTCGCTCATCGCGCGGCGGCTGTGCGGCGTGGAGCGCTATCTGGTCGCCGCCCCCGCCTATCTGCAGGCGCACGGGACGCCCAAGCATCCGCTGCAACTGGCCGAGCATGAATGCCTCGGCTACGCCTATCTGCTGACGCCCGACACCTGGCGCTTCGCCGGGAAGGATGGTGAGGTCGCCAGCGTGCGGCCGGCCGGCCGGCTGCGCGTCAACAATGGCGACGCGATGATGCCGGCGCTGGTCGCAGGATTGGGCCTCGGCGTGCTGCCGGATTTCATCCTGCGCGACGCGCTGGCCGATGGCCGGCTGGAGATCGTGCTGCCCAACTGGTCGCTGGCGGCGGCGGCGCTGCATTTCGTGACGCCGCCGGGCGGCCCACGCCCCGCGCGTGTCGAGGCGCTGGCGGATTTCCTTGCCGCGCGGCTGTCGCGGCGCGATGGCGATACGGCGAAACGCTGACGCTCAGGCGGCGCTTTTCTGCTGCGGCAAGGTGGTCTGGCGCTTTACGTCCGCCGGCACATGCCCGGGCGTCATGTAGTCGCGCACCAGCGGCAGCGTATCGACGCGCTTGGCCAGCTGGAGCTGGAAGACCATCAGGCCCTGGTTGCGGAATCCCATCTCGGCGCCGGCCAGATAGAATTCCCACATCCGGCAGAACCGCTCGTCGTGCAGCCGCTTGGCGCGGTCCCAATTGGCGACGAAGCGGCGGCGCCATTCCGCCAGCGTCAGCGCATAATGCAGGCGCAGGATCTCGACATCGGTGACGATCAAGCCGCTGCGCTCGATGGCGGGCAGCACTTCGCTGAGCGCCGGCGTGTAGCCGCCGGGGAAGATGTATTTGGCGATCCACGGATTGGTGACGCCCGGCCCGTCGCTGCGCCCGATCGAATGGACCAGCGCCACGCCGTCATCGGTCAGCATCTGCGACAGGCGGTCGAAATATTCCTGGTAATGCGTGACGCCGACATGCTCGAACATGCCGACCGAGACGATGCGGTCGAAGCGGCCTTCGGTGCGGCGGTAATCCTCCAGCCGGAAGCGCACGCGCTCGGTGAGCCCCAGCCGCTCGGCGCGGCCCTGCGCGATCTTCAGCTGCTCCTGCGACAGGGTGACGCCGGTCACGTCGACGGATGCGCTCTGCGCCAGATGCAGGCCGAGCCCGCCCCACCCCGAGCCGATGTCCAGCACGCGCTGGCCGGGTTCGAGCGCGAGCTTGGCGGCGATGCGGCGGCATTTCTGCGCCTGCGCGGTTTCCAGGCTGTCGTCAGGCGTCTCGTAGAAGGCGCAGGAATACTGCTTGTCGGAATCCAGGAAGAGATCGTAGAGCCCGCCGTCCAGATCGTAGTGATGCGCCACGTTGCGGCGCGCCCGCTGCGGCGTGTTGCGCTGCATCCGGCGCTTCATCCACAGCCGCGCCGTGTTGAGCCATTCCCAGTAGCCGCCGCCGAAGCTGACGCCGAGATTGCGGGTGAGAAGGTCGAGGACCGCCGCGATATCGCCGCCGTCCTCTACGGTCAGGCGGCCGTCCATATAGGCCTCGCCCAGCGCCAGTTGCGGGTTCAGCAGCAGGGCGCGCGCGACGGCGCGATCATGCAGCCGGATGGTCACCGCCGGCTTGTCGATCTCGCCCAGCTCATGCCGGCGCCCGCCGGCGTCGATGAGCGTCAAATGGCCGTGGCGAACAAGTTTTCTGAGAACCGCAGAGAGCAATCGCATGACCCCAACCCCTCCTGTGCAAATCTCCGCCATGCACAACGCCAAAGTTTTCTGATCGTGCCACCGCGCGCGGCCTTTTTGTAGAGCCCGTCGCCAGTCTCCGTTGTCGCGCTAATTTTGGGGCTTGACGATTGCAGGTTGTCGGCCGGGGGCGTCAATCCGGACTTTGCGCCGCGCGGCGCTTGATGCGGCCCTGCAGCTGGTCGGTCTCGTCGCTGAGTTGCCTGAGCGCGCGCTTGAAAGCGTCGTTGATGGCGAAGCTCAGGTCGGCGAGGCGGCTGTCGTCGGCCTGCACATGCCCGACATTGACCTCGCGCCGCTTCGGCAGGGCGATGCGAACGCTCACGCCGAACGCCTCGCCGGTCTTGTGATGACCGGCGCCGATCACGACGCGGCAGGCCGTCGTGCGGCCATAGCGCCGTTCGAGCTTGGCGAGATTGGCCGCCACCAGCGCGCGTGCGTCGTCCGACGCGTCGACACCGTGAAACTCCAACTGCAGCGGCGTTTCCATGGATAGTCTCCTGCGCTTGAGGGACGAGGACGGTAGTCCTTATAGGCAATGGCCCGCCATCGAATTCGTTCCGCCGGGCCTTGGCGGCCAGAAACCTCGCGCTTTGCCGCGTCGGCGGGGCTAGGCTGCAGCGCATGTGGGATATTCTTCTGCGCGATTGCCACGCCGCCACCATGGCGGGCGGCGAGCCTTATGGCGCGATCCGCGATGCTGCCATCGCGATCGAGAACGGCCGCATCGCCTGGATCGGCGCGGTGCGCGATTGCCCGCGCGGGGAGGCACGGCATGTTCGGCGCCTCGACGGCGCCTGGGTGACGCCGGGCCTGATCGACTGCCACACCCATCTGGTCTTCGGCGGCAACCGCGCGCATGAATGGGAGATGCGCCGGCAGGGCGCGACCTATGAAGCGATCGCGCAGGCCGGCGGCGGAATCCTCTCGACCGTCCGCGCCACTCGCGCCGAAAGCGAAGACCGGCTTGTCGAGACGGCGTCCCGGCGCGCGCAGACGATGACGCGGCAGGGCGTCACCACCGTCGAGATCAAATCGGGCTACGGCCTCGACCTGGAAAACGAAATGAAGATGCTGCGCGCCGCTGCGCGCGTCGGCGAGCGCGTCGCTGTCCGCGTGTCGCGCAGTTTCCTCGGTGCGCACGCTCTGCCGGCGGAATTCAAGCACGACCGCAAGGGCTATATGGACCTGATCTGCGACGCGATGATCCCGGCCATCGGGCATTGCCGGCTGGCGGACAGTGTCGACGCGTTCTGCGAGACCATCGCCTTCACGCCGGACGAAGCCGGACGCGTCTTCGCGGCGGCGCAGGCCCACGGCCTGACGGTCAAGCTGCATGCCGAGCAATTGTCGGATTGCGGCGGCGCCGCGCTGGCGGCGAAGCACGGCGCGCTCTCCGCCGACCATCTGGAGCACTTAAGCGAATCCGGCATCGCCGCGATGGCGCAGGCCGGCACCATCGCCGTGCTGCTGCCCGCCGCCTTCTATTTCCTGCGCGAAACGCGAAAGCCGCCGGTCGCGGCGCTGCGCCGCGCCGGCGTGCCGATCGCCATCGCCACCGACTGCAACCCGGGCACATCGCCGGTCGTGGCGCCGCTCATCGTGCTCAACATGGCCTGCACGCTGTTCGACCTGACGCCGGAAGAGGCGCTGGCGGGGATGACGCGGCAGGCCGCGCGTGCCCTGGGACTCGAAGGCGAGATCGGCACGCTGGAAGCCGGAAAATCCGCCGACCTGGCGGTCTGGCATATTTCCGAACCGGCCGAACTGGCTTATTGGATCGGCGCCGATCTGCTTGCCGACCGCTATTTCCAGGGACGTTCCGACAAAGAGAAGCCAGCATGAGCGAGATGAATAATGCGCGCGTCATCCGCGCGCCGCGCGGTCCAGAACTCTCCTGCAGGACCTGGGGCGCGGAAGCGGCGATGCGCATGCTGATGAACAATCTCGATCCCGAGGTGGCGGAGCGGCCGCAGGACCTCGTGGTCTATGGCGGCATCGGCAAGGCGGCGCGCAACTGGCCCGCCTTCGACCGCATCGTCGAAACGCTGAAGAAACTCGACGCCGACCAGACGCTGCTGGTGCAGTCGGGCAAGCCGGTCGGCGTGTTCCGCACCCATGAAGGGGCGCCGCGCGTGCTGATCGCCAATTCCAACCTGGTGCCAAAATGGGCGGATTGGGCGTATTTCAACGCGCTCGATAAGAAGGGCCTGATGATGTACGGCCAGATGACGGCCGGCTCCTGGATCTATATCGGCAGCCAGGGCATCGT
>JAATGL010000153.1 GCA_015654705.1 Alphaproteobacteria bacterium | reverse complement strand
TGAACTTCACATGCGGCGGCGGCTCCTCCAGCGTCTTCAGCAGGCCGTTGAAGGCCTGTTTTGACAGCATGTGCACTTCGTCGATGATGTAGACCTTGTAGCGGGCACTGGCCGGCGCATAGCGCACGCCTTCGATGATCTCGCGGATGTCGTCGATGCCGGTACGCGAGGCGGCGTCCATCTCCTGCACGTCGACGTGACGGCTCTCGGCGATGGCGACGCAAGGCTCGCAGACGCCGCAGGGATGGATGGTCGGCTCCTTGCGGGTGCCGTCGGGCCCGATGCAGTTGAGCGCGCGCGCGATGATGCGCGCCGTCGTCGTCTTGCCCACGCCGCGCACGCCGGTCAGCATGAAGGCGTGCGCGATCCGCCCCGTGGCGAAGGCGTTGGACAGCGTGCGGACCAGCGCCTCCTGCCCGATCAGGCCGGTGAAATCGGAGGGCCGGTATTTGCGCGCCAGCACGCGATAGGCTTCGGCGCGCGCGGGCGGGGCGGGATCGAGGCCGAGGCCTGGGTCTTCTGTCTGGTCCATCGCCATCGAATATAGCAAGCCATGACGCGGGGGCGCGCGGAATTCTTTTTGATGGAAAGTGGAAGCCCGGCCGCGACCCGTGGCGGATTCGTTACGGCTGCTTCCTTCCGGACCTGACCGGATTGGCGAGCGCCGCGTCCGCAGCCGGACTCCCGGCCCCGATATAGGACCCGTCGCCGAAAATTGCGAGTCGGTCGATCCGGGTTAGGCTGCGCTGGATCGTGACCGGGCGAGGACCCGGGCCACAGGCAACAGCGCGGTCACGGTCGTGCCCACATCCGGCGTGCTTTCCAGCACCAGGCTGCCGTCATGCAGCTCCATCAGCTTCCTGGCCAGGGGGAGGCCCAGTCCCGTGCCCGGATGCTCGCGGGTGATGGACGAGTCGACCTGGCCGAAGGTTTCAAATGCCGTCGCGATATCCTCGGGCGCGATACCGATGCCGGTATCGGCGACCGCGATGGCCAGGCCCTGCGCGGTCTGTCGCGCGGTCACCGTCACGCGCCCGCCCGAGGCCGTGAATTTCATCGCGTTGCCAAGCAGATTGATCAGGACCTGTTTGAGACGCCGCTCATCGCCCAGCACGCGCGGCAGATCCGCCGGCACATCTTCCAGCAGCGTCAGGCCCGCGGCGCGCGCCTGCGGCTCCATCATCCGCAGGCAATCGGCGATCAGGGGCGCGATCTGCAGCGTCTCTTCGTACAGATCGGCCTTGCCGGCATCGAGCCGCGACAGGTCGAGGATGTCGTTGATCAGCGCCAGCAGGTGCCGGCCGGAATCGTGGATATCGTGGGCATAGTCCTTATAGCGCGCGTCGCCGATCGGACCGAAGGCCTGCACCGTCATCATCTCGGAAAATCCGATGATCGCGTTCAGCGGCGTGCGCAATTCGTGGCTCATCGCGGCCAGGAAGGCGGATTTCGCTTTGTTGGCCGCGGCCGCGTTCGCCAGGGCGATTGCACGGTCCTGCAGGGATCGCTCGAGTTCGGCCTTCGTCGCCTCCAGTTCCACGATGTAGCGGCGCAAGCGGGCCGCGTCCCTCACCGCCCGCACGGCCCGGTGATGGTCGACGATCGCCAGGACCATGCCGGTTCCGAGGATCAGCACCGCAACCGCCGCAACGGCGACGGCGATCGCTGCGGGATTGAGCACGCCCGAAGGCGCGGCAAGAAGCGGATCGTAGACGAACCGCACCGCCGCCATGCCGGTGAAATGCATGGTGCAGATCGCCAGCGTGAAGATCAGCACGCCGGCGAGATAGCGTGTCAGGCTGCGGCCCTCTACCGCCAGCCGCATGCCGAACGCCATGGCGGCAATGCCGATCGCCAGCGAGACGGCGACGAAGCGCAAATCCCAGATTTCCCTCGCGGGCACGCGCAGCGCCGCCATGCCGACATAATGCATGATGCCGACCGCCGCGCCGGCAAGCGCACCGCCCGGCGCGGAACACCCTGGCACCAGCGCCAATGCGAAACCGGCCGTGCACAGCGCAACGGCAATCAGGATGGAGAGGACCGTGAGACTGATATCGTAGTCGATCAGGAAGCCGGCCTGATAGGCCAGCATGGCGACGAAGTGGGTCGCCCAGATCCCGCAGCCGGCGACGAAGCCGGCGCCGGCGACCCAAAGCACGCGGTTGCGGTTCGTGGCCGCCCGCGCCCGCGCGAACAGGCCGAACGTGGTGCAACACGCGAAAAGGCATAGAGAGACGGCCAGCAGGACCAGCCGCAGATCGTGATTTTCCGCAATGCAGTCGATGACTCGAAACATGCGCCCAATGAGCGTGCGCTTTGTAAAATTGCCCTGAACAAACCATGCAAAAGTGACGAACTGCGTAGTAATACTTACACTGGCGGCAGGACCTGTGCAGCTTGCCTCGCCGGTCCGGACGGCTAGCCTGCGCGCATCTTACGAAAGTTGTTCCATGATCCCTTTTTCCGGCAATCCCCTCGACCGGGCGAGCGAGAAGCGCGGCGATACCGCCTGGGTCGAGGCCAGACGGCACGATCCCTCTTCGCTGGTGATGCCGCTGTGGCGGCTGCAACCTTTCCTGCTGGGCGCCGAGACGAACGAGCCGCCCGTCGAACTCGGCCTGTTTCGTCCGGGCCTGTGCGAGAGCCTGGCGGCGCCGGGCGCGCCTTCCATTTTCCTGGGGCTGGATGGCGAACGGGCGCTGTTCGCGCTCGACATTTCCGCTGCCGCCGATCCCGCGAACGAAGGGCCGCTCGCCGGCCTCGGCCATTTCCGCGAAGCGCGCCCCGCCGCCCAGCTTCTCCCTTTGAAGGACACCGCGATCCTGGGCCAGGCCAAGGCCCTGATCGACTGGCACCAGCGCCACGGATTCTGTGCGCGCTGCGGCGCGGCCACCACGATCATGGATGGGGGCCACCGGCGGGTCTGCGGCAATTGCCAGGCCGAGCATTTTCCGCGCACCGATCCCGTCGTGATCATGCTGGCGACCTACGGCGACGCCTGCCTTGTCGGGCGCGGCAAGCATTTTCCGCCGGGCATGTTCTCTGCGCTGGCCGGTTTCGTCGAACCGGGCGAGACCATCGAGGAAGCGGTGCGCCGCGAATTGAAGGAAGAAGCCGGCATCGAGACCGGCGCCGTCACCTATCACGCCACCCAGCCCTGGCCGTTTCCCTCCTCGCTGATGATCGGCTGTTTCGCGCAGAGCCTGACGCGCGTGCTGAAGGTGGACGAGGTCGAACTGGCCGAGGCGATGTGGATGGAGAAGGCGACCGCGCGCGCCCTGATAAACGGCGAACGCGTCCAAGGCCTCTGGCTCCCGCCGCCCATCGCCATCGCGCACCATCTGATCAGGACCTGGGCGCTGACCTAGCCGTCGCTACGGCATCTCCGCACGGAACGGGTGGGCGGGATAGACGCCGAGAATCGTCAGCTTGGAGGTGAAGAACTGCAGTTCCTCCAGTGCGCGGCGCACGTTCGGCTGGTCGGGATGGCCTTCGATGTCGGCGTAGAACTCCGTCGCGTTGAACGAGCCGCCGAGCTGGTAGCTTTCCAGCTTGGTCATGTTGACGCCGTTGGTGGCGAAGCCGCCCATCGCCTTGTAGAGCGCGGCGGGTATATTCCGCACCCGGAACAGAAACGTGGTGATGACGGCGCCCCCGTCGTTCGGCGCGTCGTCGTCCTCGGCGCCCACGATCAGGAAGCGCGTCATGTTGTGCGGCTCGTCCTCGACATCGGCGCGCAGGATTTCGAGGCCGTAAAGCTCGCCGGCCAGCGACGAGGCGATGGCGGCGGCGGCGGGATCCTGCAGCTCCGCGACATGACGGGCGCTGCCGGCGGTGTCGGACCATTCGCGCTCGATCAGCCCCAGTTCCCTGATGATCTTCTGCACCTGGCCGAGCGCCGGGCGCTGGCTGTAGACCTCTTTCAGGCCCGCAACGCTCGCGCCTTTGAGGCCCAGCAATTGGTGTCGCACGCGGTGGAAATGCTCGCCGGCGATGAAGAGATCGTTCTTCTCTGCCGAGACATGGCCCTTCACCGGCCGTCCGAAATGGCGCACCAGCAGATGGGTGTCGGCGATGCGGCCATAGACCGAATTCTCCACCGGCACGATGGCGAGATCGGCTTCGCCCCGTTTCACCGCTTCGAGGGCGGCGTCGAAGGTCGGGCGCGGCACACAAGTCGCGTGCGGCAGGGCCTCGCGCGCGGCGAGATTGGCATAGGCGCCGGGCTCGCCCTGAAAGGCGACCGTCCTGGCACGCGCGATCAGCGACCCCGTCATGGCGTTTCCTGGAGCGCCAGCATCGCGCGTGCCTTCTGCAAATCGTCCTCAGTATCGACGCTGAGCGGCACGCTGTCCACGCGCGCCACGGCGATGTGCATGCCCGCTTCCAGCGCCCGCAATTGTTCGAGCTTCTCGCGCTTTTCGAGCGGCGAGGGCGGCAGCGAAACGAAGCGCGCCAGCGCCGCGCGCGCGAAGGCGTAGATGCCCACATGATGAAACAGCGGGCCCGCGCCGTATGGCGCGCGCGCGCGGGTGAAATAGAGCGCGCGGCCGCGATCCGGCATCACCTCCCAAGCGATCACGGGCTTCACGACATGCGGATTGTCGTAGTCCGCCGCCTCGTCGATCTCCGCCGCCAGCGTCGCGATGTCGGCGCCGGTCGCGGCCAGCGTCTCCACCACGGCGCGGACATGGGCGGGATCGAGCGCCGGAAGATCGCCCTGCAGATTGACAACCACATCGTGCTCGTATGCGCGGTCGATCGCTTCGAGTGCGGCGAAGATGCGGTCCGAGCCGGACGGCAGGTCGGGCGGCGTCAGCACGGCACGGCCGCCGGCGATCTCGATCGCCTCGACGATTTCGCGCTCGGCGGCGGCGACCACGACCGGCCCGACCCCGGCGGCCACCGCCTGGCGCCAGACGCGCACGATCATGGGGATGCCCGCGATATCGGCGAGCGGCTTGCCCGGCAGACGGGTCGAGGCCATGCGCGCGGGGATCAGGACAATGGGTTTCATGGGACAGGCCGGATTTCCCGGATTTATGCGACGCTTCGCCGCAATGACGCAATTGGGCGGACTTGTAATGTCGCCGCGGTCGGGGGTGGGCCGCTTTTCCACGCCCATCATCGCGCAAGCACGGCGGAGCTGACCTTATGGATTCCTTCGAATGGAACAAGATCGCCGGCGCGGTTCTCGGCACGCTGATTTTGGTGCTGGTCGTCAAATTCGCCAGTGAAGCGATCTTTGACGTGCCCAAGCCCGCCAAGCCGGGCTATGTCGTCGAAGGCGTGACGGAAGAGGTGGCCGCCAGCAGCACGGCCGCCCCGGCCGAAGAGGCGCTGCCCGATTTCGGCACCGAACTGCCCAAAGCCGACGCCGCCGCCGGCCAGAAGGTCTCGCAACGCTGCGAGCAATGCCACGACATCTCCAAGGGCGGTCCCGACAAGATCGGCCCCAATCTCTGGGGCATCGTCGGCCGGGCGCGCGCCTCGCGCGCCAGCTTCAGCTATTCGAGCGCGATGATGTCGAGCCATGCGCCGTGGACCTTCGAGGCGCTGTTCCGCTACCTGAAATCGCCGCAGGCGGTCGTGCCGGGCACCAAGATGAGCTTCGCCGGCCTGCGCAGCGCCCAGGACCGCCTCAACCTGCTGGCCTGGCTGCGCACCCAGAGCGACGCTCCGGTGCCGATCCCGCCGCCTGCCGCCAAGGCGCCGGCCGCACCTGCCGCAGCCGCGCCCAAGAAGACCTGAAGCGCCCTTGATCGCCGGCCCGAAAGCGGTGAGCGTGGGCCAGTGAGTCCGCGCCCGACCCTGCTTCTGCTTATTCCCGTCGGCTGGGCCGGATTGTGGACGCCCTGGCTCGGCAAGGCCGATCTCAACGTTCTGCTGCACGGCCGCGACAGCTACCGGCCCGATGCGATCGACTATGTGCTGAGCTTCCGCCCGCCGCCCGGCTTTCTGAAAACCCTTCCCAATCTAAAGACGATTTTTTCGGTGGGCGCCGGCGTCGATGCCTTCCTCGCCGATCCGGAATTCCCCAGCCATGTCCCGCTGGTGCGCTTTGTCGATCCGCAGCTCTCCACCGAGATGGCGCAGTATGTGGTGCTGCACACGCTGCTGTTTCACCGCAATCAGCAGGTGTTCGATGCGGCGCAGGCGCAGGGCAAATGGGCGCAGCAGATGCTGCCGCGCGGCACCGCCGACACGCGCATCGGCATCCTGGGGCTGGGCGAGATCGGCGGCATCGCGGGCACGCGCCTGCGCGATCTGGGCTTCGCGGTTTCCGGCTGGAGCCGCACGCACAAGCATGTTCCCGGCATCAAGAGCTATGCCGGCGACGAAGAGCTGGGAGCGTTTCTGGGCGCCAGCGACATCGCCATCTGCCTTTTGCCGCTGACCGCCGGGACGCGCGGCATCCTGAACGCCAAGACCTTCGCGACGATGCCCAAGGGCGGCTATGTGATCAATGTCGCGCGCGGCGGCCACCTGATCGAAGCCGACCTGATCGCCGCGATCGATTCGGGCCATCTCGCCGGCGCCACGCTGGACGTCTTCGAGACCGAGCCGCTGCCGGAAGATAACCCGCTCTGGCGGCATCCCAGGATCGTCGTCACGCCGCACATTGCGGCGATCTCCGATCCGCGCGTCGCGGCGCAATACGTCATCGACGGCATCGAAGGCGCCGAACGCGGCGAGCGCCACGAACACACGGTCGATCCCGGCCGCGGCTATTAAGCCTTCGCGCGTTTCGCGTAGCGCGCCTTCAACAACGCATAAAGTGCGCGCGCCGCGTTGGGTTCGGCGCCGCGGGGCCGGCCGGGCTTGGGACGGTCTGTCCAGGCGGCGATGTCCAGATGCAGCCAGGATTTGGCATTCGCCACAAAGCGGTTGAGGAACAAGGCCGCGGTGATCGCGCCGGCATAGCCGTAATCCGGATTGTTGTTGAGGTCGGCGATGCTGCTCGACAGCGTCGATTCATAGCCGCGCCACAGCGGCAGGCGCCACACCGGGTCCTGCGCGTCTTTCGCGTGATGCATCAGATCGGCGGCAAGCGCTTCGTCGTCGGTGAAGAAGGGCGGCAGCTCAAAGCCGGTGGCGACGCGTGCCGCGCCGGTCAGCGTGGCGATGTCGACCAGCAGTTCCGGCGTTTCGCTATCGGCCTCGGCCAGCGCGTCGGCGAGCACCAGGCGGCCTTCGGCATCGGTGTTGCCGATCTCGACCGTCAATCCCTTGCGACTTTTGAACACGTCGCTCGGCCGATAGGCGTGGCCGGAGACCGAATTTTCCACCGCCGGGATCAGTACCCGCAGGCGCATATCGAGCTTCGCGCCCATCACCATGTCGGCGACGGCCAGCACCGTGGCAGCCCCGCCCATGTCCTTCTTCATCGACACCATGCCGCTCGACGTCTTGAGATCGTAACCGCCGGTGTCGAAGCAGACGCCCTTGCCGACCAGCGTGACTTTGGGCGCGCCGGCGCGGCCCCAGGAAAAATCGATCAGGCGCGGTGCCCGTGCCGAGCCCTGTCCGACGGCATGGATCAGCGGATAATTGGCCTTCAGCAACGCTTCGCCGGCGATGACCGAGATTTTGGCGCCGTGGCGCCTGGCCAGATCGCGCGCCGCGGCGGCCAGTTCCTCCGGCCCCATGTCGTTGGGCGGCGTGTTGATCAGATCGCGTGCCAGGAAAACCGCTTCGGCGATGCGCGCGATCTCCGCGCCGTCGACGCCATCGGGCAGCACTAACCTGGCATCTTTCGGCTTGGCCTTGCGATAGCGCGCGAATTGATAGCTGCCGAGCGCCCAAGCCAGCGCGCCGCGGGCGCCGCCCAATGCTTCCGGCACATCGGCAAAGCGGTAGGTTCCCGCCGGCAGCGACTCGGAAAATGCGGCAAGCGCCAGCGTGTCGTCGCCCTTGCCCAGTCCCAGCACTGCGGATGCGATGCCGCCCTGCGCGTCGGCGAGCAGCCGCAGATCGCCCTCCTTGGCGGCGAAACCCACATGGCCGAGATAGGCCGCTTCGCGCTTGGGCCTTCCCGACAGCCACCGCTTGAGATCGCTTTCCCGCACCGCGTTGAGCGGCACCGCATCCCTAGCGGGTTTCGCAAAGCTCACCGGCATGAACGGCCCTGTCGACAAATCGCGCGCGACTCTAGAAATGCTTCGGTCCCGCCGCAACCGGAAGAGATTCCATGACTCCGCGCTACACGCTGATCCTCGGCACCAGGAACTGGTCGAGCTGGAGCCTAAGGCCTTACCTCGCGCTGCGTCACATCGGCGTGACATTCGACGAAGAGCTTATCCCGCTGCGCCGCGACACAACCGGAGGAGAGATGCGCCGGCGCACGCCCGCCGGGCGCGTGCCGGTACTGCGCATCGAAGAGATGGACGGGACCACGGCCGTCTGGGACAGCCTGGCGATCTGCGAGACGCTGGCCGAGCGCCATCCGGCGGCCGGATTGTGGCCCAAGGATGCGAAAATGCGCGCAGTGGCGCGTTCCTATGCAGCGGAGATCCATTCCGGCTTTCCCGATCTGCGCGACCAGCTGTCGATGGATTTCGCCCGGCGCCTGCCCCTGCCGGAGTTGCGCGAGACCACCCAGGCACAGATCGCCCGTGTTCTGGCGGCCTGGAGCGCGGCGCTGGCCGGCCACGGTCCGGATGGCGGCTTCCTGTTCGGCTGCTTCTCGATCGCCGACTGCATGTATGCGCCGGTGGTGTCGCGCTTCCTGACCTATGGCGTCGCATTGTCTGCACCCGTCCACGCCTATGCCGAGCGCATGATGGCGCTGCCGGCCATGCAGGACTGGGGCAAGGCCGCGCAGGCCGAGATCGCGGCGGGTCTGGCGTGAGATCCGCCGATTTTCTCAACGATTTTTCAACGCGATTAAGGGTTTATTGACCAGCCAAGACCAAACTATGCGGTGGATCACCATCGCCCAAGGCACCTCCATGGACCGTTCCTTCGCCCGACTCGCCGCCGCTCTGCTTTTGGGCTCGGCCCTGGCCGGCTGTTCGACGTTTTCGTCCGACAGCGCCAAGCCGGCGGCTCCGAAAGACGCCAAGGCCGCGCCGTCCGGAAAAACCCTCGCCGCCGATCTCGATGCCCAGATCCACGCCGCGCAGCTTCTGCGCGCCCAGGGCGATTATCCCGGCGCAACCAAGATGCTGAGCCAATTGATGATCGTGGCGCCGGACGACGCGCGCGTGGTCGGCGAGTACGGCAAGAACCTGGTCCAGCAGGGCCGTTCCAGGGAAGCGCTCGATTTCCTCAAACGCGCCGTCGAGTTGCAGCCCGGCGATTGGACACTCTATTCCGCGACGGGCGTCGCCTACGACCAGAACGGCGATTACGCCAATGCCAGGCTGGCCTATCAGCAGGCCCTGGCGATCAAGCCCGGCAACGCGGGCGTGCTCAACAATTATGCGCTGTCGCGCATGCAGGCGGGAGATCTCGCGACCGCGCGCCAGTTGATGGCACAAGCCACATCCGCCGGCGGCGCCGATACCAAGATCACGCACAACGTGGCGCTGCTGGCCAGCCTCACGCCCGCCCAAGGCGTCGCGCCCGTGGCGCCGGCCGGAACGGTGCCCGCACAGGCCGTTCAGGCCCCGGCCGCCCTGGCCCGGAATACGCCGGCCAGGCCGGATGTCGTCATGCAGCAGGTCCCGAAAGACCCGCTGGCCGGCCCCGCCAAGCGGACGACGGCGCCCAAAGTGGCTGCCACAGCCGCGCACAAGGTCGCCGCCGGCACACCGGCGCCCAAGAAAGCCGTGGCGAAAAACACCACACCGTCCCTGCGCATGACGGCCGACGTCGCGACACCTTAGAGCGCAACACCTTCGGATTGAATTGTCTTGTCACGGAGCAGGCGCCGGGCCGCTCTTTCGCGCGCGGTGAGCGGCTGCCGCTCGCCCCGTCGCACCGTCAATGGAAGGCGTGGGAGATCTTTATGTAAGCCGGCCCCATGATCACCACGAAGAGGCAGGGCAGGAAGAAGATGATCATCGGCACGGTGAGCTTGGCGGGCAATGATGCCGCCTTCTTCTCCGCCTCCGACATGCGCTGCTCGCGATTTTCCTGGGCGGCGACGCGCAGCGCCTGACCCAGCGGCGTACCGTATTTTTCCGCCTGATTGAGGGCGGTCGCCACCGCCTTGACGCCGGAATGGCCGCAGCGCGCGGCGAGGTTCTCGAACGCCATGCGGCGTTCTTGCAGATAGGAAAGCTCGGCCGTGGTCAGCGCCAGTTCCTCTGCAAGCTCGGGCGATTGCTGGCCGATCTCGGCGGCGACCTTGGTGAAGGCAGGCTCGATCGACATGCCCGATTCCACGCAGATCAGCATCAGGTCGAGCGCATCGGGGAAGGCGCGCATGATCGACGCCTGGCGGCGCGAGCGCGCATTGGACACGAAAAGGTCCGGCAGATAATAGCCGACCAGCGCGCAGGCGACCGCGATGCCGAGCTTGAACATCGTCGACCAGGCGAAATGGGTGATCGCGAAAAGATAGATCAGCGCGATCGCGAAGACGATAAGGGGCATCACGAAGCGGAAGAACATGAAGACCAGGACCGGCGTCGGTCCGCGATAGCCCGCCATCGCGAGCTTTTCCCTGCTGCCGTCCGATGCGACGAGGCGGGCCAGATCGAACCGCTCGACGATGCCCTTCATGAATTTGACGGAGCCCGCCGGCTCGATCCGAAGGCTGGCGCGCTTGGCGTTCAGGGCCGCATGGTGCTTGGCGCGCAGTTCCTCGCGCCGTTCGGCCACCGATTTGAGACGCTGGCCCAGCCCGTCGCGCTCGGCCAGCGGCAGGCCCAGCGTCACGATAGTCGCAAAGGCTAAGATGGCGGCGGCCAGCGTCGCCAGGAACGCGGGGTCGAACAGAAGGTCCATGAAGTCCGCGCCCATGGCCGCCTCAGTGCTTGAAATTGATCATCTTGCGCATCACGAAGATGCCGGTGCTCATCCAGAACACGCAGGCCGCCAGCATCAGGTTGCCGACGCGCTCGGTGAACAGCAGTTTGATGTAATCGGGCGTCGTAAAGTAGACGATGGCCATGACCCCCGGCGGCAGCGAACCGATGATCATCGCCGACGCCTTGGCCTCGGACGACATCGCCTTGATCTTGCCGGCGAGCCGCTTGCGGTCGCGCAGCACGCCGGAGAGATTGCTCAGCGCTTCCGACAGGTTGCCGCCCGATTTCTGCTGGATCGTCATGACGATGCCGAAGAAGGACACCTCGGGCGTCGGCATGCTCTCGAACATGCGCTTGCAGCCCTGCTCCAGCGTGACGCCGACCTTCATGCCTTCGACCAGCCGGCTGAATTCGCCGCCGACCGGCTGGGGACTTTCGCGCGCCACGATCTTCAGCGCCTCGTTGGTCGGCAGGCCCGAGCGTACGCTGCGCACCACCACATCGATGGCGTTGGCGAATTCCGCGGTGAATTTCTTCTCGCGCCGCGCCTTCATGAAGCCGAGGATCCAGCGCGGCAGGCCGAACCCGGCGGCGAAGGCGGCCATGACGTCGACCAGAAGCGGCTGGCCGGTGACGAAACAAAGCAGCGCGACCGTCGCGCCGATCGCCACGCACACGATCCAGAATACGCGCACCGAGACGTCGGGCAGGCCCGCCTGATCCAGCCGGCGCCGCGTGGTGGGCTTCTTCTTCTGCTCCGCCGTCTTGCTTTCGATCTGCTTGAGCAGGGCCTGGACGTTCTTGCGCTTCAGCGCGTTGTTGTCGGAATCGCCGCGGATGCCGCGGCCGGTGGCCTGCGGCTTGGCGACGGCGGCAAAGCGCTTCTGGCTGCGTTCGCGCGCGCCGCCGGCGAAGACGAAGCCCGCGCCGCCCAGCGCCAGAACCAACAATACAGCCGCGAATGCGAAGATCATCGCCGCCTCAATTCTGCAGGGCGTCGAGCGCGTCCGACAATTCGCGCTCCAGGTTGTAGTAGCGCGCACGCTCCCAGAAGCTCGGCCGGACGATGCCCGTGCCCATGTGCTCACCCTTGAGGCGGCCGGTCTCGTCCTCGCCCGTCACCTCGTAGGTGAGAAGATCCTGGGTGATGACGACATCGCCTTCGGTTCCGATCACCTCGGTGATCCTTGTGATGCGGCGCGAGCCGTCGCGCATGCGCTCGGCCTGCACGATCACGTCGATCGAGCCCACGATCATTTCGCGGATGGTCTTGGTGGGCAGCTGGAAGCCGCCCATGGTGATCATCGACTCCAAGCGGCTCATCGCCTCGCGCGGGCTGTTGGCGT
>JAATGL010000017.1 GCA_015654705.1 Alphaproteobacteria bacterium | reverse complement strand
GACGGGATCGCTCTGGCGCGGATTGGAGACATGCAGCGGTCCGCCGCCGCCGTGAAAATCGTCGGCGCCATTTTCATTGGCCTCGGCCCGCTTGAAGTAAGGCAGCACCTCGGCGAAAGACCAGCCCTCGCAGTCCATCTGCCGCCAGCGGTCATAGTCGCGCGCATGGCCGCGGACATAGATCATGGCGTTGATCGAGGACGAACCGCCCCAGCCGCGCCCGCGCGGCCAGTAGAGCCGCCGGCCGTTCAGGTGCAGCTGCCCCTCGGTCTCGTAATACCAGTTGAACGCGTTGGGCTTGCCCAGCAGCGCCGGGATGCCGGCCGGCATGTGGATCATCAGCGATTTGTCACGCCCGCCCGCCTCGATCAGCAGGACTTCGATGGCCGGGTCGGCGGACAGCCAGTCGGCCAGCACGCAGCCCGCGCTGCCGGCGCCGACGATAACGTAGTCATAGGCTTTCATGGCTGGCCCGAGGGTTTCTCGCTGTCGCCCGCCGCCGCCGCCGCTGCTGCCGGGGCAGGCGTCGCCGGCACGGCCGGGGTCTCCCGTTCCAGCCTGGCGAGCGAGATTTCGAGAGAGGCGCGGCACTTCTTCGAGGACGCCGCCATCGCCGCAACGGTCGCGTTCATCATCCAGCAATCGTAATCGGCCTGGGCGCGCGCCGCGTCGGCCGGATGGGCTTCGCGGTTGCGGTCGAGCGCGCGGATCAGCCGGTCGCGCATCTTGTGGGTCGGCACGTCGACGCCGGGATCGGGCTCGACGACGGAACCGCGCGCCGCGACCAGTGCCTTGGAGGCGTAGGAATTGGCCAGCGCGCCGATGTCGCTGTCCATGTCGGTCAATTCCAGCGAGCCGCCGCCGTCGAAGGCGATGCCGGCCGCGGCGCCGACCGACCCGAAGGAGCGCGCCAGCGCCGCGTAATCCTTGAACAGCGCCTGGTTGAAGGCAGAGCCGGACGGCGTCGCCTCGCGCAGATCGTCGAGCGCGGTTTCGTTGACGCATCCCGGCAGAAGCGCCGCCATCAGCACCAGCCCGGCGCCGGCCGACAGGCGGAACGCGATACGCGAATTCGTCATGCTGCTCTCCGGGTCGCTGGCCGTCCGGCGGGATTGTCCGGAAAAAAAAGCCGCCCTGCTATAGCGCGGCGGTCGGCCAAGGTTAAGTGCCGCTTAACGGCGATGAAATATGCCTGCCGCAGGGCGAAAACGTAAACCTTGTATTGACCCTCTGTGCCCACACTGCAAGCGGGAAAACCGAGGGATGGGGCTGGATGAGATTGGTCCGGCGCAGGCAATGAGGGATGTCGAACCCGTGATTGCGAAAGCCAAGGCGGAGCGCCGCCGGTTCCGGCGCGTCCGCGTCGATCTGACCGGACGGCTGTTCGTGCCCGCCGACTCACGCGAATGCCATTGCAAGATTGTCGACCTGTCGCCGGGCGGCGCCTCGCTGGAATGCGACCTCGTCCTGGAGATGGACACCCAGGTCGTTCTCTATGTCGACGGCTTCGGCCGGCTCGAAGGCACCGTCGCGCGCGTCGAAGGACAGGATTTCGGCGTCAGCTTCAACTGCACCGCGATGAAGCGCGAGCGCATCGCCGAACAGCTGATCCTGTTCATGAACAGCGCCCTGATAGACGAATCGGAAATGCGTCGCCACGACCGCACGCCGACCAAGGGCATCGCCCGCTTCACGCGCGCCGACGGCCAGTTCGTCGCCTGCGAGGTGATGGATCTTTCGGTCAGCGGCGTCTCGCTGAAGACCGATGTGCGTCCGCCGATCGGCGAATTCGTGCTGATCGGGCAGATGGCGGGCCGCGTCGCACGCCATCACGAGCACGGCATCGGCATCGAGTTCGTCGGCGGCACGCCGGCCACCGCGACGGTCACCACCGACCGCCTGACCGCGAAACTGGCGACCTCGCGCTGACGCTTCGTTGCGACGTGACGGCGGACCGCATCCGGTCCGGACGGATGTTCGTCCTACGGCGCCAATTCGAACACGGTGCCGCTGCCGGCCGTCCCTCCGCCGGTGGAGGCCGTGCCGAACAGATCGCCGGCCGAATCGGGAATCACGCCACCGAGCGGCTGGCTGCCATCCGCACAGGCGCTTTTGGCGCAGAAGCTGTAGATCTGGGTGAAGGCGCCGTTCAATTCATACACCGTGCCCATGTCCCTGGCGCCGCCATATTGGGTGGTGCCAAAAAGATTGTTGGCGCCGTCGAGGGTAAGCGGACCTTCGGGCTGGCGTCCGTCCGCGCAGTTCTGGCTGGAGCAGAACTTTTTCAGGATGCGATATTTTCCGCCGGCGGGAATTTCGTACACGGTCCCATAGGCCGGAGCGACTTCGCCTTCGGAGGCCCCGAACAGATCGCCTTCGCGGTCCAGAATCACGCCGGGCGAATGTCCAAATCCCTGGCGCGTGCATGTCTGGCAAAAGCTGTGAACGACCTTTTCCGTCCATTGCTGATTTGCCTTGTCGAAACCCAGCTTGAATATCACGCCGTTGTTGTCGCGCCCGCCGGCGTTTGTCGTGCCGTACAGCCAATGGCCGTCACCCGTTAATGGCGCGAATGACGCCGATCCGCCCTTCGAACAATCCTGGTCGCCGCAAAAATTATAGATTGCGCTCCCGGTCCAATTGCCGTCCTGCGGGCTTACTTCAAAAGCCAGGCCCGGGCCGCTCTCTTCCGCGTTGGTCTCCGTCGTGCCGAACAGCGGCGAGACGCCGTCATATGGTGCGCCTGCCGTGGCGCCCGCATAGGTCAGGCCGCCGAAAGGCCGCCAGCCCGAAAGATCGTTCAGATCAACAAGGACCTTGTAGGTCCAGCCCGTGCGATTCTGGCTGGGGCTCAGCTCGTAGACGATGCCGTCCCTGAAGCCGCCATGGGCTTCTCCAAATAGATTGCCCTGCACATCCACGACCATTTTACCCACGGGCTGCGCGCCATCCATGCAGGCGTCCTGCTGGCAAAAATCGTGGAGCTTCACGAACGTCCATTTGCTTTTGTCGGCATTGGGGATCAGTTCGAAAACGGTGCCCTGATCGTTGGCGCCGCCGCTCAGCGCGGTTCCGTAGAGATTTCCGGCGGCATCCATCGTCAGAGCGCCGCTCGGATTCTGTCCGTCGTCGCATGGACTGCCGTCCCGGCAAAAGACGTGCAGCGTTTTCAACGTGAAGCCCTGCGCCGAGCCGGCGCCGCAACTCACGGCGAGCGCCAGCAGCGCGGCCGATAATCCCGACCAGCCGCATACATCTGTGAGACGGAATCTGGCGCGCACCGAAACCTCCGCGGATTGGAAGCCGGACAATTACCATCATTGCGGGAGTTTACAAAACGGAGGCGCGCGGTTGGCTCGAAAGGCCCAGCTCCGCTCTTATCTTCCTCGACGGGCACGCCGCGACCGGGGCGCGTGTTTCACGGCGTCTCGTCCGGCGGCGGCTCGGGCAGGCCCAGGGCGGCGCGGGCCTGCGCCATGTGGCGCGGCTTCACATGGCGCGCGACCAAGCCGAGCGCCATCGCCAGCACCGCGGCGTCGTCGGTGAAGCCGAAGCCGGCGATGAAATCGGGGATCGCGTCGAACGGCATCACGAAATAGGCCAGCGCCGCGAACAGCACGCCTTTGACGCGCCTGGGCGTCGCAGGATCGACGGCGCAGAAATAGGCCGCAGCCGCGTCGTCGGCAAAGGGAATGCGGCCGGCCACGCCGAGCAGCTTCTTCCAGAAGCCGCGCTCGACGATGCGCTCGTTGCGCGCCACCACCGCGGGCAGCTGGATGGCGGCAGGATCGGGAAGGTCGGCTTGTCCGGACATGGCCCAGTATCGGGCATTGCCGCCTTCAGGAAAAGCGGCGTTCGCGAGGCGCATGCTTCCGCCGGGGCGGACTTTGCGGGCGGCGCCCGCCGGTCTAAGAGTGCGCCGCACGGGAATTCAGGGAAGGGCGGTCTCATGGAACTCAATGCATCGGTCGCGGCGGTCGTCACCGGCGGCGCCTCCGGCCTCGGCGAGGCGACGGCGCGCGCCCTGGCGGCGCAGGGCGTCAAGGTCGCGCTGCTCGACATGAACAGGACCAAGGGCGAAGCGGTCGCCGCCGAGATCGGTGGCATCTTCTGCGAAGCCAATGTGACCGACGAGACCAGCGTGCTCGCCGCCTTCGCCAGGGCGCGCGACGCCCATGGCCAGGAGCGCGTGCTGGTCAATTGCGCCGGCACCGGCAACGCGATCAAGACCGCGTCGCGCGACAGGAAGACGGGCGCATTGCGCCGCTTCCCCAGCGATGCCTTCAACTTCATCATCCAGATCAACCTGGTCGGCACCTATCGCTGCATCGCGATCGCGGCCGAGGGCATGATGTCGCTCGATCCGCTGCCGGGCGGCGAGCGCGGCGCCATTGTGAACACCGCCTCGGT
>JAATGL010000173.1 GCA_015654705.1 Alphaproteobacteria bacterium | reverse complement strand
GCGCTGGCTGAAAGGCTATATGCAGACCTGGCTGGTGCATGGCCGAAGCGCGCCGGCCGTGATCGGACGGGTGGGACTGGGCGGCTTCCTGGCCTTCCAGCTTTTCATCGGCGGCGCGGTCCTCTCGGCGCTGGTCAATCCGCTGCTCTGGGCGATCTTCCTCGCCTCGAGCCTGTTTCCGCTGCCGATCTTCGGCGGCGGCCACGACCTCGCCTACGTCTCGGCGGCGGGCGTCATCGGCTCCAACGGCGTGCTCACCTGGCTCGCCGTGATCGGCTCGAAATGGCGCGGCGATTCCAGGCTGGCGCCTTACGGCCTCACCGTCGCGGTCTATTGGATCTTGATTTCCATCGCCGGCTATCGCGGCTTCTGGCATCTCCTCACCAAGCCGTTCCATTGGGAAAAGACCGATCACGGGCTGAGCGGACACGGCGCGGATGCGGGCCATGCCTGATCGCCGCGCCGGCGCGGCGCTGCTCTGCCTGGCCGCGATCGTCGCTGTGCCGCCCGCCGCCCACGCCGGGGCCTGGACGCAGCGAAGCGACACCTGGCAGATCATCAGTTCGTTCGACGCGAGCCGGGCGGGAAGCGGCTTCGATGCGCAAAGCCATGCCGACGCGCCGGTCAAATTCGACAAGATCTACCTCAAGACCCTCGCGGAATATGGCTGGACGGACCGCGTCACGCTGTTCCTGGCGCCCGAATATGTCTTCGCCGATTTCGCCTGGGACGGCGGCGCGGCGCAGCACGCCCGCGACGCGGCGGTCGAAGGCGGCGCCCGCGTCCGGCTGACGGACAGGTTCGGCATCGTTTCGCTGCAGGGTTCGTTCAAATTCGCCGGGCCGTTCGACCTGTCCAATTCCATCGGCCGCGCCTCGGCGCGGATCGCGGAACTGCGGCTGCTTCAGGGCGCCAATTTCAAGCTTTTCGGGCGCGACGGCTTCACCGATGTCGAGGTCGCCGAACGCCTGATCAGCCATCCGCGCCCCAACGAGACCGTGTTCGACGCGACCGCCGGAGTGTGGTTCCTTCCACAGACCATGGCGATGCTGCAGAGCTTCAATGTGATCAGCGGCGGTGACGCCGAGCCACCCTACACGTTCTATCGCACCCACAAGGTCGAACTGTCGCTGGTGCAGCGTCTGTCGGAGCGCTGGTCGGTCCAGCTCGGCGTCTACGTCTCGCCGGCCGGGCAGAATTCGCTGGTGGAGCAGGGCATCAGCGCCGCCGTATGGACCAATCTCTGACCCTGATGTGCGACGGCACGTCACTCTGTACTTGAGAATGAGTTGCGATTAGACTCATTCGCAGGAGAGGCGAAACGAATCGGGAAGCATGACGATGAGAATGTCCGTATTGGGTCTGGCCGCCGCCCTGGCGATTTTTGCGGCGGGATCCGCCCTTGCCGACGGCGCCATTCCGCTCCAGCTCAAGGACCACAAATTCACGCCCGCCGAAATCCACGTCAAAGCCAACACGCCCAGCATCATCGCGCTGACCAACAATGATCCGACGGCGGAAGAATTCGATTCCACCGCGCTGAAGGTCGAGAAGGTGGTGGCCGGCAATTCGAGCGGCAATGTGCGGCTGCGCCCGCTGAGCCCCGGCCGCTATCCCTTCATGGGCGAATATCATTCCGACACGGCGCAAGGCATCGTGGTCGCGGAGTAGCACATGCTCGCCAGTCTCCTGATCGTCTTCCGCGAGGTCATCGAAGCCGGCCTTATCATCGGCATCGTTTTGGCCGCGACCAAGGGCGTGCCGCGCCGCGCGCTGTTCGTCGCTTACGGCGTGATCGGCGGCGTGCTCGGCGCCTGCCTGGTCGCCGCGTTTGCCGGCGAGATCAAAGGGCTGTTCCAGGGTTCGGGCCAGGAGTTCTTCAACGCCACCGTCCTGCTCCTCGCCGTCTGCATGCTCACCTGGCACAATGTCTGGATGGCAGGGCATGGCCGCGAGATGGCGCGCGAGATGCGCCAGGTCGGCGCGGCGGTCGCATCCGGAGAGCGCACGCTGGCCGCGCTCGCCATCGTGGTCGGCGTCGCGGTGCTGCGCGAGGGTTCTGAGGTGGTGCTGTTCCTCTACGGCATCGCCTCGCAGCCGGGCACGACAACGGCGGGTCTGCTGGGCGGCGGCGTGCTGGGGCTGGCGGCGGGTGCTGGGATGTCGGCGCTGATGTATTACGGGCTGCTGGCCGTTCCGGCGCACCAATTGTTCCGCGTCACCTCCGGCCTGATCACACTGCTCGCCGCCGGCATGGCGGGGCAGGCGGTCCTGTTCGTCCAGCAGGGCGGCTATCTCGAAGTGTTCACCAGCACGGTGTGGAATACCTCCTGGCTGTTGCCGGAGGACACGATCATCGGCCGCCTGCTGCATACGCTGGTCGGCTACAGCGACGCGCCCAATGGCGCGCAGCTCATCGCCTATGCCGGTACGATCCTCGCCATCACCCTGCTGATGCGCTGGGAACATCGCCGCCATCCGCGCCGCGCCGCCGTCCCCGCGCCGGCGGAATGATCTGACTTGCACGCGAGAACCGGCTTTTCGGGCGCGACGGCGCCTTGAAAGCGCGCGACCCGCCGTGATCCAACCGCGCGCGGCCTCCGTATAACGATGATCTCAGGGACATCGAGGAGGAAAAATGCGCAAACAAATTCTGGGGGCAATCTGTTTTGCCTTTTTGTCGGGCGCAACGGCGGCCCTTGCCGCGGATGCGGGCTCGGGCCTCAAGCCCAACCAGACCGAGGGTTTCGGCGCGGGCCAGCCGCTGACCTTCACCTATACGCAAAGCTTCGCCTGCGTCGATCAGCCGAAAAGCGATCTCGACTTCAACAAGAAGAAGGCGCAGTCCGACCCGGGCGAGCAGCAGATACCGATCTGCCAGGCCGGCATCGATCCGACGATCAATCCGCCCGGCCAGGTGGGCCATGCGAGCGATACCACCGCGCCCATCTATGTCCTGATCCCGATGTTCTCGACCGACAACGATCAAAATCCGGGCGACGCGATCTCCTGCAAGGATGTCGTGCCCGGCACGCTGTGCGGCCCCGATCTCGGCAAGGCGCTGATTTCGCTGTTCGGCGCGCTGCCGGAAGCGTTCAAGGCCAAGCCCGCGGTCTATGCGCAATGCCCCGATGCCGGCGCGCGTCCCGGCACCTGCACCATGCATGCCTCGCGCGTCGATCTGGCGCCGGTGCTGGCCGCGCTGGGGCTGATCGGCAATCCGCCGACCGCCAATGTGTTCGTGCCGACCCCCAACCACAGCCACGTGCTCAAGGATGCCGATATCGCGCTGGACGCCATCTGGTGGCAGGTCGTGCCTGTGCTGGTGCTGGACAAGAGCGTCTGGCCGCCGCAGGACGGCAGCAGCGGCATCACCTCCGTCGCCGCGATCCAGGATGCCGAGAGCAAGAAACTGGCGATCCAAGCGCCGTCGAACTTCTTCCTCTTCTTCGGCTCGAAAGTGTCGAAGATGGACATGAAGATGATGCACTGATGCCGGCCGCCGCCCTGAAGCGGCGCGCCGACGACCTCGATGAAAAGAGCCGGGCCCAAAAGGTCTGGCTCTTTTTCTTTGCCCGGCCGTGCCGTTTCCGCCAGCGTGAGTGGAGCTGGAAGCCGTTCAGATCGCCGGTCCGCTCGCCGGATAGAGGACGAGCCTTACGTCGATGTCGCCACAACGCAGACCGTGTCGATCATCCGCGATTTTTTTGCTGTAGCGTCCGCGATAAATGCCTGGTGCCGGCTACAGGACTCGAACCTGTGACCCCCTGATTACAAATCAGGTGCTCTACCAGCTGAGCTAAGCCGGCACTCAACTGGATCAAATACTTAGATCGCGCTTGAATGGCAACCCGGCAAAATTGCCACCGGATTGCCACCGTAGGCGTTCTACTTCGTTCGCGTTTGTACCTGATCCGTTAGCACGCCAGCGAAGGCGGCATCGAAGACAGCGGCCGCGCGATCATCGGTGCTCGCGAACAGATGGCCGTAAACATTCAAAGTGACCGCAGGCGACGCGTGCCCGATCCGGCGACTGATTGTCAGGACGTCCATTCCAGAGGCGATTAGCTGGCTGACATGCGTATGGCGCCAGGCATGAAGGCTCACCTTAGGAAGCTTCAGCGTCTTCACCATCCGCCGCCACTCAGTGCTGACGGAGTTCGGATTGAGCGGCAGCCCCTCAAGCTTTTGGAACACTAGGGCATCCGCCCCAGCTTTTCCGAGACCTAACGAGAGCCTCAGCTTGGCTTGCTCGGTGCGGAGTGTCCGAAGCTCTTCGACGATCGACAGGGGCAGCGCAATCTGCCTGCGGCCATGTCTAGTCTTAGGTGATTTGAAGCGGAGGCCCGCCTTGGTCTGCTCAAGCGACCGTTCGACCCGGACCCGGGCGCCACTATTTCTCCCCAGGTCAACGTCACTCCAGCGTAGCGCCAACATCTCACCGCGACGCATACCGGTTCCGAGGCCCATCACAGCTAGAGAATAGATTGGCTTCCCCTTCAACGCCTTCAGCACCAACCAGACCTGATCTTCGGTGAGTATCTCGATTTCCTTCTCTTCCGCGCGGGGCGGTTCGGCCAAAGCTACCGGGTTGGTCGCAATGATCCCCCAGCGCTGGGCATGGCCGAACGCTCGATGAAGAATGCGATGTATCAGAGAGATCGAGCGCGGTGACAAGCCACTAGGTTTGCTATGTTCGGATCGCTGGGCACGCCCTTCTACTGCGAGCTTGCTGTACAGCCCCATGACGTCTGCAGCGTTAAGCTTCTGAATCTGTCGGTGTCCAATGCGCGGAGCGACATGTCGCGTAAGAAGCTGGGAATAGCTCTCAAAGGTCTTGGCGCTCAAATTGGAGCGTGCCCACTCGTTTTTCCATCTCTCCAAAAACTCTTCGACATTGAGCTTCTGTGACTCGATGTACTCGCCGCGGTTCGCTCCGGCCTTTAGCTTGACTAGCTCAGCCTCAGCTTCGCGTTTTGTGCCCTTGAAAGAACGATAGCGCGTCTGGCGCTTTCCAGTGGCAGGGTCAGTTCCAAGATCAAATTTGATCTCCCAACTGCGCTCGCCCCGCCGACGGATGTGCCCGGTCATTTTCGGCGCGGCACCGCTAGATTTTTGCGATTTGCCCCGGACTGGTAGGCATCATCACGTTCCAGAAGACGAAAAAGCTCTTGCACAACATCGCCTTCAATAGCGGCAGTGACGTTGACGGGCGGCCGAACTTTGGAACTTTGCTGGAACACCGAGACTTGTTCGATCGAACTGCCCTTCTTCCAGCCGAAATATATCTTGGCCTCTGGGGACGTTCTCGATACTTCGATCCGCGACACCCGTGAGGCCAATTCCTCGGATGATAAGATTGCTTCGAGGGCGCCTTGGAATGAAGTCGCCCGAGTGACGAGACAATTGCCCCGAACGCACTTCATGCGGCCTATCAGTTCGCCGCGCTTAACCGCCTCAGCTAGGCCATCGGCGCACAGTACCGCGACAAACACCCAGGCGATAGACGAGGGAGAGACACGCACACCGCTGCCGGGCCCCATGCCTTGGGACTGGTCCAAGAGATTGGCGCGAACGAGGGCGCGCTGGCGCTCATAGAGCTTTTCCCAGGTCGTCCCAAGAACATCCGCTGCCGCCCGCAGGTAACTGTTCAACGAGAGCGATCGGTTTTCCATGACAGAAGAGTATCGCGAAAAATGGTGGATGTCCACTACTAAAAGCTTGCGGATCAAAAAAGATGAGTGTAATAGTGTACGCACACCATCAAACAGGAGCATTTGTGACGAAGATGCATATGGGTACGTTGGTATACTCGATCGACGAGGCGGCTGAACTTCTGGGTGTCGGAAGAAATCACGCCTACGCAGCTGCGGGACGGGGCGAGATATCGTTGCGCGATCTCGCTTGCGTTAGCACATGGTGCAATATTGGCGCACGTCCGCCAAGACCTCGCTCGGCTTCCTGAGAGGGCGGCTTACATTATTCGTCGTCGTATGGGTCTGGATGCGACTCCCGCTACTCTTCATGAAATCGGAATTGAGCTGAACGTCACACGCGAGCGAATCCGGCAGGTCGAAGCGAAATTCCTAGATCAGCTGTCTCAGGCCTCCATCTGGTCAGCGCCGCTAACCGAGAAACTGTCCTCAGTATTGGCAAGTCGCAGCGAACCGCTGCCTATCCAAGGTCTCGACGTTCTCGATGCCTGGTTCAGCGGTATTGATGCTTGGCCTGATGCTCTATCGTACATTCTGGATGTATTTTGCGAGCGAAAGTTCTCGCTGCTGCGCATCGATGGTCAAACCATCGTCTGTGCCCTGACGCGAGACGAATGGTCCGAGTTGCTGAAGGCCGCAAATAGCACCCTTGAGACTGGCGTACAACAAAAGTGGACATGGGAACAGGCGCGCATACTTGTTGAGGCACTTATCCCCGACAGGGCTAGCGAGATGAGAGGGACGCTGTGGAGCAGTGCGTCAAAAGCGGCGCACTTCGCAGAAATTGGGGACGGTGAAAGGATACTTACCAGCCTTGGAAGGGGGGTTGATCAAGTCGTCGAGGCTGTTTTGACCGAGGCTGAGACGCCACTGCATTATGGGCAGATTGCTGAACTTGCGTCCGCACGGGCTGGACGACCGATCGATGTTCGACGCGCCCACAACGCCGCTGCGAATGTCGGATTCCTGTTCGGGCCCGGCGTTTATGGACTCTCTTCACATTTTCCGCTCACCGGGGATGAAGCTCGAACAGTTGCCGCCGAGGCTGAAGAGATCATTGAACAAGGCGCACCTAATCGCCAGTGGCACGCTACGGAGTTATGTGCTCACGTTCTTGCACGGGGGCACTATTTTGACGGAAAGCTGACTCCATACATAGTTAGCATCGCCTTGGCCAAGTTCTCGACACTGACATTTTTGGGACGCTCGGTGTGGACAGCGAGTCAGGAAAGAACGTTTTCGAAGGCTAATCGCATCGACGTACGCCAAGCCGTGGCGGCTCTTTTGCGCGCCGCGGGACGCCCGATGTCGACAAACGAGCTTTATAACGCGGTCGTGCAGGAGCGCGGCGTGGGAGAGCATTTTCAAATACAGGCCATTGGCTCGATGTTCCGCCTGGCAGACGGACGATGGGGACTTTTAGATAGAGATACAGGTCTTTCATCAGTTGAGCAGTACCAGATGGTTACGTCGCTGATGGAAGCGATAGAGAAAAGCGGCCGCGCGCTTCATTTCAACGATGTTGTGTCCGCCCCGGCTGTTGCGGCCATGGCTGCGAAAGTTCCTGAGTCCATCTTGAGATCGATTATTGCCCGTGACGGACGCCTCCGCTTGGATGAGAGTCAGTATGTATTTCCGGTAAGCTGGGACGGGCCGCGTAGAATGACTGCGGCGCTAGCAATCCGGGAAGCGCTGAAGCTCAGTCCCCAAGAGGGCGTAAGCTTAGATCAATTGCAGCGCATAGTGCCGCTTTCTCCCGCTGGCATACAGCGAGAGCTTCACGGAGCTTTGGCCGATCGCTCCTGCCGCCGCTTTCAACCTCGACAAATTCGGACACGACAGTCGCGCCACGTCCGGCGAGGAAATGCTCGACGGCTTTGCGTTGGGCTTCCAAGCCGAGACCAGATCGGCCCTGACGATCGGTGCTAACGCGGAAGTAAGCGACAAAGCGCTGGCTGGTCATGGCGTTGTTGGCCTCCGAAACAGGTAATAGAAGGTTTGTGTGTTACGCGGCCATTTCCACGCCGTCTCGATGTGTCTGAAGGAGCGCGGAATGGCCCGGACAGTCTGTGGCAGGTATCAAGCGTCTTCATCGCTTCCTCTGCAATGCTGCCGCCTGTACTCGGTATGCGCTCGCGAGCCGGTCCGACCGGGACACCAGAAGATCAGGGCCACTTTGTCCGGTGAGAGCTAGCAACCGGTGCTCGGCATCGCTGTGCCTTTCTATGCGCCCGTCACGAAGAATGTGGCTGATCTTAAAGTCTCGCTCGGCGAGGCCCCGCGAGACCAAGAGAAATCTATGACAGGCGAGCGGCTCATGCTCCGAGCACATCAACGCGCTTCGGCTTTTGGCGCCGATTTCAGATATGCGTCTCAGAGCCTCAAGGAAAGCTAGGTCAACCGCGGTGGCTTCGTAGTCGATGGTGTCATTGGTGCTGGAGCGCCCACCCAACTCCTCGCCAAAATAGCGATAGGCGATATTGCTCGCGGTCAGCAGCGCCGTCAGCGGCGCTCGATTGAAGTGAGCAAAACGGGAGCGAGGGTTGGACCTGATATCTATGACCGTCTCGATTCCAGCGGCCTGGAGTAATGCGATGAATTTTCCCCAGCTATGGTTCGAGTGACCGATCGTGGAAATGCTGTTCGCTGGTATCGCGTTCATGGAAAAAGGATATCAGGCTACACTCGCACGAGAAGTCCTAAAGCTCGCCAGCCCATGTTGCGGTTCAAGATCGGGCTGCTAACGACATTCGCCGGATGCTCAGGCGGGCATGATCTATTTTCTGCTTATCGGCGCTCCCTAACCATCGCGCGTGCGTTGTCCAACAGCTTCGCCGGTATCGCGCCAACGTCCGCGCCCGCGTTCATCGCTGCACAGCTTGCCGGCGGGGCCGTGGGTTATGCGGTTGTCGGCTGGCTGTTCAAGCCGGATGTTCGTGCCGATGGTGCAGGTCTGGATAGTGAGGATGCTTGTGCGTCATAGGCACGTGATGGTGCCAATGGCTGTGTGGTTCACCGGGCGGATCGTCGGGGTCGTGCGCGTGCTGGTGGTGGGCGTCGTGGGTATGGCGGTGGTCGTGATCCAGCGCATCGTGGGCATGTTCGTGCGCGTGCGCTTCCGTCAGGTGGAAGTATAAGCCCACCGCCATCAGCGCACCGGCTATCAGTAGCCGCACTGTCAACGGTTCGTGTAACATCAACACGGCCAGCAGCGCGCCGATAAATGGTGCGGTGGAGAAGTAAGCGCCGGTTCGGGCCGTGCCCAAGTGGCGAAGCCCCAGCACGAAGAACACAAGGCTCACGCCATAGCCGACGAACCCAATGACGGCCGCACCCGCAAGCGCGGGCAGCGGCGGCAAATGCGCACCCAAGGCAATCGCCAGTGCGAAGTTCACGCAGCCCGCGACCAAGCCTTTAATCAGCGCGATTTGCACGGGGTCCGCCGAACTCAGCTTGCGCGTCAGGTTATTGTCAATTCCCCATGCGAGGCACGCGCCTGCGATCGTCAAAGCGCCGAACCCGAATCCCGTTGGTCCGCCCTGCCATGACAGCAACAGCGCGCCCGCGAGGATGGCCAACGCACCGAGCAACAGGCGGCGGTCTACATTTTCCCGGAACACAATCCACGCAATCGCCATCGTCGCCAGCCCTTCCAGATTCAGAAGTAACGCGGCAGACGATGCGGTTGTGCACGCAAGGCCCACCATCAGCAGCACCGGACCAACAACACCACCCGCGAGGACGATCAGCCCAAGCCACGGAAGGTCCGCGCGGGTAAGGGAAGCGTCGGTATGTGTAATGCCGAGGATCACCCGGCCAAGCTGGATCAGGGCAAGGCCAATGCCGGAACCGAGATATAGCAACCCGGCGAGCAGCCAAGGGCTGGTCCCGCCGCCGAGCAACAGCTTGGCAAAGGGTGTGCTAGCGCCAAAAAGAACTGCCGAAGCAATGGCGAGTGGCGCACCAGGCCATGCAAGACCAAAACGCATTGTTTCTACCGGCGGGAATGCCAAGGCATATTACAGCACGGAGGACAGCACCGCCGCCTTATATGGGGCGTTGGCGAGCTTTTCTGTAGCTTCCCTAAGCTCGCCTGTAGCATGAGGGGAACTTTTGAGGGTGGGGTGTTCCGTGGCTGTTGCGTCTTAATGGACTCGCTCTCCTCCGTCGCAAGAAGTTCAACGTATGGAGAGAGACGAGGAACTCCGTTTCCCCGGCACGGTCGGACTCGCCGCCAACCGCTTCTCTATGTCGCGTCATAGAGGCACCGTGCCAGCTTTTCTGTAGCTTCTCTAATCTCGCTTGTAGAATTTGCGGGCTCTTTGTCGGGGCTCTGTAGGTTGCTTCAGTCATCGGAGAACTCGTTTCTGTATTCGATCAGGCCGAGATCGAGCGGCTCTGGCTCATCACGAGGTCGCGGGCTGGGGTAGAGATGCCGCTTTCCTTCAGCAACGGCGTTGCCACCGGAATTGCCACCGGACGTGTTGGTATCATCGTAGAAAGAACGACAACAACCGTAATATCAGATGCTAGATTACCAAGGTTTTTCGCACTGGCCGGTGCACGACGGTATGCAGCGAGACGGCATCATTCAGATTACAAATCAGGTGCTCTACCAACTGAGCTAAGCCGGCGATGGGCAGAAATCCCAAAAAGCCGAGTTCCGAACACACGTCAACCGTGTCGGCGGTTTTGATGGCCGTGGCCGCAAATGTATCGTACCAAGTCCCCCGAACAACGACCATATCCCGGATTCGACTTCGAGCCGGCAGAGCTGACGTGCGTTATGAATTCCGCCTTCACCTTCGCAATCGAAAAGGATCGCCGGCCTCAGGGCTCTCAGATCGCTGCGCGTAAGCGTTCACACACGGAGAGTTGAGACGGCTGCCGGCGTGGCGGCACGAAAGAGGGCAGAGACGCCCAGCATGTACGGCATGAGCCAGGGAATGGCAGGGATGCCGACCACCATGCCGGGCACGGTGTACCAGTTCTCTGAAAGATCGGGATATTGGAGGCCGCGCGCGATGAGCCCGATAATTGCGGCGGCGGCAATCACGACCATGATCCAAGCCTTGATCGGACCGAGCCAGCCCTGCCTTGCGAAGGACAGCGCATAGAAGGCGGTCGCCACATAGGTCATCAGTCCGGCGAAGAAGAGCAGCACGTCCGAGGTGTTGCCGAGCGGGGTACTGTATAGCGGCAGATAGTCCGCGGGTTTATGCGCCTCGGACATGGTCCAGCCGATCAGGATCGCTGCCCAGACAAGCTGAACGAGCGTGCCGAGGAGCCCCGCCGCCTGTCCGAGCGGCCAGCAGCCTGTCTCCCTGATCGGACAATGGATTCTTGAGCAGCAGAAATCCGGCGCCGAGGAACATGGTCGAGATAAAGAGGATGATGAACCGCACATGGTTCATCGAAAGCGTCGCGGCGAAGGGCGGCCCGTAGCCCGGCATGAGCGTCAGCAGCGCCCACAGCATGATCAAGAGGAGTCCGATGACCGCAATCTGATGCCTTTCCTCATCACGCGAACGCCAGGCCGGCAGGGCCAACGACCCCGCTGCCCCGCCGATCAGAACGAGCTGCAGAGCGGTGAGCGCAACCGAAACGGCGGCGGCATACCGGGCCGGAGCACCGAAAATCCCGATCGCAAGGATCAGCGCGACCAGAAGCAATGGCGCGCCCCATATGCGCCGCGCGAGCCCAATGGCCATCAGGCGCTCCCCAGTTCGAACCCGCAACGCATTGTCACGCTCATGCCCCGAGCGTGGCCCATTTTGCAATCTGTTTCATGACGTTGGGCGTGGCGGCGGATGGACCTGGTTGTGGACCACTCGGCATTCTAATTCGGTGGAAGAGTTCTTGTGCATCTGCGACAGCGACGGGGGCCGTCTTGGTGCGGCCTCCCGGTCGTGTCTCTCATCACGACGCGGGCGCGGCTTGGCAATCAGCCAAGGGCCACGCCGCCCGTACTACTGCGGCAGGCCGATTTTCGGCATCACGACGGTCGCCTTTTGCAGGGTCACGGCGGTCTGGGCGTACAGCCGGCCCTGGACGGAGGCGCCGGTGGCCACGCTGATCATCGTCTTGGAGAGGACGATACCTTCAAGGGTCGAGGTGGTGCCGAGCGTGACCTGGCCGGCGACCTGCCAGAACACGTTCCTGGCGCGGGCCTTGCCGCGCAGGAGCACGGAGGTTCCGCTGGTCAGGTCGAGATCCTGTGCGATCTGGAAAATCCATACATCCTTGGGACCGCCATTGAGGCTGATATTGGATGGAATGGAGACGCTGCTGCTCCAGCTATAGACGCCCGGAGCCAGGGTGAGGCCGCCGATATTGCCTGAACCCAGCTCGGTCGTCGTCGCCGAGCGTGACGCCGCATCGTTATAGGCCGTCAGCATGGCGCCGACGGCGTTGTTCAGCCGGGCCGGGGCCTTGATGCTGCAGGGCGCCGGCCCGCTTGTGTCCACCGCATAGACTTTGCCGGTCACTTCGGAGCAGCTCAGCAGGTCGGCGGCGCCTGTGATCGGACTTGTGCCGACATTGCCGACGACGGCCGACTGGGCGACATCGGTGATCCCGGTTTCGGAGAGAATGACGAAATGATAGGCAGCGCCGAGATCGACCGGTGCGACGGTCGGCAGCCCGGAAGGCTGCGTCTGCGGGCCGGCGACTGCGCCCTGCGTCATGGCCAGTCCGACCAGGGCCGTCGTCATCAGGAGAAAGCGTTTCATCAGAGTGGTCCTTGTTGTGGAACGATGTCCACGTGCGGGGAGATGTCTCCCGATGGCGATGCGGGTAAAAATGGCAGGCGCCTGCAGCGCCGCCAGCCACCGGCAAGGTCAATTTGTCGAGGTTTGGTCCGGGACGCCGCGAAGCACGTGGGCGCGGCAGAGAGCGCGAACAGAATTGATTTAAGCCGAAAGTGTTGCAATCATATTAAGAAGGCCCGTAAAGATCGAATTTACTGAGCTCACCGAAACCTGGTTGCGCATCGCGCCCGCCGGCACTCAGTGCAAGATGCACCCATCGATTAATGACGGCGAGGCGCGCGATCGAGCGAAGCCCCGGTCGAGATATGTCGCTGCGGTCGTCCCGCGTGCTTTCTATTTTATCTTCATGCTGAACACCGTGCCGTGCCCATCCGCACCGCGGGCGCTGGTGGTGCCGTAGAGGACAGAATTGTTTTCGACCAGTCCGTCGATGGGGAACCCGCCGTCGTCCTAGGTGAAATCGTGAAGCGCTTTCCCGATTCCCTTCGGCGAAATCTTGATCACCGTGCCGAGACTGTTGGCACCACCAGAATATGCCGTGACGTAAAGATCCTTTTTCAGCATCAGCAGTTCGCCCTCAGGACCGTTGCCATTCGAGCCGTTGAAAGCAAAAAGCGTGGCGAATTCCCCCTTCGCTGACACGACGAACACAGTGCCGGCGTTGCCGGAACCGCCATAACCGGTCGTGCCGTACAGGTTGCCTTTCTTGTCTATGGTGAGACCAGCGACGGGGTAGCGGCCGTCCGTGCCGTCCATGAAAGAATAAAGGGTGAAGAATGTACCGTCTGGGGCGAGCGCGTAGACGGAGCCGCAGCCATGGCCGCTGCAGTCCGTTGAAGTCCCGCCGGTTCCGTCGACGCCGTAGAGATTGCCTTTGCTGTCCTGAGCCAGACGGCCGGTCGGAGCCGCGGCGGAAAGGTCGAAGTTGTGCAGGATGGTGAAGGCACCTTTCTTGCTATATTCGAAGAGCGTGCCGTAGCTGCTCGTCCCGCCGCTTTGCGTGACGCCGTAAAGATTTCCCTTCTTGTCGCGTATCATCCGCCAGTGGGGAGCGGCACCGTCTGTGCCGGGAGTGAAAGCGTGCAGCACCGTAAACGTTCCGTTCGCCGCCAGTTTATACAGCGTTCCCGTGCCAAACGTGCCGCCTGCCGGGGTGACGCCGTAAAGGTCGCCCGTCTTTTCATCGATCGTGACGCCAGCCGATGGAAGACCGCCGCCGGAACCCCCGTCGAAGGAATGGAGCAGCGTTTCGGTCCCATGCGTGTCGATTTTGAAAATGGCGCCGTTGTTCGAATCGCCGCCATTGTATGTCGTCCCATAGAGATTGCCGGCATTGTCGAACGTGACATCGGCCATCGACCGATCGCCGTCGCCGGGCGCGCCGGCGAATGCATGCACCACGCTGAAGCTCTTCGCCTGCACAGCCGGCGCGAAGCCCGTCACGACGCTCGCGCTCAGCAACGCTGCCGAAATTGTTCCGCAAATTTTCAACATGCCGGTCGTCCTCTCGCGGTTACACGCCATCGCCATACTCGATGCCGGTCATCAATGATGTGCGGGAGAAAGGTTAGCATTACGCAGGGCCGGGCGTCACATCCCCCCGAAAAATTCCGCTATTTTCCGCTGTTTCCCGCGTGCGGCGGCACAGGATGAGACGGCGATTGCGGATGCGCCGTCGCCCGCGATGCGGTAAGCTGAAGGCGACGATGTCCTGCATGAAGGAGACCCGGCCATGAGAACGCGCCTTTGGATCGCGGCAGCTTTTCTCGCCTGTCTGCCCAGCATTTCGGTGGCGGACAATGTCGTCACCTATCACAATTCCATTCACCGCACCGGCGCCTATGTGCTGCCCGACCTGACGCTCGCGGCGGCGGCCAAGCTGCATCGCGACAATGCCTTCAAGGCCAGCGTGAGCGGGCATGTCTATGCCCAGCCGCTCTACTGGAAGCCGAAGGGCGCCAAACGCGGGCTGGTGATCGTGGCCTCGGAATCGAACAAGGTCTATGCGCTGGACGAGGCCTCCGGTGCCATCGTGTGGCAAAGGGCGCTGGCAGCGTCGGTGCCGCTGAACCAGCTTCCCTGCGGCAACATCGATCCCGACGGCGTGACCGGCACGCCGGTGATCGATCCCGCGACCGGCGTCCTCTATCTCGATGCCCTGACCACGACCGGCAACGGGCCGCGGCACATGGTCTATGCGCTTTCGCTTGCCGACGGCACCGTCGTCCCCAACTGGCCGCTCGACATGCAGGCGGCGCTGGCGACTTCGGGCGTAACCTTCTCGTCGTCGATCGAGGGCGAGCGCAGCGCCCTGCTGTTCTTCGGCAACAATCTCTACATCAATTACGGCGGCAATTTCGGGGATTGCGGCAGCTATCGGGGCACCGTCGTCCAGCTCAAGACCGATCCGCCGGCGCTGGCGGCGAGCTGGCAGACGCGCGCCAATGGCGGCGGCATCTGGGCGCAGGGCGGCATCGCCGGCGACGGCGCGGCCCTGTTCGTCACGACGGGGAACACCTTCGGCGCGACCAACTGGAGCGACGGCGAGGGCATTATCCGGCTGCGCCCCGGCCTCGCCCATTCCACCCGCGACAAGGACAATTTCGCGCCCTCGAACTGGAAGGCGCTGGACAACAGCGACGAGGATCTGGGCGGCACCGAAGCGCTGCCGCTGGATGTCGCGGTGGCACAGGGCGCGCCGGCCAAGCGCGTCATCGCCTTCGGCAAGGACGGCAACGCCTATCTGGTGGACCGCACCAATCTGGGCGGCATCGGCGGCGCGCTCGCCGTCACGAAGGTTTCCAACAGCCGGATCATCACGGCGCCGGCCGTCTTCCAGACGCAGAGCGCGACGATGGTCGCGTTCAGCAATTCCGGCGGCGGCAATTGCTCGGGCAGCAACATCACCATGCTGAACGTGGCGGCCGGCGGCAGCACCCCGGTCACCGTCGCCTGGTGCACCGCCTATAATGGCGCCGGCGCACCGATCGTCACCACCACGGACGGCGCATCGAACCCGATCGTGTGGGTGGCGGGCGCCGAGGGCGACAACCTGCTGCACGGCTTCAACGCGCTGAACGGGCAGGTGGTGTTCTCCGGCACCGGCACGGCGATGAGCGGCCTGCATCATTTCGCCACCATCCTGGCGACCAAGAAGCGCTTCTATGTGGCGGCGGACAACACGGTCTATGCCTTCGCTTTCGGGCGGTAAGAGCCGGCGGCTTATGCCTGCGGCCGCGTGATCGACATCCTCTCCGGCGCGACGGCGCCGCCGGAGAGGATCATGGTCATCGCCTGGTCGGTCGGGATATCGGTGGGAATCAGGTTGGCCAGCGGCAGGATCTGCAGATAGCCGGACGTCGGGTTGGGCGCGGTCGGCACATAGACCGCCGCCAGTTCCTCGCCGGTTTGGGAATCGTTGAAGACGCGCATCACGAAGCCGATGGCCTTCAGCCCCTCGCGCGGGAAATCGACCAGCACAACCCGCTGGGTGCCGCCGGGCTTCTGCTGCATCACGTCGATCAGCTTCTTGACGGCCGAATAGATCGTCTCGACCAGCGGGATGCGCGCGATCACCCGCTCGAACAGGCCGATGAAGCGCTGGCCCACCACGCGCGAGGCGACGGCGCCGATGGTGTAGAGCGCCAGCAGCGCGGCGAACACGGCGATGATCCAGCGCACGCCGTCATTCGCGAGCCACGGCGTCGCCGCCGGCGCCTCCTGGTCGATGAAATCGGTCAGCGCCACGGCGAGCGGATGGCCGGCGGCGGACAGCGCATTGAGGAAGAAATTGAACACCAGCCAGACCGCGATCAGCGGCGTGACGGTCAGCAGACCCGCCAGCAGATAGCCCTGGAAGTTGGCGTGATAGAAGCGCCGCCGCGGCGTCTCGTCCATTCGACCCTCCAGAAGGGCACGCGCGTCCAAGTCGATGGGGGTGGACGGATTCGCGCAGGCGGATAATGTCTGCAGTTACCGCCCGTCTTGCAACCGTGAGAGCTATGACTCGCTATCTGATCACCAGCGCCCTGCCTTACATCAACGGCGTCAAGCATCTGGGCAATCTGGCGGGCTCGATGCTGCCTGCGGATGTCCATGCGCGCTTCCGCCGCGCGCAGGGCCATGAGACGCTGGCCATCTGCGCCACCGACGAGCACGGCACGCCGGCCGAGCTCGCCGCGCTCGAAGCCGGACAGGACGTGGCAACCTATTGCGCCGAGCAGCACGCGATCCAGAAGGGCCTGGGCGACCGCTTCGCGCTGGACTGGGACTATTTCGGCCGCTCCTCCAGCCCGCAGAACCGCGAATTGACGCAGGATTTCGCGCGCGCGCTGTGGAGGAACGGCCATCTGGAGGTGCGCGCGACCAAGCAGGCTTTTTCCGCCACCGACCGGCGCTTCCTGCCGGACCGTTATGTGATCGGCACCTGTCCGCATTGCGGCTACGACCGCGCGCGCGGCGACCAGTGCGAGAACTGTACCCGCGTGCTCGATCCGGTCGATCTGATCAGCCCGCGCTCCGCGCTGTCCGGCGCCGCCGACATCGAGATCCGCGACAGCGCCCATCTTTTCCTGAAGCAGTCGGAATTCGTGCCGCAACTGCGCGCCTGGATCGAGAGCCATGCCGGCGACTGGTCCGGCCTCGTCTATTCGATCGCCCGCAAATGGCTGGAGGAAGGCCTGCAGGATCGCGGCATCACGCGCGACCTGGAATGGGGCGTGCCGGTGCCGGACGATATCGGCGACGGCCAGTTGAAGGGCAAGGTGTTCTATGTCTGGTTCGACGCGCCGATCGAATATATCGGCGCGACCAAGGAATGGGCGGACGCGCGCGGCATCGCGGACTGGCGGTCCTGGTGGTACGCGGCGAAGGACGTCTGCTATCTCGAATTCATGGCCAAGGACAACGTGCCGTTCCACACGGTCGGCTTTCCGGTGACCATCATGGGCCTGCGGCCGCAGCACGATTGGAAGCTAGTCGACCGCATCAAGGGCTTCAACTGGCTGACCTATTACGGCGGCAAGTTCTCCACCTCGCAGAGGCGCGGCGTCTTCATGGCTGCGGCGCTGGAAATCCTGCCGGCGGATTACTGGCGCTATTACCGGATCGCCAACGCGCCGGAAGGCGCGGATACCAGCTTCACCTGGGAGCATTTCGCCGCCGTGGTGAACAAGGACCTAGCCGACGTGCTGGGCAATTTCGCCAACCGCGTGACCAAATTCTGCGTCGCGCGCTTCGACGGCTTGGTTCCGGGCGAAGGTGCCTATGAGGCGGAGGAACGCGCGCTGATCGCCGAACTCGACCAGCGCATTGCGCAATACACAAGGCACATGGAAGACATCGAACTGCGCAAGGCGATGGGCGAATTGCGCGCGATCTTCGTTGCCGGCAATGAATATCTAACCCGCGCCGCGCCATGGACCCACATCAAGACCGACCGCGCCCGGGCGGCCGCCGGCGTGCGGATGGGCCTCAATCTGGTGCATCTGTTTGGGCATCTGGCCTGGCCTGTGATCCCGGCATCGGCGCGCGTGATTCACGAGGCGATCATGCCGGCGCCCGAGATCATTCCCTGGCCGGACGAGGCGATGGCGGAGTTTCTGGACGATCTCGATCCGGGCCAGCCCATCCGCGCGCCCGACGTCCTGTTTGCCAAGATCGCCGACGAGCAGATCGCGGAATGGAAAGCGCGCTTCGGCGGCGCGGAGGATTAGGGGCCGGCGGGATCCAGCCGTTCCCAGCCTTCGCGGCCCAGCGCCTCCATCGGGCGGAAGCGGGCCTTGTAGTCCATCTTGCGGCTGCCCTGGACCCAATAGCCCAGATAGACATGGCGCAGGCCGCGCATCCGCGCCGCGCGTACATGGTCCAGAATCATGTAGGTGCCGAGGCTGCGGACATCCTCGCCGGGATGGAAGAAGCTGTAGACCATCGACAGGCCGTCGCGCAGCACGTCGCTGAGCGCGCAGGCCAGGAGCGTGCCGGGAGCGCCGTCCGCGCCCGGGCGGCGGTATTCGATGATGTGGGTGGTGACCGGCGTCTCTTCGACCATCGCCACGTAGTCGAACAGCCCCATGTCCGACATGCCGCCGCCGGCATGGCGTGAATCCAGATAGGTGCGCAGCAGCGCGAATTGCTCGCGCGTCGCCTCCGCCGCCACCGTGTCGCGCGCCAGATCGCCGTTGCGCTTCAGGATGCGCTTCTGGCCGTGGGAGAATTCGAACGCGTCGGCGACGATGCGCACTGAGACGCAGGCGGCGCAGCCTTCGCAGGCCGGGCGATAGGCAATGCCCTGGCTGCGGCGGAAGCCGGAATGGGTCAGCGCCTCGTTGAGCGGCTGGGCCAGCGAGCCGCTCAGCCGGGCGAACACCTTGCGCTCCGTGCGGCCGGGCAGGTACGGGCACGGCCCCCCCGGCGTCAGGAAGAATTGCGGAACGCGTGTGCTGCGCTGTTCGGTCACTGTCCTACCTGTCCCAGCCCATGGAGCGATTATGGCAAGGGATTCGGTCGCCGCGCCAGAGCCTTCGCGATCACAGTTGATGGCCCGGCGGCGTCGGCGGCGCCTCGCGCAGCAGGACGATGCTGAGCCGGCGGTTGGCGGAGGCGTTGGGGTCCTCCGGCAGCAAGGGTTCGGACCCCGCCTTGCCGGCGACTTCATAGATGCGGTCGGAATTCAGCCCGCCGGCGGCGAGCAGGGCGCGGCCGGCATTGGCGCGCGCGGCGGACAGTTCCCAATTGGTTTGGCCGCCCGGCCCGGTGAAGGGCGTGCTCTCGGTGTGGCCGCTGATCGAGACGCGGTTGGGCAGGCGGTCGATGATCTTGCCGATCTCGGCGAGGAGCCGCCTCGTATAAGGCATCGGCTCGGCGGTGCCCTGCTGGAACATGGGCCGTCCGTCCTGGTCGACCAGTTGGATGCGCAAGCCCTCCGGCGTCTGTTCCAGGATCACCTGCTTGGAAAGCTGGGCGAGATCGGGATTGTCCTGGACCGCCTGGTGGATCGCCTCGGCGGCGTGGGCGAAGTCGCCGTCCTGCGACGATGCGGTGGCGCGGTCGGACGTCTCGCCGCTCTGGGATTGCGTATTCGACGCCTGGCCCTGGCTGTCGGCGGCGCCGCCGCGCGGACTGGCGTTCTGGGTCGTGTGCGAGGAATTTCGCGGTGCCGGCGGGCTGTTCTTCTGGAACACCGAGGCGGCGCCGCCGGCGCGCGCGCTTTCCTCGCCCATCACCTTGCCGCCGAGGACGCCGCCGGCGCCGCTGAGCGTCTGGGCGATGCTTTGCGGCGCGAAATAATCGGCGATGCCGCGCTTCTGTTCGGGTGTGGTCGTGTTGATCAGCGACATCCGCAGGAAGAACGCCATCATCGCCGTCACGAAATCGGCATAGGCGACTTTCCATGCGCCGCCGTGATGGCCGCCATGCCCGCCCTTTTTGATGCGTTTGATGATGACGGCGTTGTCGCCCGCCATGTTATGATCCCGCCATTGAACCCAGTCCGGACATGGGAGGCGGTCTTTTGCCGCTCTCTGGCTGCCCGGATCGGGAGAGAGAATGCCCTGTCCGCCTTAACCAAGCGTTGAGACCGAAAGACTCCCCGATGAGCTTCGACACCAAGGCCTTCCGCCATGCGCTGGGCTGTTTTCCGACCGGGGTGGCGGTGGTGACCGCGACCGCGGATCCCGAGCCCATGGGCATCACGGTCAATTCCTTTACCTCGGTATCTCTGGATCCGCCGCTGGTCCTGTGGTGTCTCCACAAGAACTCCGATCGCTATCGCACCTTTGTCGAGGCGCCGGGCTACACGATCAGCGTGCTGGGCACGGAACATGAGAGTGTTTCCTCGCGCCTGTCGAAGCCGGGCGAACACCGGCTGCAAGGGATGGAGCTTCTGGCGACCGACCTCGGGCCGCCGGCACTCGCCGATTCGCTGGCGGTGTTCGAATGCGCGCGCGAGGCGGTGCATGACGGCGGCGACCACGCCATTCTGGTCGGACGGGTACTGCGGTTTGCGCGGCGGGAGGCCGGCGCGCCGCTCGTTTTCTATCGCGGCCGCTACGGCGCGCTTTCCGCAGCGGGCTGACGGATCTTGCCTGCGGCGTTTGTCATATTAACTTCGCATAATCGTCATAGTTCTTATGCCCCCGGCTGTCATCAGGGGAACCGGACCGATGGCTGGAAGCCATATCGGTCGCGTGATTGGGGCAACCGCGGACACCGAAACCATCGAAGCCTCGCTTCTGATTTCCGTTCCGGCCGCTTGGCCTTAGAGGCCGCAATCCTTTGAACCCTGCGAAGAGAGGAAGACGATGAAGATGATCTCCAGAAGTTTGGCCGTCGTGCTCGCCGGCATTGCCGCGACCGCGATCGCCACGGGCGCGCTGGCCGCGGATATTTCCGGTGCGGGCGCCACCTTTCCGGCGCCGATCTACGGCAAATGGGCCGCGGCCTACAAGGCGGCGACGGGCACCGGCGTCAATTACCAGGCCATCGGCTCGGGCGCCGGCATCGCGCAGATCAAGGCGAAGACCGTGACCTTCGGCGCGACGGACAAGCCGCTGCAGCCCAAGGATCTCGATGCCGCCGGCCTCATCATGTTTCCGACCGTGATCGGCGGCGACGTCGCCGTGGTCAATGTCGCGGGCGTCAATCCGGGCGACCTGGTTCTCGACGGCCCGACGCTGGCCGAGATTTTCCTGGGCCACATCACCAACTGGAACGATGCGGCGATCAAGAAGCTCAATCCCAACGCCAAGCTTCCCGACCAGGCGATCGCCGTGGTGCACCGCTCCGACGGTTCGGGCACGACCTTCATCTGGACCAACTATCTCTCCAAGGTCAGCCAGACCTGGCTGCAGACCGTGGGTTCGGACACCGCCGTCTCGTGGCCGGTCGGCATCGGCGCCAAAGGCAATGAGGGGGTCGCCAATATCGTCAACCAGACCTCCGGCGCGATCGGCTACGTCGAATACGCCTATGCCAAATCGAGCAACATGCGTTACGCGCGGATGATCAATCACGACGGCGCGACGGTCAGCCCGAATCTCGCGTCCTTTTCGGCGGCGGCGTCCAATGTGAACTGGGGCGGCCTCGATCATTTCTACTTCGTGCTGACCAATGCGGCCGGCAAGCAGAGCTGGCCGATCGCCGGCGGCACCTTCATTCTGATGTACAAGGAGCCGACGGATCCGGCGGCCTCCGCCACAGCGCTGAAGTTCTTCAAATACGCCTATGAAAAGGGCGGCGAGGCGGCCAAGGGCCTCGACTATGTGCCGTTGCCTCCGGCCGCCGTGAAGGCGATCGAGACCAGCTGGAAACAGGTCAAGGGCTCGGGAATGTAAACGCTCGCGAGAGCGGTAACAGGGCGGGCGCGGACTTTAGGTTCCGCGCCCCGTTTTTTTAGCCGGCTTCGGGCCCGGCAAGGTGTGATTGCTGAACTCATCGCCACAAGCGGGGCGATTCGCAGAGCCGCAACGGGCACATCGGCAGATTCGAAAATCGAAAATTTTAAGCCTCTGAAATTAAAAGAGAAAATTTCGACATAAAGAATTCATAAACCACGCTATGATCTTGCGGCTTATGATAAGCATGCTTATATTACCGGAAGTCATCTATTGTGAAAGCCATGAACACCTTCGACCGAGATCTGCTGATCGTCCTGCATGACGTCGCCCGGCTGATGCGCACGCGCTTCGACCAGAGCGCGCGGGCCTACGGGATGACGCGGGCGCAATGGATCATCCTGGCCCGCCTCGACCGCCAGCCCGGCATGTCGCAGAACGAGCTGGCGACCATCTGCGAAGTCGAGCCGATTACGGTGGCGCGGCTGGTCGACCGGCTGGAGGCGCGCGGCATGGTGGAGCGCCGTGCCGATCCCCATGACAGGCGCGTGCGCCGCCTGCACCTGTTGCCGGCGGCCGGGCCGATCATGACCGAGATCACGCGCTATCGCGCCGCCCTTGAAGCCGAGATCAGCGAGGGCCTCGACGAGACGGCGCGCAACGCACTTATCAATTCCCTCCTGCACATCAAATCCAAGCTGACGGCCGAGCCGGCGGACCACGCCAAGCTCGCAGTGGTCGGGGAGTAATTGTCGTGGATACTGTGAGAACCGAATCCATTCCTTATGAGCCGGTGGCCCGACGCGGCTACGGCGCGCGCCTGCGCGGCATCGCGTCCGGGTTGTGGGCGGACAAGGCCCGCCTGCGCCGGATGGCGATGATCTGGGGCGTTGCGGTGGTCGCCACCGTGGCGCTCGCGCTGTGGCTGACCGGCGGGCGCTACGTCTCTACCGACGATGCCTATGTGCAGGCCGCCAAGCTGATGGTGTCGACCGATGTCTCCGGCCTCGTGAAGGACGTCGAGGTGCGTGAAGGCCAGCACGTCAAGGCGGGACAGGTCCTGTTCCGGCTCGACCCCCGGCCGTTCCAGATCGCGCTGGAGAACGCCCAGGCGGCGCTCGCCCAGTCGGTGCAGGACGTCGAATCGACCCGCGCCACCTACAAGAGCATCATCGGGCAGATGGGCGCCCAGCAGGCGCAGGTCAATCTCGCCCAGCTGACCTACAACCGCTACGTTGCGCTGGCGCGCACCAACGCCATCGCGCCCACCCAGGTCGACCAGGCGCGCGGCACGCTGCAGACCGCGCAGGCGACCCTGGTTTCGCTCAAGCAGAATGCCGACGTCCAGCTCGCCAAGCTGAACGGCAACATCAACATGCCGGTCGAACAGTCGCCCGAATATCTGAAGGCCAAGGCGAATGTCGACGAAATGCAGCGCCAGCTCGATCATGCGGTGGTGCGCGCGCCGTTCGACGGCATCGTCGGCGAGGTCGATTCGCTGCAGCCCGGCACGCTGGTGATCTCGGCGATGTCGGCGTTCACCACCACCAGCGCCGTCGGCCTGGTGTCGGAGAAGAATCTGTGGGTCGAAGCCGACATGAAGGAGACCGATCTCACCTATGTCCGCGCCGGCAACCCGGTCAGCGTGACGGTGGACACCTATGGCGGCTGCACCTGGCGCGGCACGGTCGCCTCGGTGTCGGCGGCGAGCGATTCCGCGTTCTCCGCGCTTCCCGCCGAGAACACCAGCGGCAACTGGGTCAAGGTCGTGCAGCGCATTCCCACCAAGATCCTGCTCGACCAGTCGAGCTGCAACGCGCCGCTGCGTTCGGGCATGAGCACGGTCGTCACCATCGATACGGGCAAACGCCGTTGGGACCGGATGCTGCTCGGCAATTGAGGGCGAACACATGAGCGCCCACGCCGCGCCCTACAGCGCCGAACATTACGACAGCAAGGTCGCGCTCTGGGCCGTGCTGATGGGCTCGATGGCGGGCGTGCTGATGCAGGCGCTCGACACGACCATCGCCAATGTCGCCCTGCCCTATATGCAGGGCAGCCTTTCGGCGTCGCGCGACCAGATCACCTGGGTCCTGACCTCCTACATCGTGGCGGCAGCCATCATGACGGCGCCGGTGGGCTGGATCGCGGCGCGCTTCGGCAAGAAGAATTTCCTGCTCATCAGCCTGAGCGGCTTCACCATCACCTCGATGATGTGCGGCGCGGCGCAGACGCTGGACCAGATGATCCTTTTCCGCCTGGCACAAGGCGCGTTCGGTGCCGCGCTCGGCCCCCTGTCGCAGGCGGTCATGCTCGACATGTATCCGCCGCAGAAGCGCGGCAACATCATGGCCATCTGGGGCATGGGCGTGATGCTGGGCCCGATCCTGGGCCCGACGCTGGGCGGCTATCTGACCGATACCTACAATTGGCGCTGGGTCTTCTACGTCAACGTGCCGTTCGGCATCGCGGCGGTGACCGCCATCTTTATCTTCTTCAAGGACACGGCGCGCGACACCACGCTGCGCTTCGACTGGTTCGGCTTCGCCGCGCTCGGCATCTGCCTCGCCTCCCTCCAGTTGATGCTGGACCGGGGCACCGACAAGGACTGGTTCGGCTCGACGGAAATCGTGCTCGAAGCGGCCGTCGCCGGCACCGCGTTCTACCTGTTCATCGTCCACATGCTGACGGCGCCCAAGCCGTTCATCCCGCCCAAGATCTTCGCCGACCGCAATTTCCTGTCGGGCATGGTTTTGATGTTCGTGCTGGGTGCCGTGCTGCTGGCCAGTTCCGCCCTGCTGCCGCCCTATCTGCAGGACCTGTCCGGCTATACCGTCACCGACACCGGCCTGCTGATGGTGCCGCGCGGCTTCGGCACCATGATGGCGATGCTGTTCGCCGGACGCATGGCCTTGCGGTTCGATCCGCGCATGATGATGACGTTCGGCGCGGCGCTGATGAGCTGGTCGCTGTGGAACATGTCCTCCTGGACCCCGGACATCAATGTCTGGACCATCATCAATGTCGGCTTCGTGCAGGGCTTCGGCATGGGCTTCGTCTTCGTGCCGATGAACCTGGTGGCGTTCGCGACCCTGGCGCCGCAGTTCCGCACCGACGGCGCCGGCCTCACCAACCTGATGCGCAATATCGGCAGCGCCATCGGCGTGTCGGTCACGACGACGGTGCTGGCCTACAGCGTGCAGATGATCCATTCCCAGCTCTCCCGCTATGGGAGCCAGTTCAACCGGGCGCTCGGCGTCAATGCCCAGTCGCTGATGATGAGCCCGCAAATTCCGTTCGGATTGCAGAACCTGAACGGGCTGATCGAGACGCGTGCCGAGGTCCAGGCCTATGCCAATGATTTCCTCTTCATGTTCTATATTTCTTTGCCGACTTTCCTGGTTATCTGGATGATGAAAAAGCCGGTGTTCTCCGCCGGCGAGGCGCCCAAGATCGAGGTGATGGAATAATGCGGGTCGCGTTTCTGGGCCTCGGCGTGATGGGCTATCCGATGGCCGGCCATCTGAAGCGCGCCGGGCATGACGTTGTCGTCTACAATCGCAGCCGCGCGAAAGCCGAGCGCTGGACCGGCGAATATGGCGCCGCCGCCGCCTCCACGCCCGCCGAGGCGGCCAAAGGCGCCGATTTCGTCATGGCCTGCGTCGGGCGCGACGCGGATCTGCGCGCGGTGACGCTCGGCGATGCGGGCGCGTTCGCGGCGATGGCAAAGGGCGCGGTTTTCGTCGATCACACCACCGCGTCGGCGACCATCGCGCGCGAACTGGCGGCGCTGGCGCAGATATCCGGTTTCGGCTTCGTCGACGCGCCGGTCTCCGGCGGCGAGCAGGGTGCCAGGAACGGCCAGCTCACCATCATGTGCGGCGGCGGCGAGGACGACTACGCCAAGGCCGAGCCCGTCATGGCGGCCTATGCGCGGCAATGCCGCCGTCTCGGTCCGCCGGGCGCCGGCCAGCTCACCAAAATGGTCAACCAGATCTGCATCGCCGGGCTGGTGCAGGCCCTGAGCGAGGGCCTGAGCTTCGCCCGCGCATCGGGCCTCGATCCGCTGGCCGTGGTGGACGTGATCTCCAAGGGCGCGGCACAATCCTGGCAGATGGAGAACCGCCACAAGACGATGCTGGCGGAGCATTTCGAACACGGCTTCGCGGTCGAGTGGATGCGCAAGGATCTGGCGATCTGTTTCGACGAAGCCGCGCGCAACGGCGCAAAGCTCCCCGTCACCGAACTCGTCGACCGGTTCTATGCCGAAGTCGAGGCGATGGGCGGCCGGCGCTGGGACACCTCCAGCCTGTTCGCGCGACAGGAAAAGCTGCGCCGGGGCGGAGCGTGAGCGAACGCGCCAAAGCCTATCATCACGGCGACCTGCGCAATGCGCTGCTCGATGCCGCGCGCGCCCTGCTGGAAGAAGGCCCGCTGGCCGATCTGAGCCTGCGCGCGGTGGCGCGCCGCGCGGGCGTCAGCCACGCCGCGCCCTATCGCCACTTCCCCAACCACGAGGCGCTGCTGGTCGAACTGGCCATCGAAGGCTTCGTGGAACTGCGCGGCGAAATCCTCGCCGCCTCGACCCAGCACGGCGCGGAATCCGATCGCATCGCCAAGATCGGCGCCGCCTATATGCGCTTTGCCGCCCGGCGTCCGGCACTGGCGCGGCTGATGTTCGGTCCCCAGCTTCCCAATCGCGATCGCTTCGCCGAACTCGGCGCGGCCGCCGATTCCATCGGCGCGGAAATCGGCGCCGCCCTGCACGATCCGGCGCTCGGGCTGGCGGTGTGGGCGGCGGTGCACGGGCTCGCCATGCTGATCCTGGAGAACGTGATCGATTTGGGCCAGCGCCGCTCCGGCCTCGACGTGCTGCCCTCGCGCGCGGAGATTTTGCTGCGCAGCCTGTTCATGGTCGAACGCGGCTGAGCCGCTTCGCAAACTTATTTGACGGGGCGCGAGAAGCTGCGGACCTGAATTTCCGAGATGGTTTGCTGCGTCAGGCGACGGGCCCGCTCCCAGCCCGCCTTCGTCAGACACACTCTGCCGGGCAGCACGGTGCCCTCGTGCGAAACGAGATGGCAGATCAGCGTACTGCCATCGTCGGTCGCCGGGGCGGGTTGGACGGCGGCCGCGGTCTGCGGATCGGCGGCGAATGCCGCCGTCGAAAACGACAAGGCCAAACCGGACGCGAAGGCGAGCCGTGTGATGCGCATGGAGTTTTCTCCTGAACCGGCTTCATGCTGAACTCGCGGCCTTCCGGGCGCAAGACTCCTGCCCACGACTCACGTGGACGTGACTTCGCAAACGCTATGAGCGCGCCAGAAGCCGCGCCGCGTCGCGCGCGAAATAGGTGAGGATTCCGCTGGCGCCGGCGCGCTTGAAGGCGATCAGGCTTTCCAGCATCACGCGGTCGCGATCGAGCCAGCCGCGCTCGGCCGCCGCCGCCAGCATCGCGTATTCGCCGGACACCTGATAGGCGAAGGTCGGCACGCCGAAGCGCTCCTTCACGCGGCGCAAAATATCGAGATAGGGCATGCCCGGCTTGACCATTACCATGTCGGCGCCTTCGGCGAGATCGAGCGCCACCTCGCGCAGCGCCTCGTCGCCATTGGCCGCGTCCATCTGGTAGGTGCGCTTGTCGCCGGTCAGCGCCTTGGCCGAGCCGACCGCGTCGCGGAACGGGCCGTAGAACGCCGAGGCGTATTTCGCCGCATAGGCCATGATCAGCGTATTGCGGAAACCGCTCTGCTCCAGCGCCGCGCGGATCGCACCGATGCGGCCGTCCATCATGTCCGACGGCGCGATGATGTCGCAGCCGGCCTCGGCCTGCACCAGCGCCTGGCGCACCAGGATCGCGACGCTCTCGTCATTGGCGACGTCGTCGTCGATCAGGATGCCGTCATGGCCGTGGCTGGTATAGGGATCGAGCGCCACGTCGCACAGCACGCCGATGGCCGGCACGGCCTGTTTGATCGCGCGCACCGCCCGGCAGATGAGGTTGTCGGCGTTGACGGCCTCGCGCCCGTCCGCCGTCTTGAGCGCCGGATCGGTCTGCGGAAAGAGCGCGACCACCGGAATGCCGAGCGCGGCCGCTTCCCAGGCCGCTTCGACCGCCAGATCGACCGACAGGCGATCGACGCCGGGCATCGAGGCCACGGGCTCGCGCCTGCCCTGGCCGTCGATCACGAACAGCGGCCAGATGAAATCGGCCGGCGACAGCGACGTTTCCGCCACCAGCCTGCGCGACCAGTCGTGACGCCTCAGCCGGCGCATCCGCATGGCGGGAAAGGTGGGCGTCGATCCCATCGAAGAATAGCTTCCAAGCGTGCCGTCCAAGGGTCTACTCAGGGCCATGCTGCGATGCAAGACGACCTGTGCGGCCGGCTTTGCATTGGCCGGTTCGGAGGGCTAATTCTGCGGCGCCAGTTGGTGGAAGGTGTGATGGATTTCGCGCTGAACGAGGACGAGCGGGCGATCGAGGATGTGGCGCGGCGTTTCGCGGTGGCGCGGCTGGCGCCTTTCGCGGCGACGTGGGACGAGACGGCGTATTTTCCGGTGGAGACGCTGCGCGAGGCGGCGGCGCTGGGCTTTGCCGGCATTTATGTAAAGTCCGATGTCGGCGGCTCGGAGATGTCCAGGCTCGATGCCGCGCTGATCATGGAGGAGCTGTCGGCGGGCTGCACCTCCACGGCGGCCTTCATCTCGATCCACAACATGGCGTCCTGGATGATCGACCGCTTCGGCAGCGAGGAACAGCGCAGGCGCTTCCTGCCGTCGATGACGACGATGGAACGAATCGCGAGCTATTGCCTCACCGAGCCGGGCTCGGGCTCCGATGCCGCCGCGCTGAAGACGCGCGCGGTGAAGGATGGTGATCACTACGTGCTCAACGGTTCGAAGGCATTCATCTCCGGTGCGGGCGTTTCCGATATCTATGTCTGCATGGTGCGAACGGGCGAGGATGGGCCGAAAGGGATTTCCTGCCTCGTCGTCGAGAAGGGGACGCCGGGTCTTTCCTTCGGCAAGCACGAACGCAAGATGGGCTGGAACTCGCAGCCCACGGCGCAGGTGATCTTCGAGGATTGCCGCGTGCCGGTCGCCAATCGCATCGGCGCCGAGGGCGAGGGCTTCCGCATCGCGATGGCGGGTCTCGACGGCGGACGCATCAATATCGGCGCCTGCTCGGTCGGCACGGCGCGCGCCGCGCTGGATGAGGCCAAGGCCTATGTCGGCGAGCGCAAGCAGTTCGGCCGCGCCATCGCCGATTTCCAGGCGACGGGATTCAAGCTGGCCGACATGGCGACGGACCTGGAAGCCGCGCGGCTGATGATCCGCAGCGCCGCCGCAGCACTCGACCGCCGCGATCCGCGCGCCACCATGCTCTGCGCCATGGCCAAGCGCTTCGCCACCGACACGGGCTTTCGGGTCGCCAACGACGCGCTGCAACTGCATGGCGGCTACGGCTATCTGAAGGATTTCCCGGCGGAACGTCACGTGCGCGATCTGCGCGTCCATCAGATCCTGGAAGGCACCAACGAGATCATGCGGGTGATCGTGGCGCGGGAGATGTTCCGGCAATGACGGACGGCGCCGACATCCTGTTCGAAACGCGCGGCGCCGCCGGCCTCGTCACGTTGAACCGGCCCAAGGCGCTCAACGCGCTGACGCGGGATATGTGCCTGGCGATGACGGCGCAGCTCGGCGCCTGGGCGCGCGATCCGGTCGTCGCCGTCGTGATCGTCCAGGGCGCGGGCGAGCGCGCCTTCTGCGCCGGGGGCGATATCCGCGCGCTCTACGAATCCGGCAAGGCGGGCACGCCCTATATGCTCGATTTCTACCGCGACGAATACATCTTGAACGCGGCGATCAAACATTATCCCAAGCCCTATGTCGCGCTGATCGGCGGCATCGTGATGGGCGGCGGTGTCGGCGTCTCGCTGCATGGCAGCCATCGCATCGCCGACGAGACCACTCTGTTCGCCATGCCGGAAACCGGCATCGGCCTGTTCCCCGATGTCGGCGGCAGCTTTTTCCTGCCGCGCCTGCCGGGCGAGATCGGGATGTATCTGGCGCTGACCGGCGCGCGGCTGAAAACGACGGACGCGCTCTATGCCGCAATCGCCAGCCAATTCGTGCCGCGCGCGAAATGGCCCGGGCTTGTCGACGCGCTGGCGGGCGGCACCAAGCCCGACGCGGCCATCGCCGCGGTTGCGGACGACGTCCCCGACACGTTCCTCGCCGAGCATCGGGCCGCCATCGACCGGCTGTTCGCGCCGGGCTCGGTCGAGGACATTCTGGCGGCGCTGGACGCCGAGCACACCGATTGGGCGGACGACACGGCCAGGACCATCCGCGCCAAATCGCCGACCGCGACGAAGATCGCGTTCCGCCAATTGCGCGAGGGCGCGAAGCTTGCCTTCGACGATTGCATGAAGATGGAGTTCCGCCTGGTCAGCCGCGTCGTCGCGGGACGGGATTTCTATGAAGGCGTGCGCGCGACCATCATCGACAAGGACGGTGCGCCGCAATGGAATCCGGCGACGCTCGCCGACGTGCGCGACGCCGATATCGACGCCTATTTCGCGCCGCTGGGAGAGAAGGAGCTGGTGCTATGACCACCATCGCGTTCATCGGCGTCGGCAACATGGGCGGGCCGATGGCGCGCAATCTGCTGAAAGCGCACGATTCCGTCGTCGCCTTCGACGTGAGCCCCGCCGCGCTGAAGCCGGTGGCGGAGGCCGGCGGCCGGGCGGCGGCGACTGCGCTCGATGCCGTCAAATCCGCCGATGTCGTCATCACCATGCTGCCGGCCGGCCATCATGTGCGCAGCGTCTATCTCGACGACGAAAGCATCCTGACCGCCGCGAGGACCGACGCGCTGCTGATCGACTGCTCCACCATCGACATCGAATCGGCGCGCGCCGTGCATGCGGCGGCCGAGACGGCCGGCTTCGATTTCCTCGACGCGCCGGTTTCCGGCGGCGTCGGCGGTGCGGAGGCCGGCACGCTGGCCTTCATGTGCGGCGGCAGCGGGACGGCGTTCGCGCGCGCCGAACCGGTTCTGGCGAAGATGGGCAAGCGCATCGTCCATGCCGGCGGCGCGGGCGCCGGCCAGGCCGCCAAGATCTGCAACAACATGCTGCTGGCCGTCTCGATGATCGGCACCTGCGAGGCCTTCGTGCTGGGCGAGAAGCTCGGCCTCGCGCCGCAGAAGCTGTTCGACATCATGTCGGCGGCGTCGGGCCAATGCTGGGCGCTGACGACCTATTGCCCGGTGCCGGGGCCGGTGCCAGCGTCTCCCGCCAACCGCGACTACACGGGCGGCTTCGCCGCGGCGCTAATGCTGAAGGACCTGAAGCTCGCGCAATCCGCCGCGCAGAACGCCGGCGCCGCGACCCCCCTGGGTGCCGAAGCGGCGCAGCTTTATGCGCTGATGGCCGCCAGGGGCCATGCCGGCATGGATTTCTCCGGCATCATCCAGATGTTGCGCGGCATTCTCTGATAATTTTTACGGCCCTTTAACCTGTGGCCCCTACTGTGATCGCATAACAAGGTGGGCTCCGCAAAAGCGGGGAAAAAAGCGATGACAGCACTGGCCAAACCGCAGGCGGCTGCGGCGCTCGCGGGCGCGCAAACGCTCGGCAAGCATTATCTGGAAACCCTCAATCTGGTGGAGCGGCTGCACCGTCAGCTGCTCGACGTCATCAAGGACGAACTGGACCGGCGCGACGAGCGCGAGATCAACAGCGTCCAGGCCCTGCT
>JAATGL010000281.1 GCA_015654705.1 Alphaproteobacteria bacterium | reverse complement strand
CCTTGCCGTCCTTGCCGACATTGGCCGAGCAGTGCATCGACATCACGCGCTTGGGCGGAAGCAGGTAGTTCATGATCGTGAATACCGACTTCTTCATCTCGCCGGCATAGGACGTACCGCCGATCAGGATCGTCTTCCTGGTGAAATTGACCGCGATCACAGTCTTGGTTGCGCAGCCATGCCGGACCGGATCGGCTTCGAAATTCGGCAGGTCGACGATCGTGAATTCCGGGGTGAAATCCTTCAGCTGGTCGGCTGTCGGACGGATCAGAAGCTGGTGCACGAACAGCGAATGCCAGGCATATTCGGTCACGATGCGCACGGGCAGGCGATGACTGAGATCGGCGCCGCCGAAGAGATCCTTGGCGAACAGCTCGCGGCCTTCCGCAAAGCTCAGCATGTCGGCATGAAGCGCGTCGAAATGTGCCGGGCTCATCGGCTTGTTGTTGTCCCACCAGACCTGATCTTCGGTGGCGGCGTCGCGCACCACGAATTTGTCGGTTGCCGAGCGGCCGGTGTGCTGGCCGGTGAGCACAACGAACGGACCGTCCTTCGCCAGATGGCCTTCGCCGCGCGCGATCGCTTCCTCGTAAAGCGCCGGCACGGTCAGGTTCCAATGCACCGCCTTGAGGTTGTGGAAGCCCTGATTTTCCAGACCGAACGCCGCAGCTCGGCCGTCGTGAGAGGTCAACGACATGGACCAAATTCCCTGTTGTGGAGCGCCCGGGACGCCCGATTTTTGGCTACCATAGGCTTCGACCTATCCGGCGGCAACGAAAGAAGCCCATCGGAGGCGACGCAAAATTCGCAGATGTGTCAATTGGTTAAATATGATAGCGCTGTCAGGCCGCAGCGGCCTTACGCCGCGAGGGACCGGCGCGCGCGGCCGGCACGGATAAAAATTCCTTGCGGCGGCCGGATGGGCTATGGACCTCCATGAGTCTCAGCGACGACGAGCTCGAGCGCTATGCTCGCCACATCGTGCTGCGCCAGGTCGGCGGCGTCGGCCAGGCGCGGTTGAAGGCGGCACGGGTCCTGGCGGTCGGCGCCGGCGGGCTGGGCAGTCCGCTCGTGCTCTATCTCGCCGCCGCCGGTGTCGGCACGCTCGGGATCGTCGACGACGACCGGGTGAGCCTCTCCAACCTGCAGCGCCAGATCGCGCACCGGACCGCCGATATCGGCCGTCCCAAGATCGCATCGGCTGCCGACGCCGCACACGCGATCAATCCGCACATCGCCGTTGAATTGCACCCCGCCCGGCTCGGCGAAGACAATGCGATCGACCTGATCTCGCGCTACGACATCGTGGCGGACGGCTCGGACAATTTCGCCACCCGCTTTCTGGTCAACGACGCCTGCTTTTTTGCCAAGAAGACTCTGGTCTCCGCAGCGGTCAGCGAATTCGACGGCCAGCTCGCGACCTTCAAGGCGCACGACCGCTCAAGCGCCTATCCCTGCTACCGCTGCCTGTTTCCCGAGCCGCCGCCGTCCGACACCGCGCCTTCCTGCTCGCAAAGCGGCGTACTGGGCGCCGCCGCCGGGGTGATGGGCACGCTGCAGGCGTTGGAGGTCATCAAGGAGATCACGCAAATCGGCGAGAGCATGGCCGGACGCCTGCTGATTTACGACGCACTGGGCACGCGCTTCCGCAACGTGCGCGTAAAGCCCGATCCGGCCTGTGCGCTCTGCGGGCCGAGGCCGGCCATCACCGATCTGTTGCCCCATCGTCACCAGGCTTAACGGCCGGTTAAACGGCCCGCCCGATACTCGCGCAAGGCAGCGAGGTTGGGCACGCATGGCGCAGGAAATTCATTATGAGATTTTCTTGCGCCAAGGCGCCAGGGACGGCTGGCAGATCGTCGACGTGCGCCTGGAGCGCGACGCGGCGATCGACTTCGCCAAGGCATTGATCGCCGATAACAGGGCGACCGGCGTCAAGGTAATGAAGGAGACCTACAATGACGAGACCGGCGACTATCTGACGCTGAAGATCTTCGAGGACGGCCACAACCAGTTCCGCACGATGCCGGCCGAGGAAGACGTTCCCCACGCGCTGCCCTGCTTCAAGCCCGACGATCTCTATTCCTATCATGCGCGCGCCACGATTTCGCGCCTGCTCGCCGACCATCTGGCGCGCAACAAGCTTACCCTGACCGAACTCAGCCATCGCGCCGACGCGCTGGAAAAGCTGGAAGCCACCGGCACGCTGCTGCAGCATGCCATCCAGAAAGTCGCGGTGGCACAGGCGGCGTCCACCGCGACGCCGGTGCAGCAGATCGTCAAGAGCCTCAACGAGCTTGTGGAAGCGGCCTGCCAGCGCGTCTATCGCGATCATCGCAAGGGTTTCTTTCCGCGCGTCGAGGCAAGCGAGTTCAGCGCGCTCGCGGCGCAGCTTTCGAATCAGTCCTATGGCGGCTACGTCCTGAACGGCGCCATCGCGCTCTATCTGCGCGATGCCAAGGGGTGGGATGAAAAGCTCCTGCGCCTGCTCGGCCTGATGGAACAGGCCGGCGGCCCGGGCCGGGCGCTCCTGCTGTCGGCCATCGATTCCGTCATCGCGGAAATTCTGAACGGCCCGGCGGCTTTGCATGAACTGATCGGCCCCCAGCTGGATTTCGGCCACGAACTTGCGGGCCTAGTGGCGCTTTTCCTGGGCGCCGAACCGGACGGGGCGACCGGGCGTGCCGGCCTGGCCGCGCTGAGCCGCCGGTTCGCGGCCGACGATCTGCCCGAGGCGCGTACCGCGATCGCAAGCCGGCTGATGGCGGAATTCCGCAGCGTCAAGCGGCTCTGCCCCGGCTCGCTGTTCGAGGAATTCCAGACTCTGCGTCGCATCGCCGACCGGCTGGTGCGCGGCATCGGCAAATATCTGAGCCATGAAGACCTGATCGCCGCCTTCACGCTGCGCTCAAGACGGCTCGTCACCCATGAGACGCTGAGCGAACACCTGGCCGATGCCGCGACGCCGGATGAAAAGCTGGCGCGGCTCCTCGCGGTCGAAGAGAACATCGTCGGCGCGGAGAACAAGCGCACGCTGGCAAGCTTCATCGTGCCGATCATCACGGCGCCGGCGTTTGGCAATTACTTCCAGAACCCCAAAGTGCCCGCGTCGCTGCGTCTGCAAGTCCTCTCGCGACTGCAGGCACGTGTTCTGCGTTCGGGCTTCCAGGAAAGCCAGCGCCGCGAGATCGCCGATCTGCTCGACAGGGAGGCTTACGAAATCGCGGCGCGGGCCAGATTGCTCGAATCGATCCTGGCCAACGCGGCGACCCCGGCGGAACGCGTCGCCGCGCTGCTGACACTCTGCACGGGTGCCTATCTGACCGAAGGCAAGCTGTCCGTCCGCGTGCGTGAGCTTCTGCTCGCGCAATTGTCGACGCCAGGCTTCCTGACGGGCTACACCGCGCAGAGGACGCTCGCCAGCGAGAAACCCGATGCGCAAAGCGCGATGTCGGAACTGGTCTTCGCGCTCGCCAAGGCCGGCATCAGCGCCGAGACGGGACTAAAGTCGATCGCGGCGTGATACATTAATGTGCCGCATCCCAATTGGCGGCGGCGCGCACCTCCACCGTCAGGGGAACGCTCAGCGAAACCGCGGGCAGCGATGCCTTTTCCATCACGGATTTGGCCAGCGCCGACGTCGCCTCGACCTCGGCATCGGGCGCCTCGAACACCAGTTCGTCATGCACCTGCAGCAGCATCTGGGCATTCAGCGTCTTCCGCGCCAGCGCGTCGGGCAGGCGGATCATGGCGCGGCGGATGATGTCGGCGGCCGTGCCCTGGATCGGCGCATTGATCGCGGCGCGCTCGGCGCCGCCGCGAAAGCCCGGCACCTTCGAATTGATCTCGCGGATATGGACCCGCCGCCCGAACAGCGTCTCGACGAAGCCGTGCTGGCGCGCAAAGGCCTTGGTGTCCTCCATATAGCCGCGGATGCCGGGAAAACGCTGGAAGTATTTCTTGATGTAGTCGTCCGCCTCGCCGCGCGCGATGCCGAGCTGGTTGGCGAGCCCGAAGGCCGAGATGCCATAGATGATGCCGAAATTGATGGCCTTGGCGCGGCGCCGTACCTCCGCCGGCATGTCCTTGACGGCGACGCCGAACATTTCCGACGCGGTCAGCGCATGGATGTCGAGCCCGTCTTCGAAGGCCTTCTTGAGCTGCGGAATATCGGCGATATGGGCCAGCAGGCGCAGCTCGATCTGGCTGTAATCGGCGCTGATCAGCCTGGCGCCCTTCGGTGCGATGAAGGCCTGGCGGATACGGCGGCCCTCCTCGCTGCGGATCGGGATGTTCTGTAGGTTGGGATCGGTCGAGGCGAGCCGCCCGGTCGAGGTGGACGCCATCGCATAGGACGTATGCACGCGGCCGGTTTTGGGATTGATGTAGGTCGGCAGCGCATCGGTATAGGTGCCGCGCAATTTGGCGAGCTGGCGCCAGTCGAGCACGATGCGTGCGATGTCATGGCCCTGCGCCGCCACCTCCTCCAGCACGTCGACATCGGTCGACCAGGCGCCGGTCTTGGTCTTGCGGCCGCCGGGCAGCGAGAATTTTCCGAACAGGATGTCACCCAACTGCTTGGGCGAGCCGATGTTGAACGCCTCGCCGGCAAGCGCGTGGATCTCCTTTTCCATCCTGGCCTGGGCTTGGGCGAAATCGTTGGAGAGACGGCGCAGCAGGTCGGGATCGATCATGATGCCGGCGCGCTCCATGTCGGCCAGCACTGGCACCAGCGGACGCTCCAGCGTCTCATAGACCGTGCGCTTTCCCTCAGCCGCCAGCCGCGGCTTCAGGAACAGCGCCAGCCGCAGCGTGACGTCGGCGTCCTCGGCCGAATAGCGCGTCGCTTTCTTGATCGCCACGCTGTCGAAGATGATCTTCTCCTTGCCTTTGCCGGCGACTTCGGAAAACGGGATCGGCGTGTGGGTCAGGTGCAGTTCGGACAATTCGTCCATCCCGTGGCCGTGCAGCCCGCCATCGAGTGCGTAGGACATCAGCATCGTGTCGTCGAACGGCGCGACGCGGATGCCGCGTTCCAGGAAGACCAGATAATCGTATTTCAGGTTCTGCGCGATCTTGAGGACGCTCGCGTCTTCCAGCAGCGGCTTCAGTGCCGCGATCACGTCCTTCTCGGCGATCTGGACGATCTCGTCGCGGCTGGAAGAGACGAGGTCGCCGCCTTGGCGATGGCAGCAGGGAATGTAGCAGGCATCGCCCGGCGCCACCGCCAGAGACACGCCGAACAGACCCGCCTGCATCGGATCGAGCGAGGTCGTCTCGGTATCGACGCTGACCGCGCCCATCTCGCGCGCGCGCGCGATCCATTGCGACAGCCGCATCAGCGTCGTCACGGTTTCGTAGGCGTCGTGGTCGATGGGCTTCGTCAGTGCGGCGCGGTCCGCCACGGCGCCCGGCATTCCTCCTTTGGACGAAGCGGAAGGCGCCGTCGGTTCGGCGCTGCGCACCGCGCTCGGCGTTTCGGGCGCGGCGGCGTCATCGGCCGTGATAAGATCCGGATTCTCGATCCCGAAATGCGCCGCGGCACGGCGCGTCAGGGTGTTGAATTCCATCGCCTTGAGGAAGCCGATCAGCGGTGCGGCTTCCGGCTCGCGCACCGCGAAATGCTCCGCCCCCTCCTTGATCGGCGCATTGGCATCGAGGGTCACGAGCCGCAGCGAGACGCGCGCATTATCGATATTCTCCAGCAGCGTTTCGCGCCGCTTGGGCTGCTTGATCTCGCCGGCGTGCTGCAGCAGCGATTCGAGATCGCCGTACTGGTTGATCAGTTCGGCCGCCGTCTTGATGCCGATACCGCGCACGCCCGGCACGTTGTCGGTCGAATCGCCGGCCAGCGCCTGCACCTCCACCACCTTGGACGGCGGCACGCCGAATTTCTCCATCACCTCGGCCGAGCCGATGCGCTTGTTCTTCATCGTGTCGAGCAGCGTCACCACGCCGTCCTCGACCAGCTGCATCAAATCCTTGTCGGAGGAGACGATGGTGACCTGTGCCCCGGCCTCGCGGGCCAGGCGCGTGTAGGTGGCGATCAGGTCGTCGGCCTCGTAGCCCTGCTCCTCGACGCAGGAGACGTTGAAGGCGCGCGTAGCATCGCGCACCAGCGGAAATTGCGGGATCAGATCGTCGGGCGGCGGCGGCCGGTTGGCCTTGTAGAGCGGATAGATCGCGTTGCGGAAGGTTTTCTCGCTGGCGTCGAAGACGACGGCCAGATGGGTGGGCTGGTCGGGACCCTTCATGTCCTCGAGCAGCTTCCACAGCATGTTGCAGTAGCCGGAGACCGCGCCGGTCGGCAGTCCGTCGGATTTGCGCGTCAGCGGCGGCAGCGCGTGATAGGCGCGGAACAGATAACCCGAACCGTCGATCAGGTAGAGATGGTCGCCCTTGCTGAGCGGCTTGCTCAATGCCCCGGCGCCCCATCCCGCAGTACGAAGCGGCGGTCGCAATAGGGACACTCGACGAAGGTCTCGTCGCCCATTTCGAGATAGACCCTGGGATGGCCCAGCGCGCCTGCGATGCCGTCGCAACAGACGCGGGTGTCATCGACTTCGATGATCTCGGGGGCTTGGACGGGCATGATGGAGGCTCTTTTGACGGCGACGGGATCATAACCACAGACGATCCGCCTGCAACCTCGTAATCCGTCGAAGGATGGCGCCGTCACGAGGCCCGCGGTAATGTGCGGCCATGGTCACGCTGAACCGCATCTATACAAAGACCGGCGACAAGGGCTCGTCCGCGCTGGGAGACGGCACGCGCCTGCCGAAAAATGCCCTGCGCTTCTCGGCCTTTGGCACGGTGGACGAAGCTAATGCCGCCATCGGCATCGCCCGGCTGCATGCCGAGGGCGCGCTGGATGAGATGCTAATGCGCATCCAGAACGATCTGTTCGATCTGGGCGCCGATCTCTGCGTGCCGGAAACCGCCAGGCGCAGCGAGGGAAGGCTGCGCATCGCCGAGGCGCAGGTCGAAAGGCTGGAGCGCGAGATCGACGCGATGAACGCGGAACTGGCGCCGCTGACCTCCTTCGTGCTGCCGGGCGGGAGCGCCGCGTCGGCCTATCTGCATCTGGCGCGCGCCATCACGCGCCGCGCCGAGCGGCTGATGGTGGAACTGGCGGCGCAGGAGCCGGTCAACGACACGGCGCTGCGCTACATCAACCGCCTCTCCGACCACCTGTTCGTGGCCAGCCGTTTCGTCAACGACAAGGGTGCGAAGGACGTCCTCTGGGTTCCGGGCGGCAACCGCTAGCCGGGTTGGACATGCGATCGCCCGGACAGGAAATTGAGCAGCACGCCGAGCACGCCACTGACCGCCCAGCCCGGCAGGGCCAGCACCGTCTCGATCCCGCGCGCGACGGGCGCGGGCGGCACATGTCCCATCCAGGCCTGGAAGGCTTCGACGCCGCCCTTGCTGAATAGCGCCCAGACCTGCTCGATCGAGCGCACGGTGATCTCGCCGCCCTTGTCCAGCGACGTGACGACGTCGGCGCCGAGCAGCATGAGCGCGAGCGCGATCAGGATGAGGCTGACGAACCGCAGCGCGACGAGCATTCTTCCATTCCCCGAAAAGCGCGCCTTGCAGGCAGGCCACCGTTTTCAAGCTAGCCATCGCCCCCGGGATTCACAAGAATGGTCAAGGGACGTTAACCATCAGAATGCCCTGATGGTTCACGGCGATTCCCGTCGTCAGGAATAGGGCGTGCCGTCCTTGTGCGCGTAACGGCCAGCCTTTTTGTCGGCCTGCATGTCGATGTCCGGGTAGGTACAGAAATCATCCGCCGAACGCGTGCCGATTTCGAGATAGACTGCGTCCGCGCCGCCGCGGTTGATCATGTGATGGCCGTCGGCGACGTTCTTGGCGAACGCCGCGCAGTCGCCGGCACGCAGGACCTCTTCGCCTTTGTCGGTGATCAGCACGACCTCGCCCGACAGCACATAGACGAACTCGTCTTCCCTCGAATGCCAGTGACGCTGGCTCGACCAGGCGCCGGGCGGCAGGCGCGTGAGATTGACGCCGAAATCGGTGAGGCCCGCCTGGCTGCCGAGCGCCTGCTTGATGCGGTCCTTCGCCATCTCGTTGAAAGGCGCCGGATAGGACGAACCCCTGCGCTCCGGAGCGGATTTCACGTCGATCTTGGGCATGGCTTCCGGCCTCTGACGATGCAATTCCGGCGCGCCAAATACCATTGCGCCGGCGGCCGCTACAAGTTCGTCCTAGACGATGTGATGGACGGGTGCGGCATTGTCAGCGGTTAAGCGCCTTCATCGCATCGTCCAGCCCGCTCAGCGTCAGCGGGTACATCCGGCCGTTCAGGATTTGTGATATCAGGGCAATCGATGGCGTGTAATCCCAGTGTTTTTGGGCCGCCGGGTTAAGCCAGACGCAATGCTGGTAGATCTGCGTCACGCGGTCGAGCCAGACGGCGCCGGGCTCTTCGTTCCAGTGCTCGACGCTGCCGCCGGGATAGCTGATCTCGTAGGGACTCATCGTCGCGTCGCCGATGAAGATGACCTTGTAGTCGTGCGGATATTTGTGCAGCACGTCCCAGGTCAGGAGCTTCTCATTGTGGCGGCGGCGGTTGTCCTTCCACACGCTCTCCTACAGGCAATTGTGGAAATAGAAGAAATCCATGTGCTTGAATTCGGTCTTGGCGGCGCTGAACAACTCCTCGCAGAGCCTGACATGCGCGTCCATTGAGCCGCCGATGTCGAAGAACAGCAGCACCTTCACCGTGTTGTGGCGTTCGGGGATCAGCTTGAGGTCGAGATAGCCCTTGCTGGCCGTGTCCCTGATCGTGCCGGGCAGGTCGAGTTCGGTCTCCGCGCCTTGTCGCGCCCATTTGCGCAGCCGGCGCAGCGCCACCTTGATGTTGCGGGTGCCCAGTTCGACGGAATCGTCGAGGTTGCGGTATTCGCGCTTGTCCCAGACCTTCACCGCCTTGCCGTGGCGGGACTTGTCCTGGCCGATGCGCACACCTTCGGGATTGTAGCCGGAATTGCCGAATGGCGAGGTGCCGCCCGAGCCGATCATCTTGGAGCCGCCTTCGTGGCGCTTCTTCTGTTCTTCGAGGCGCTGTCTCAGCGTCTCCATCAGCTTGTCCCAGCCGCCGAGCGCCTCGACCTGCTTCTTCTCTTCCTCGGTCAGGAATTTTTCGGTCAGCGCTTTCAGCCAGTCCTCGGGGATTTGCGCGGCCAGCGCGGCATCGAGACCTTCGAGTCTCTTGAAGACGTGCCCGAACACCCGGTCGAACTTGTCGAGGTTGCGCTCGTCCTTCACCAGCGCGGCGCGCGAGAGATAGTAGAATTCGTCGACCTTCATTTCGATGACGTCGTGCGACAGTGCGTCCATCAGCGCCAGATATTCCTTCAGCGTCACCGGAATGCGCGCGGCGCGAAGCTCGTCGAAGAACTGGAAGAACATGGGCCTTGTCCGATGATCGTCAGCGCATGTTAGACCCGGCCCACCCCGATCCCAACAGCCCGCGCGTCACTTGCCGCCGGCGATCCGCGTCCGGGCCTCGGCATAGACCGCATCGACGAAGTCTTTTTCAACGGCGTCGTCGCGGGGGCTGGCATATTCCACCGTCACCTGGACGCCCCAGTCGCCGACCGCACCGGCCGCAAACAGCGTGCGGTAATGCAGGTCTTCGAGGCTGGTCGTCTCGTAGCTGCGGATGTAGGTCGGCGTGCCGCCGAGCTTCGCCATGCCTTCGCCGATCATCTTGCCGCCGGTGTCCTCCTGCTCGACGAAATCGGGCGCCAGCGCGGTCTTGGGATCGTAGGGGCCCTTGAGCGCGACCAGCGTGATGGTGCCGTAGACGCCGTCCAGCGCCGAATAGGCACAGAAATCCGCGCCGGTCTCGGGATCACGCTCGCCCACCGCGTCGCGCTCAAAATGGCTGATCTGCAACGGACAGACGAAACCCGACGCCACATGCACCTTGGCGCCGTTCGTAGATTCGCTGAAAACGTCGCTCGAATCCTGCGCCAGCGCGGATGAGGCCAATGCGGCCATCAACATTCCAAGAGGGGCCAGTTTCATGGGGCGCATGGGAAGCTTACTTGTCGTCAACTCTTGTATGGGACAGAATAGCGCGATGAGCAATCCTGCCGACAACCTCGTGCTCGAGCATCTCCGCCACATCCGGATGGTGGTCGATGAGACGCGCCTTGACGTCAGGGAACTCAAGACGCGCGTCGGATTTCTGGAGCAGCAATACGCGAATGTCTCCAATCGAATCGACCGCATCGAGGATCGGCTCGACCGGATAGAGCGCCGCATTGGACTGGCGGTCGCTTAGCGACAACTAATTCCTGCTCTCCCGCCGCGCCAGAAACGCCAGGCGCTCGAACAGATGCACGTCCTGCTCGTTCTTCAGCAGGGCGCCGTGCAGGGGCGGGATCAGCTTGGTCGGATCCTTTTCACGCAATGCTTCGGGCGACACGTCCTCGTTCAGGAGGAGTTTCAGCCAGTCCAGCAATTCGCTGGTCGACGGCTTCTTCTTCAGGCCCGGCACATCGCGGATCTGGTAGAAGACATTGAGCGCCTCGCCGACCAGCTTCTGCTTGATGCCCGGATAATGCACGTCGACGATCTTCTGCATCGTCTCGCGCTCGGGAAACTTGATGTAGTGGAAGAAGCAGCGGCGCAGGAAGGCGTCCGGCAGTTCCT
>JAATGL010000094.1 GCA_015654705.1 Alphaproteobacteria bacterium | reverse complement strand
GCACCTATGCGACGTGGTGGATTCGCCAGGCGATCACCCGCTCGATCGCCGACCAGGCGCGCACCATCCGCATCCCGGTCCACATGATCGAGACGATCAACAAGCTGGTGCGCACCTCCCGCCAGATGCTGCATGAGATCGGCCGCGAGCCGACGCCCGAAGAGCTGGCCGAGCGCCTCGCTATGCCTTTGGAAAAGGTCCGCAAGGTCCTCAAGATCGCGAAGGAGCCGATCTCTCTCGAAACCCCCATCGGCGACGAGGAAGATTCGCATCTCGGCGATTTCATCGAGGACAAGAACGCGGTGCTGCCGATCGATGCCGCGATCCAGGCCAATCTGCGCGAGACCACCACGCGCGTGCTGGCGACACTGACGCCGCGCGAGGAGCGCGTGCTGCGCATGCGCTTCGGCATCGGCATGAACACCGATCACACGCTGGAGGAGGTGGGCCAGCAATTCTCCGTGACCCGCGAACGCATCCGCCAGATCGAGGCGAAGGCGCTGCGCAAGCTGAAACACCCCAGCCGCTCGCGCAAACTGCGCAGCTTCCTGGACAACTGAGAAAGACGATGAAGGGCTTTAGAGACCAGAAATTCTCCGAGCGGCTGGATACGGCCGCCAAGGCGCGTGCGGCGCAGCTCGAAAAGGCGCGCGCCAAATCGCCGCTCAACGATCCGGGCTTCGCCGAGCGCCAAGCGGCGCGCGTGGCGCTGGCCAAGGAACGCGAGGTGCGCGAGGCGGAGCGCAAGCTCGCCAAAGAGGCGGAAGCCGCGCGCAAGGCCGAGGAAGCGCTGGCGGCGGAGAAGGCCCGCGAAGAGGCCGAAAAGGCCGCTCTGATGGCCAAAGAAAACGAGGCGCGCGAACGCGCCGCGCGCGTGATCGCCGATGAGGCCGAGCGCAAGGCCAAGCGCGACGCGCGCTATGCCGCGCGCAAGGCGCGCAAATAGCCCGACGCGGCTTCCGCGCCATACTGCACGCCCGGTATGCGGCTCGACGTCGAGCCGCCGACGGATGATTTCACGCCGACGAGAAAGAGAGCCTGCCCATGGCCGAGCCCGCGAAAATACCGCTGAACAATCCCGCCCGCCTGCCCGAGCGCAAGACGTTCAAATATCCCAGCGAGGACGAGACTTTCGTGCGCCGCCTGGGCAGCGCCGTGCTGGTCCACTGGAACGCGCTGCCGGCGGACATCCGCCAGAAGATCCTCGCCGAGGCGGTCAATGTCTGGGACCGCGAATACAACATCCCCCAGCTCGGCCCGAAACTCGAAGCCTTCGTGAAGCGCCATCCGGGGCGGCTGAGCTAGGATAATCGGCGGGGGCGAGATTTCCGCGACGAGCGCGCCGTCAGTTCGGCTGTTTTGCCGCGGTCGCCGCCTCGATCACCGTAACCTTCTTGATCACCACCGGCGTGACCGGCGCAGCGTCGGGAAACGGGCCTTTGCCGCCGGTCGGCACGGCGGCGATCTTGTCGACCACATCCATGCCGTCGGTCACCTTGCCGAACACGGCATAGCCGGTGGTGTTGGGCGGCGCGCCGGGCTCGGGATCGAGGGCGGGATTGTCGGCCAGATCGATGAAGAACTCCGCCGCGCCGCTGGCGGGATCGCTCTCGCGCGCCATCGCGACGGCACCGCGCAGATTGGCGAGCCCATTGGCGCTTTCGAGCGCGATGGGCTCATGCGCCGCCTTCTGGTTGCCCTGGGCGTCGAAGCTCCCGGCCTGCAGCACGAAGCCGGGCACCACCCGGTAGACCACCGTGCCGTCGAAATGGCCTTCGCGGGCATAGCGCAGGAAATTCGCCACTGTGGCGGGCGCATGCGCGGGGTCGAGCGTGATGGTAATATTGCCCAGCGAGGTTTCGATCCGCGCCGCGGGCGCAGCGGCGGTCTGTGCGGCCGCCGGACAGGCGAACAAAAGCCCCGCGGCCAGAATCGACAAGCCCGTCCGTTTCATGCGCCTTCACCTTGTGACTTTCACGTTTCTATCAGGGCGGAGAGTACCGAAGAAGCCAGGCACCCAGCGGAGCTATCCCATCTTCACGACCGCCCAGTGACGCCGCCGGCTCCTGGCGGTTGCTGTAGCCTGGGGCTTGCCGGCCGCCCATTGCGTTATCATCTCTGACAGCCATGCCCAAGCCCGAGAGCATCCTTTGCCCCATGCCGGCCGGCCTCTATTGCCCGCCGGGGGATTTCTACATCGACCCCGTACGGCCGGTGGCGCGCGCGGTCATCACTCACGGCCATTCGGACCATGCCCGCGCCGGCCATGGCGCGGTGGTCGCGACGACTGAGACGCTGGCGATCATGGCGGCGCGCTATGGCGCGGATTTCGCCGGACAAAGCGAGGCGCTGCGCTACGGCCAGACCATCGACCGGGACGGCGTGGACATCACGCTGGTGCCCGCCGGCCATGTGCTGGGATCGGCGCAGGCCGTGGTGCGGCACAAGGGCATGACGCTGGTGGTCTCCGGCGATTACAAGCGCCGGCGCGACCCCACCTGTCCGCCTTTCGAGCCGGTGGCCTGCGACGTGTTCGTGACGGAGGCGACCTTCGGCATTCCGGTGTTCAATTTTCCGGACGCCGCCGATGAGATCGCGCGGCTGCTGAAATCGGTCGCGCAGTTTCCCGAGCGCACCCACCTTGTCGGTGCCTATGCACTGGGCAAGGCACAGCGCATCATCCGCCTGCTGCGCGAGGCCGGCTACGACAGTCCGATCTATGTGCATGGCGCAATGCAGGGCATGAACGCGCTCTATGAGCGCTTCGGCATCGAGTTGGGGCCGCTTGAGCCGGCGACGGTGGAGAAAGCCAAGAAAAGCGATTTCGCGGGCGCGATCGTGATCGCTCCGCCATCGGCCATCGACGACCGCTGGTCGCGGCGCTTCGCCGATCCGCTGCCGGCGTTCGCCTCCGGCTGGATGCGGGTGCGGGCGCGCGCGCGCCAGCGTCAGGTGGAATTGCCGCTGGTGATTTCCGACCATGCCGACTGGAACGAACTGACCGGGACCATCAGCGAGATCGGGCCCGGCGAGGTCTGGATCACGCATGGCGGCGAGGAGGCGCTGCTGCGCTGGTCCGAGCTGAACGGCGTGGCGGCGCGCGCGCTCTCGCTCGTCGGCTATGACGACGACGAGGGCGAAAGCTGATGCGCGCCTTCGCCGGCCTGCTGGACCGCCTGGCGTTCACGCCGCAGCGCAACGGCAAGCTGACCCTGCTGCGCGATCATTTTCGCGATACGCCGGATCCCGAGCGCGGCTGGGCGCTGGCGGCGCTGACCGGCGTGCTGTCGTTCGACGCGGCCAAGCCCGCCTTCATTCGCAAGGCCGTCGAAGCGCGCATGGACCCTCACCTCTTCGCGCTGTCCTATGACTATGTCGGCGATCTGGCCGAGACGGTGGCGCTGGTGTGGCCGGCCAGGCCCGGCGCCAACCGCGAACCGGATCTGTCGGAAGTGATCGACGCATTGCGGGGCGCCTCGCGGGCGCAGGTGCAGGCATTGCTCGAAACCTGGCTCGATGCGCTGGATGCCGACGGCCGCTGGGCGCTCCTGAAGCTGCTCACGGGAGGCTTGCGCGTCGGTGTTTCGGCGCGGCTGGCCAAGCAGGCGCTGGCGGCTTTGGGCGGTGTCGAGATCGACCAGATCGAGGAAGTCTGGCACAGCCAGCATGCGCCTTATGAGGACCTGTTCGCCTGGCTGGAAAAGCGCAGCGAAAAGCCGACGGCCAATGCGCCGGGGCGCTTCCGCCCGGTCATGCTGGCGCAGGCGATCGAAAAAGCGGATTTCACCAGGCTCGCTCCGGGCGACTTCGCCGCCGAATGGAAATGGGACGGCATCCGCGTGCAGGCGGTGAACGAGCGCGGCCAGAAGCGGCTCTACAGCCGCACCGGCGACGATATCGGCCAAGCCTTTCCCGACGTGCTGGATTTCCTGAATTTCGACGGCGTGATCGACGGCGAATTGCTGGTGATGCGTGACGGTCAGGTCGCCTCCTTCGGCGATCTGCAGCAACGTCTCAACCGCAAGACGGCGGACGCCAAATTGCTGGCGCAATATCCCGCCGCGATCCGCGCCTACGACCTGCTGCTCGATGGCGAGGACGATCTGCGCATCCTGCCCTTTGCCGAGCGGCGCAAGCGGCTCGAGATTTTCGTCGCGCGGGCACAATCGCCGCGCATCGACCTGTCACCGCTGCAGCCTTTCGCCGACTGGCAGGAATTGAGCGCCCTGCGCGCCGATCCGCCGCTGGGCGACGCGCGGCTGGCGGAAGGCCTGATGCTGAAGCGCTGGGATTCCATCTACGAAGCCGGACGGCCCAAAGGCCCGTGGTTCAAGTGGAAGCGCGATCCGCATCTGATCGACGCGGTCTTGATGTATGCCCAGCGCGGTCACGGCAAGCGCTCCGGCTTCTATTCGGATTATACGTTTGGCGTGTGGCGCGAAGACGCCAATGGCGATCGTTCGCTGACGCCCGTCGGCAAAGCCTATTTCGGATTCACCGACGAGGAACTGAAGCTGATCGACAAATTCGTCCGCGACAACACGACCGAGCGCTTCGGGCCGGTACGCGCGGTGCGGGCCGACAGGGATTTCGGTCTGGTGCTGGAGGTTGCCTTTGAAGGCCTGCAGCGTTCGACGCGCCACAAATCCGGCGTCGCCATGCGCTTCCCGCGCATCAACCGCCTGCGCTGGGACAAGCCCGCGCGCGAAGCCGACGAACTTGCCACGCTGGAAAAGATGCTGACGGAATGACGGCTACAGAAAAACGCCGAGAGGCGTCCGGTAACCCGAAAGAAGGGCCCCGGCTCAGGGGCCCAGCCGTACTGTGAAGAGATAGAACCCTATTCTATCGGGTTCTTGTTTTTGTTGCGCGTGCCCGCAGGCTGCGGCGGATCGCAATTCTTCTTTTCTTTGGTAAACGTCAGATCACCGAGCGGATTGCTGTAGGTGAGATCGTCCGACCATTCCATCCAAAGCAATTTTGTGCCGTTGATGACCATGGAATCGTTGCCGGCGCCGGAATTGTAGTTGCCGAACACGACGGCGTTTTCGCCCTGATAGGTCTCGGTGAACCATTGGCCGCCCCAATTGGCGAAAGTCGGGCTGTACCAGGTTCCGTCACTCACCAGACAGATGTCTTGAAGGCCGCCGGCGCTATACTGTCCCGGCTTCAACACCTTTGCCTGCACCGGCGCCGCCAAAGCGACAGCGGTTGCAGCGATCAACGCAGTTCCCCACTTCATGGCCTTACCCTCTTCCCATACGCGGTACAACAATTTGCACCGCGATTTTACACTGTATCCGAAATCGTGTTCTCGCGAAACGGAAAACATGCAAGGGGCAACCTTAGGAGGATAGCGCACGCGGTCAGACCCCGGGGCTTCGTTCGGGCTGCCACTTTTATGAGCGATTTCCAAAACTTGACGGACGGTATGACGATCGAGGCTGCCGTCACTCGTGGCGCAGGGCTTCAATCGGGTCGAGGCGGGCGGCGCGACGAGCGGGGAAGAATCCGAAGGCGACGCCGACCACTGCCGCGAAGCCGACGGCGATGACCACGATGCCGGGCTGGAAGACGAAGGGCAGCTTCAAGGCGCCGGCGATCGCCGCCGAGCCGCCGAGCCCCAGCAGCACGCCGATGACGCCGCCCAGCGCGCTCATCACGATGGCCTCGATCAGGAACTGCAGCAGCACGTCGCGCTCGCGCGCGCCGATGGCGAGGCGGATGCCGATCTCGCGGGTACGCTCGGTCACCGACACCAGCATGATGTTCATGATGCCGATGCCGCCGACCAGCAGGCTGACCGCCGCGACCGCCGAGAGGAAAGCGGTGAGGATCACCGTCACGCCGGTGATGATCTGGGTGATTTCCTTCAGGTCCTGAACGTCGAAATCGTCGACCTGCCCCGGCAGGATGTGGCGGCGTTCGCGCATCAGCCGCGTGATCTGTTCCTTGGCGCTGGGGATGCCCGCCTCGTCCGCCACCGAGATGCGGATCACGTTGACTTCGGTGTTGCCGGCCAGGCGCCGCTGCACCGCCTTCAGCGGCATCAGGATGATGTCGTCCATGTCCTGGCCGAAGATGGATTCGCCCTTGGGCGCCATGAAGCCCACGATCTCGCAGGTCGCCTTGTTGATGCGCAGCCGCGCGCCCAGAAGGACCTGGTCGCCGTAGAGCTCGCGCCGCACGGTCTGGCCCACCATGCAGACCGATTTGCCGCCGAGGATTTCGGCGGGCGAGAATTCGCGGCCGTCGCTCAGCTCCCAGCTGCGGCTGCGCAGATAGGCGTTCGTGGTGCCGTCGATCTGGGTGGCGTGGTTGCGGTTGCCGTTCACCGCGACGCCCTGCACCGCAAGCTCCGGCACCACGTCGGCCAAGCCCGGAATCTCGCGCTGCACGGCGTCGACGGTGGCCATGTCGAACGGCGTGACGGCGGTGGGCGGGCCGCGCTGCTGGCCGGGTACGAGGATCAGCAGATTGTTGCCCAGCGAACCGATGTCGGCAGTGACGCGCTGGGTCGCGCCGGCGCCCAGCGTCACCATCAGGATCACCGCGGCGACGCCGATCACCACGCCCAGCGTCGTCAGCCCCGCGCGCAGCAGGTTGTTGCGGATTTCGCGCAGCGCCAGCAGCAGCGCGTTCATGATCATGGGAGCGCTCCGCTGTCCGATGCGATCAACCCGTCGCGGAAACGCACCTGGCGGCCGGCATAGGACGCGACGTCCTCTTCATGCGTCACCAGAACGATGGTGAGCCGCCGCTCGACATTCAGGCTTCGCAGCAATTGCATGATCTCGTGGCTCTTGGCGCTGTCGAGATTGCCG
>JAATGL010000312.1 GCA_015654705.1 Alphaproteobacteria bacterium | reverse complement strand
TCGTCGCGGCCGGAATTCTGCACATGCAGCACGGCGCGCTGGACGACGCGCTGGAAGCCGGTGGTCGGCTTGGCGTCCTCGCCGTCCTCGATCACCAGCGTCAGCAATTCCTCGTCGACATATTTCTGCAGGGCGTGGCGCAGCGGATCGGTCTCGACGTTGCAGGCCTTCATCACCTGCGCCGCGTCGGGATCGTCCATCAGGGCCAGAAGGAGATGCTCGAGCGTCGCGTATTCGTGATGCCGGTCGCTGGCGAGCTTGATCGCCCGGTGCAGGGCCTGTTCGAGGCTACGCGAGAGCGATGGCATCGACTCGTTACTCCTTCTCCATGGTGCATTGTAGAGGATGTTGATGGCGGCGGGAAAATTCAATGACCTGCGCCACTTTGGTTTCCGCCACCTCGTAGGTGAAGACGCCGCAGATGCCCACACCATGGCGATGGACATGCAGCATGATCTCGACCGCCTGCTCGCGGCCCTTGTTGAAGAACTTCTCCAGGATGTGGACGACGAACTCCATCGGCGTGTAGTCGTCGTTGAGGATCAGGACCTTGTAGAGCGACGGTTTCTTGGTTTTCGGCCGCGTTTTGGCGACGACGCCGGTTCCCGTTCCGGAACCGCCATCGCCGATCTGGCCGCGACCGTCGCGCTTATCTCTCATCGCCGCTACCGACGTGCATGACGGTACTTAACGGGATCAGGCCCAGGGAATGCAACCGCAATCCGCATCTCCGGCGCGTGGCAAAAACGACATGAAAAAAACGAAAGGGCCCGGGTTGTGACACCCGAGCCCTTCGGCAGCGTTCCGTTTTGGGGGGAGGAGCCGCGGAACGCGCTTTCGGTATCAGGCCGCGCGCGTGCTCTGCACGGTCTCGACCCAGGCCTGAACGCGGCCCTGGATCGGCGCCATCGTGTCCTTGGTGGTGGACACGAACAGTTCGCTGAGCCGGGTGAGCTGGCTGACATAGGCGTCGAACGCGGTCTTGGCGAAGTCGGTCTGCAGCTCGAAGGCTTCATGGATGGACTTGGTGCCCATCAGCGCCTTGGTCGCGGCGATCGTGTCTTCGATCGACTGCTTGGAATAGGCATAAATCTCGTTGTGCAGGGTCTCGGCACCCTTGCCGGCCACGTTGGCGGCCTTCATGTAGGCTTCGACCGTATCCTTGCCATAGCCGACGAGGTGGTCGTAGTTCTTCACGGCCTTCTCGAAGCCGAGCTTCAGCGTCTCGGCGCCGTTCTTCACATGCATTTCGACGTCATCGGCCGCATCGATCGCCTTTTCGTCGGCCGCAGTCTTTGCTTTCGCCATTTTCATGTCTCCTGGTTTCATGGCGCACCGCGCGATCTTGGGACTTGGTCCGCACGACTCTGTTGCAGTGCAACATGACTTATATGCAGTGCACCATGGACAATGTCAAGAGTGCCTTGCGGCGGCACACACCAAACGGGAAAAACCAAATATTAACCGTTCGTAAATGCCCGTAAACTATCATGGATTCCCGATTTGGCTTGCGCTGGAGGCCTCAATTTGGTCTCTTTGTTGCAGGCTTGTATCGTTATTTTGGCACGTTGAGGCTGTCCATGCTTGACGGGGCGCACGCCCGAATCGGTGTGATCGCACAGACCCTGCCGGTCCTGATACTGGCGCTGAGCCTGGCAACGGCCCTGATGGCCGGGCCGGCCGGCGCCGCTATCCACCATCGCCATGCCCGTGCGGTTCCCTATCGCGGCGTGCCGTATCGGGGCATCGCCCGCCGCGCCGCCGCCTTTGCCGGACCCACCGATCCTACCAAGGACGCCGCCCTGATCGTCGACGGCGAGACCGGCAAAGTCCTTTACAGCCGCAATCCGGACGCCGAGCGCCATCCCGCCTCGCTGACCAAGATGATGACGCTGTATCTCCTGTTCGATGCGCTGAAGAAGGGCCAGGTCAATTTCTCGACGCCGCTGCCGGTCTCGGCCCATGCCGCGTCCCAGAAGCCGACCAAGCTGGGCTTTAGGCCCGGCGACACGATTCCGGTCGAGACCGCGATCCGCGCCATCGTGGTGCGCTCCGCCAACGACGTGGCGGTCACGATCGCCGAGGCGCTGGGCGGCACCGAATCGCATTTCGCGGCCCAGATGACCGCCAAGGCGCGCGAGATCGGCATGCGCGACACCTTCTTCCACAACGCCTCGGGCCTGCCCGATCCGCTGCAGATCTCGACGGCCAGCGACCTGGCGACGCTGGCGCGCCATCTGGCCTATGATTTCCCGCAATATTTCCACTATTTCTCGATTCCCGGATTCGCCTATCGCGGCGTCACCTATCCGACGCACGACAATTTGATCGGCCGCTACCAGGGCGCCGACGGCATCAAGACCGGCTACACCGGCGCCTCCGGCTTCAACCTGGTGTCGTCGGTGGTGCGCGGCAACACCCACATCATCGGCGTGGTGATGGGCGGGCGCACCGCGCGCCGCCGCGACATGGAAATGATGGAGCTGCTCGACAGCACTTTCGGCCGCATCGCGCAGAACCCGACCCTGGTGGCCAGCGTCAGGGTGCCCTGGCAGAGCGTCGCACAGAACACCGCGGCGGTGGCCGCCGGCTTCGACCTGACGCCGCCCTCGGCAGGACCGGCCGCCGCCCCGCCCGCGCCGCGTATCGCCGAC
>JAATGL010000084.1 GCA_015654705.1 Alphaproteobacteria bacterium | reverse complement strand
CTTTTCGACGAATTCGCCCAGCACCTGCGCGATATAGGGCGTGCGGCCCATGCCGCCGCAGACCAGCACCTTGTCGCCGGTGGGGCCTTCGGCGTTGCGGACGATCTCCACCGCCATGTCATGGAAGGCCAGGGCGGCACGGTCATGCGGCGCGCCCGACACCGCGATCTTGAACTTGCGCGGCAGGAAGACGAATTCCGGGTGCAGCGACGACCATTGCCGCACGATCTCGGCCAGCGGACGCGGGTCTTCGATCTCGTCCGCCGCCGCGCCCGCGAAATGGTCGGCGGTGACGTTGCGGATGCAGTTGCCGCTGGTCTGGATGGCGTGCATCTCGACCGTGGCGAGGTCGGCCAGGATGTCCGGCACGTCGACCAGCCTCGGCCAGTTGAACTGGATGTTCTGCCGCGTGGTGAAATGGCCGTAGCCCTTGTCGTAGCGGCGCGCGATATGCGCCAGCATGCGCATCTGCCGCGCGTCCAGCGTGCCGTAGGGCACCGCGACGCGCAGCATGTAGGCGTGCAGCTGCAGATAGAGCCCGTTCATCAGGCGCAGCGGCTTGAACTGGTCCTCGTTCAGTTCGCCCGAGAGGCGCCGCGCCACCTGGCCGCGGAACTGCTCGACCCGCTCGGCGACGAAGCGCGCGTCGAATTCGTCATAGCGATACATCGAAGCTCCCGTTCTCCGCCGCGCCGGACCCCTCTGCGAAATTCGCCTCACGACGCTGCGCGGGCTTCGGCGCTTCCGCAAATGGGCGGGACGCCTGCTTGCCGAGATCGGCGCGCACCGTCGGCCCGGCCGCGCGGATGATCTCGCGCTCCTTCACCGGATGAAGGCCGGACGCATCCACGCGCACGTCGAAGAGGTAGGGGTTCACCATCACATTGCCGGTGACGAAAGCCTGTGCCGCCGCCAGCGCCGCGTCGGCCTGGGCCGGCGTGTCGAACACTTGGCCGTCCCGCAGCGTTTCGACCCAGCCGCCGTCGCGCCAATAGAGCACGTCGCCGTCGACCAGGCGGTTGGCGGTCAGCATCTGGGGAAGGGCGATGGCCATCGCCCAGTGGTCACACTTCCCGCCCGTCAAATCAAGTCACTACACAGAGTTTGTGTGCTTTATGAAAATCAACATTAGATATTTGTATTAAATGGCGTAGCCAATCCGCCGATTTTCCGCGAATGATCCGTCGCGGCGTAGGCGGACAGGGCATGGCGGAGGAACGGGATGCCGGCAAGCGCGCGCCGGACCAGGCGGCGGCGCTGGCCGTCGCGCTGGCCCATGGCGGCGACCGCGCCGACGTCTTCCTCGAAGAACAGACCCGGCTGACGCGGCTGCAGATCGAGGAGATCGAGGAAGAGAATCCGCTGCGCCGCCGGATATTGCGGATCGAGCATGTCAGCGGCCTGATGAAGCTGGCGCTCGAATTGGCGGCGGCGTTCATCGTCGTGTTGATCGCTGCCGCCATCGCCGCTTCGGTGTGGAGCGCAGCGCAGGACAACGGCCTGGTCGTCGAATCCTTTTCGGTGCCGCCCGATCTGGCCGGGCGCGGCCTGACCGGCGAGGTGGTCGCCGCCCGGCTGCTCGACAAGCTGGCGGCGCTGCAGGCGCGCACCGTCTCGCACCGCGCCGCGTCGAGCTATGCCAACAATTGGGGCAACGACATCAAGGTGCAGATCCCCGACACCGGCGTCTCGATCGGCGAATTCAACCGCGACCTGCGCCAGTGGCTGGGCCACGAGACCCATATCAGCGGCGAGGTCTGGCGCACGCCGGGCGGCATCGCGGTCACGGCGCGCGCCGGCGGCGACGCCAGCCCGACCTTCACCGGCACCGACGCCGATCTCGACCGGCTGCTGCAGCAGGCGGCGGAGGCGGTTTATGCCCGCACCCAGCCCTATCGCTATGCGGTCTATCTGGGCAATGTCGGCCGCACCGAGGAGGCCAATGCGATGTATCGCCGGCTGCTCGCCACGGGTGCGCCGCGCGAGCGCGCCTGGGCCGCGATCGGGCTGGGCAATTACTACCAGGCGCGCGGCGACGTGATGCGCAGCGTCGCGATGACGCGCGACGCGCTGGCGCTGCGTCCGGATTTCGTCATGGCCTATCTCAATACCGGGCCGACGGAGCTGCAGCGCGGCCATGACGAGGCCGCGCTCGCCGCCGAACGCAAGGCGGTGGCGCTGCTGAAGCGGGGCGACGATCCGGATTTCGACGGGCGCACCTTCGCCGTCGACCTGCCCATGACCGAAGCGCAGCTCGCGGCCGATCTCGGCGATTACAACGCCCAGCTCGCCTTCGACCGCGAGGCCGAGGCGCTTCCCGACCTCACCGGCCAGGCGGAGAATGCGCGGCAGAACGACATCGGCGCCTATGCGCAATTGCATGACGGCGCCGCCATGCGCCAGGCGATCGCGGCGCTGCCGCCGAGCAGCGATCCCAACGTCGCGCTGAACCGCGCCGGCACCTTCATGCTGATCAATTTCGTGATGGGCCGCTGGCAGGCGGTGCTCTCCGGGCGCGCCGGGTTCGAGAGCAAGCTGCTGGGGCTCGGCCTGCTCGGGCAGGGCGCGGTGAGGCGTCAATTGTGGCCGGCCGTCGCCGCTGCGCTGGCGCAGACCGGCGATTTCAAGGGCGCCCATGCGCTGATCGACCGCACGCCGCCGGACTGCACGCTGTGCCTGCGCATGCGCGCCAACATCGACGCGGCGGAGAAGAACTGGCGCGGCGCGGCATATTGGTTCGAACGCGCCGCGCGCTATGCGCCGTCGCTGCCGATCGTCGATCAGGAATGGGGCGCCATGCTGCTGGCCAAGGGCGACCCGGACGGCGCCATCGCCGAATTCGAGAGCGCGCACCGCAAGGGCCCGCATTTCGCCGATCCGCTGGAGGGCTGGGGCGAGGCGCTGATGGCCAAGAACCGCTCCGACCTGGCGCCGGCCAAATTCGAAGACGCCGCCCGCTACGCGCCCAACTGGGGACGGCTGCATCTGAAATGGGGCGAGGCGCTCTTCTGGTCCGGCCGCAGGGACGAGGCGCGCGGACAATTCGCCGTCGCCTCCGGCCTCGATCTTTCGGCCGCCGAAAAATCCGAACTCGCGAAGGCGGCGCATGGCTGAGGAGAGCGAGGACGATCCCGCCGCGCGCCCCGGCGCCGACGCGCTGGCGGCACAATTCGCGCTGGGCGCCCATATGAGCGCGGAGGCGCGCGACTATCTGCGCAAGCAGAGCCGCCTCGCCGACCTGCAGATCGACACGCTGCAGAAGAAGGACGAGTTCGAGCTTTCGCATCTGCGCTTCCGCCGCTTCAGCGACTATTCGCGCTTCGCGCTGGAGATCGCGGCCGGTCTGGTGGTGCTGCTCGTCGTCTGCGGTCTCGCCAGCATGGTGTGGAGCGCGGCGAAGGATCGCGGCCTGGTGGTGGACGCGTTCTCCGTGCCGCCCGAGATGGCGCAGACCGGCCTGACCGGCGCGGTGGTCGCCAACCGCCTGATCGACCGCTACGGCCGGCTGAAATCCGCCTCGTTCTCCATCGTGCAGGGCGGCGAATCCTATCGCCGCGACGGCGCCGACGAGGTGCGCGTGGAGATTCCCGACACCGGCATCTCGCTGGGCGAATTGCAGCGCTATCTGCGCGACTGGCTGGGCCGCGGCGTCCATGTTTCGGGCGAGGTGGTTCGCGCGGCGAAGGGCTATTCGCTCACCGTGCGCTATGGCGACCAGCCCGGCATCACGCTGCAGGGCGACGACCTGGATACGCTGATGGGCCAGGGCGCCGAGCATCTTCTGGCGGCGGCGCTGCCCTATCGCTATGCCGAATATCTGGTCCGCCACAAGCGCTTCGGCGAGGCGCAGGCGCTGCTGCCATCGCTGGCGGCCACCGGCACGGTGATCGACCGGGCGCGCGCCTATTCGGTCTGGTCGGCGCTTTATTTCTATGCCGGCGACATGTGGAGCGCGCGGCGCAAGGCCCAGGAGGGCCAGCACGTCGATCCCGACAACCCGACGCTCTTTGCCTTCGTCGGCGCGTCGGAAAGCAATCTCGGCCATGACGAGGCCGGACGGGCCGCCAGCGCCGCCGTCTCCAGCCATTTTCGCGGCGAAGCCGTCGCGACCCTCGATCCCCTGGTCGCCGCGACCTTGCCGGTTCTCTTCACCATCTATCGCGACGAGCCGTCGGGCGATTTCACGGCCGCGCTTGCCGGCTGGACGCGGCTGGCGGAGATGCACTCCGCCTATGACGCCGCGGCGCAGACGACCGACTTTGCCGCCGATCACGATCTGGACGCGGCGCGCCGCAGCGTCGAAGGCATCGCCGCGACGTTTCAGGGCAAGCCGAATTTCAACCTGCCGCTGGAGCGGATGTACGTCGCCTATTATACGGGCGACTGGGCCGCGGCGGCCCGCTTCGGCGCCGCCGCCAGTGCCGCCTTGCAAAACCTGCCCGACCAGCGCTGGCAGATCGTCGCATTCGCCGTGCCGATCTGGGCCGACGCCACCGCCAGGAGCGGCGATATCGCGGGCGCCCTGGCCCTGATCGGCAGGACGCCGCGCGACTGCGACGCCTGCGTGCGGGCGCGTGGTCGCATCGCAGCGCTCGCGCATGACGGGGCCGGCGCCGCGCGCTGGTTCGCGCTGGTCTCGGCGCGTGCGCCGCACATCCCCTTCGCCGACACCGATTGGGGCACCATGCTGCTGCACAGGGGCGATCTCGACGGCGCGCTGGCGAAATTCCGCAGCGCCCATGCCAAGGGGCCGCACTTCGCCGATCCGCTGGAATTGTGGGGCGAGACGCTGATGGCCAAGAACCGCTCCGACCTGGCGCTGGCCAAATTCGCCGAGGCCGGCAAATACGCGCCCAACTGGGGCCGCCTGCATCTCAAATGGGGCGAGGCGCTCTATTGGTCCGGTCGCGCGGAGGAGGCGAAGGCGCAACTGGCGATCGCGCGGCGCCTCGATCTTTCCGGCGGCGAAAAGGCGGAACGCGCCGCGATGGCGCGGCGGCTGGGATCTGCAAGCTAGGCGGCGCTGCGGCTGGCGGTGTCGCGGGCGGGGAATTCGCCCCACACGCGGGTGCCCCTGCCGGGCTCGCTCTCGATCTGGAATTGCGCGCCATGCGCCTCGATCAGTGATTTGACGATCGGCAGGCCCAGCCCGGTGCCGTGGCCGTCCACCGTGACGCGGCTCTCGATCTGGCCGAACGGTTCGAGCGCAGTGACGATGCCGGTGCGCGTCATGCCGATGCCGTCATCCTCGACGCCCAGGGCGATGCCGCCGTCGCCCAGCATTTCGGCGAAGATGCGCACGCGGCCGCCCGGCGCGGTGAACTTCACGGCGTTGGAGAGCAGATTGGTCAGGATCTGACGGATCGCGCGGCTATCGGCCGTCAGCGACAGGCGGGGCGCGATCGCGGCGCTCAGCACCACCCCGGCGCGGCGCGCCTGCGGCGCCACGAACAGCAGGGCCTGCTCGGCCGCGTCGGCCAGATCGAGCGGCGTGCGGTCGAGCTCGAACTTGCCGGCCTCGATCTTGGCCATGTCGAGCACGTCGTCGATCAGGCTCAGCAGATGCTCGCCGCTCTTGTGGATGTCGTCGATATAGCCCTCGTAGCGGTGCTGGCCGATCGCGCCGAAAGTGCGCTGGCGGATCATGTCGGAGAACCCGATGATCGCGTTCAGCGGCGTGCGCAATTCGTGGCTCATGCTGGCGAGGAACTGGCTCTTGGCGCGATTGGCCGCTTCGGCCGCGCATTTGGCCTCGGCCAGTTCCTGCTCGTGGCGCCGCGCCTCGGTGATGTCGGCCATGGTGCCCATGGCATGCGTCGCGGTGCCGTCGTCGCGGAACAGCACGCGGCCCTTCAGCGCCACAATGCGCTCCTCGCCGGTGTCGGCGCGCAGCAGGCGCAGCTCCTCGTTGCGCAAGAGGTTCTGCGCCGGATCGGGAATGGCGCGGAAGCTCTCGTTGAAGCGGGGCCGGTCTTCGGGATGCAGCAGGCCGGTGAAGAGGCCGGGGGCGGGCGCCGTGCTTTCCGGCAGGCCGAGGATGGATTTGAAGCGCGCCGACCATTGCTCGGCGCCGCTGGTGAAATCGATGTCGTAGGTGCCGAGACCGCTGGCGTCGGCGGCGAGATGCCAGCGCGCTTCGCTGGCGCGCAATTCTTCCTGCTTGCGGTGTTCGGCCAGCGCCACGCGGACAAGCCGGGCGCAGGGCGCGAGCAGGCCCCAGTCGCGCCCGGTCGGGGCGCGCGGCTCGCGGTAATACATCGCGATGGTGCCGAGCACCGTGCCGTCCTGGCGCATGATCGGCAGCGACCAGCAGGCGCGCAGGCCGAAGGACAGCGTGAAGTCGCGCGGCTCCGCCCACAGCGGATCGTTGGCGATGTCGGTGACGATCACCGGCTCCTTGCGGAACGCGGCGGTGCCGCAGGAGCCGACCGACGGCCCGATCTCCAGCCCGTCGATGACGGCGCAATAGGCCTCCGGCAGGCTGGGCGCCGCGGCGGGCTTCAGGCGCCTGCCGTCGGGCTGCAGCAGCAGGATCGAGCACAGCGCCGGCGGCGCCAGCGCTTCCACCAGCAGGGCGATGGAGGTCAGCGTCTCGCGCAGCGGTGCGCCGTCGGCCATCCGGTCGAGGACAATGCCCTGCGCCTGCAGCAGGGCGTGCGCGGGAAAATCCTCCGCGGCGAGATCCATCGCCGAAGCCGCGTGCCTTCCTGCCGGCGCATCCTGCGCAGCACTCATGTCCCGGATTCCTCCAGGGCACAGGATAGACTTGGCTGGTCAACGCCGCGTTAAATGCGCAAGAATTGTCTTAACTGCATGAAATGCGGGCAGGATTCGTGTCGTCGACGGGGTATCCGCGCCCGCGCCGACTGGTTAATCTGACGGCGGAAAACCGGGCGGGGCGGCCTGCATGTCGATCGGAACAGCAAGCGCGTGCGGCAGCACGGCGCGCCGGCGCGGCGCGGCATGATGGCGGCGGCGGCCCTGCGCAAGCGCCATGTCGCCGCCATAGTCGCGGGCAACGCGCTCGAATTCTACGACTTCGTCACCTACGCGTTCTTCGCGGTGCAGATCGGGCATGTGTTCTTTCCCGGACGCGATCCCTTCGCCAGCCTGATGCTGTCGCTGGGCACCTTCGGCGCCGGCTTCGCGATGCGCCCGCTGGGCGGCATCGTGCTGGGGCGCTATGCCGACCGCGCCGGGCGCCGGCCGGCGATGCTGTTGAGCTTTCTGCTGATGGGCGGCGCGATCCTGGCGCTGGCGCTGGTGCCGTCCTATGCGGCGATCGGCGCGGCGGCGCCCGTGCTGGCGGTGACCGCGCGCGTGGTGCAGGGCTTCGCGCTGGGCGGCGAGGTCGGATCGAGCACCGCCTTCCTGTTGGAGGCCGCGTCCGAATCGCAGCGCGGCCTGATGACGGCGTGGCAGGCGGCCAGCCAGTACATCGCCAGCACGGCCGGCGGCGTGGTCGGCGTGATCCTTTCCGTCACGCTGGATGCGGCGAGCCTGGAAACCTATGGCTGGCGGATCGCTTTCGCGCTGGGCGCGCTGACGCTGCCCTTCGCGCTGATCGTGCGCCGCCGCCTGCCGGAGACGCTGCATCTGGCGGAGGCGTCGCAGGCCGACCGGCGCGGCACGCTGGCGCTGCTGCGCGCCCATGCGCGGCTGATCCTGCTGGGCCTGGCAGCCCTCGGCAGCGGCACGATCTCGACCTATATCGGAAACTACACCACCACCTTCGCGCAGACCGCGCTGCACATGCCGGCGACCGTCTCGTTCGCCGCGACGCTGGTGATCGGCGTCTGCGCCTTTTTGGGATCGCTGCTCGGCGGGTTGCTGTCGGACCGCTTCGGGCGCTGGCCGCTGATGGTGTGGCCGCGGGCGGCGCAGACCCTCCTGGCCTTCCCGGTCTATGACTGGATCGTCAGCACGCGCAGCGCGACGGCGCTGCTCTGCGGCAGCGGCGTGCTGGCGCTGCTGGGCTCGCTGGTGCTGGGCAGCTTCACCGCCGCGCTGGTGGAGGCGCTGCCCAAGGCCATCCGCGGCATCACCTTCGCCACCGTCTATGCGACGGCGATCGCGGTGTTCGGCGGCACCGCCCAGCCGATCGTCGCCTGGCTGATCCATGTGACCGGCGATCCGCTGGCGCTCTGCTTCTATCTGATTGCCAGCGGCTGCGTCGGCGTCGCCGCCATGGCGATGATGCGCGAGACCGCGCCCGCGATCCTGCAGCGCCGCGTCTTGGCAGGACAGGCCGCATGACCGCCCGCGCGATTTGCGATCGGCGCGATGGTCATCGGCCTGGTCGCGATGGCGCCGGTCCCGGAATCGGCGCCGGCGCGGGCGAAGGACGCGATATCTGATGGAAGGGCCAAGATGATCCGCAAACAGGTTCTTGCCGCATTGCTGCTGGCCTTCGCCGCGTCGCCGGCAACGGCCGCGCGGCTGCTGACGCTCGACGACATGTTCCAGGAGCGCGACGTCGGCGATCCGCAGATCTCGCCGGACGGCGCCTGGGTCGCCTACACCGTCGAGGCCATGGACGCCAAGAGCGACGACGAGATCACCCATATCTGGATGACAAGCTGGGACGGCACGCGCACCATCCAGCTCACCGGCCGTGCCAGGGAAAGCGAGACCGCGCCGCGCTTCAGCTCGGACGGGCGCTATATCGCCTTCCTCTCCGGGCGCGGCGCCGACAACGAGATCGACCAGGTCTGGCTGATGGACCGCGCCGGCGGCGAGGCCCTGCGCATCAGCGATTTCAAGGGCGAGGTCACCGACATCGCCTGGTCGCCGGACGGCAAGAAGCTGGCGCTGATCGTGGAAGACCCCAAGCCCGACGACAAGGCCAAGGACGACGACAAGGACAAGAAGCCCGCGCCGATCGTGATCGACCGCTACTATTTCAAGGAGGACGTCACCGGCTATCAGGGCAAGCAGCGCCAGCATCTCTATGTCTTCGACCTGGCGACCCACAAGGCCGAGCGCGTGGCGCCCGGCGACTACAACGAATACCTGCCGTCATGGTCGCCGGACGGGAAATCCCTCGCCTTCGTCAGCATGCGGCGGCCCGATTTCGACCGCACCAACAATTTCGATCTCTATGTGGTCGACGCCCATGCCGGCGCCACGCCGCGGGCGCTGACCACCTTCCCCGGTCCGGACGACGAGCCGGACTGGCTGAGCTATCCGGCCTGGAGCCCCGACGGCAAATCCATCGCCTACATGCAGGGCGGCCCGCTGAAGCTGATCGAATATGCGGTGCGCCATCTGGCGGTGGTGCCGGCGGCGGGCGGCACGCCGCGCCTGCTGAGCGCCGGCCTCGACCGCAATGTGATGAATCCGGTGTGGTCGGCGGACGGCAAGTCGATCCGCTTCCTGGTCGAGGACGACCGCGCCCAATATCTGGCGCGGGTGCCGGCGCAGGGCGGCCCGATCGCGCACATCGCCGGCGGCCGCGACGTGATCGCCGCGCATGCCGCCGGCAAGGCGGACCGCGAGGCGCTGCTGATCGGCACGCCGGGCGCGCCGGCGGAGGTCTTCGCCTTCGACGGCGGATCGGCGCCGCGGCAATTGTCGCACCAGAACGACTGGCTGAAGGGCGTCACGCTGGGCGCCACGCAGGAGACCGCGTTCCGCAGCGCCGACGGCACCGAGGTCCACGGCTATGTCGTGACGCCGCCGGGTTATCGCGGCGGCGGAAAAATTCCCGCGATCCTCAGCATCCATGGCGGGCCGGTCGGGCAGTGGGACCTGACCTATGATTTCGACGTGCAGTTCTTCGCGGCCAACGGCTATGCCGTGATCGCCGCCAATCCGCGCGGCAGCTCCGGCCGCGGCGAGGCCTATTGCAAGGCCATTTACGCCGATTGGGGCAACAGGGACGCCAAGGACGTGCTGGCCGCGGTCGACGACGCGGTCCGGCGCGGCATCGCCGATCCGGCGCGGCTGGGCGTCGAGGGCTGGTCCTATGGCGGCATGCTGACCAATTACGTGATCGCGCAGGACACCCGCTTCAAGGCGGCGGTCAGCGGCGCCAGCATCTCCAACATCCTGGCCGGCTACGGCACCGACGAATATGTGCGCGACTACGAGACGGAACTGGGCGTGCCGTGGAAGACCACGGCGGACTGGCTGCGGATCTCGTTTCCCTTCCTGCATGCCGACCGCATCAGGACGCCGACCCTGTTCATGGGCGGCGACAAGGATTTCAACGTGCCGCTGCAGAATGTCGAGCAGATGTACCAGGCGCTCCGAAGCCTCGGCGTGCCGACCGAGCTGATCATCTATCCCGGCCAGTTCCACGGCCTGACCCAGCCGAGCGACCTGCGCGACCGGCTGAAGCGCGACATCGACTGGTTCGCCGCGCGGGTGAAGGGAAAATAGAGCGGATGCGTCCGGCGCTAATAGGCGAACAGCTCGCGCAGGAACCACTCGCGCTGCCATAGCCGCGCCTGCAGCACGTCGCCCAGGGCGAAATCGCCTTCGCCGGCATCGACGCGCCGCGAGGCGTTGATCTTGCGGGCGCTTTCGACGAAGCGCAGCGCCCCGTCCGCATCGGCCATCGCATAGGCGAGCTTGCCGCGCAGCAATTCGGCCAGGTCGGCGGTGAAGGATTCATGCCGTATCGTGTAAGTCGGGAGCCTGTTGGCGGCGTGGGCCGCGCGCACATCGTCCGGCGTCGCGCAGCGCGCGAGGACCGTCTCGGCCCCCGGGATCGCCAGCTTCAGGTAGCGGTAGGATTGCAGGCCCATCAGCGCGGCGAGCGCGCCGCCGCCGATCGCGGCGTAGCGGCCGCCCAGCGCATCGGCGTTGGTCGGATTGAGGACGAAGGACAGCCAGGCATGGAAGCCCTCCGTCGTTCTGTCATAGAGGTCGTCGAGGCCGCGCAGGCGAAGCTGCGTGCGCACCTTGCCCTGCCTCTGGCAGCCGAAGGAATAGAGCGACAGATAGGCGTCGAGCGGGTCGCGCACCGAGATGAAATAGAACTTCGCGCGGTCGCAATCCGCCTCCATCGGATTGTGATGGAGAAAGCGGATTTCCTGTTCGGCGCAGAATTTCCGCAGCAGCATCGAGATGAAGCTGGACCCCGTCTTCTCCATGTCCAGATAGACAAACGTCTCGAACTCATGCATTTGCGGACTCGTGCTGAATATTCTTGCGGCGGCCCCGCGATCATTTCTGCCGGGAAAGGGCGGTTGCGGCAAGGCGTCGGAGGGCGCGCGATGAAACGTCTCGTTTTTGTGACAATGCTGCTGCTGGCGGGCGCCGCGCGCGCCGCCACGCCGATCACCTTCGTCACCGACTGGAAGGCGCAGGCCGAGCAGGGCGGCTTCTACGAGGCGCTGGCCGAGGGGCTCTACGCCAGGCGCGGCCTCGACGTGCATATCCGCCAGGGCGGGACGAGCGTGAACGTGCCGCAGCTCCTGGCCGGCGGCGCCGCCGATTTCGGCATCGGCTCCAACGATTTCATCGCCCTCAACATCGTGCGTGCCGGTGCGCCGCTGCGCGCGGTAATGGCGGTGTTCCAGAAGGATCCGCAGGTCCTCATCACCCATCCGCGCGCCGATGTGAGAACGCTCGCCGACATGAAGGGCAAGCCGATCATGATCTCCGATGCCGCGACCAGCGCCTTCTGGCCCTGGCTGAAGGCGAAATACGGTTTCGGCGACGCGCAGATCCGCAAATACACCTTCAACCTGGCGCCGTTCCTGGTCGATCCCAAGGCGAT
>JAATGL010000118.1 GCA_015654705.1 Alphaproteobacteria bacterium | reverse complement strand
CCTGGTTGAAGAAGATGCGCCCGAAATGTTCCCGGTCGGGGAAGATCTCCGCCTGGTTGGGCAGGTTGGCGCCGCCGCTGTCGACCAGATAGAGGCAGGGCAGCCGGTTCTCGCGCGCGATCTCCTGCGCGCGCAGATGCTTCTTCACGGTGAGCGGATAGTAGGTGCCGCCCTTGATCGTCGCGTCGTTGCAGACGATCACGCATTCGCGGCCCATGACGCGCCCGATGCCGGTGATGATCCCTGCGCCATGGATGTCGCCGTCATACATCCCGTTGGCGGCCAGCGGCGACAGTTCGAGAAACGGCGATCCCGGATCGATCAGCCGCTCCACCCGGTCGCGCGGCAGCAGCTTGCCGCGGTCGGTGTGCCGCTTGCGGCTCTTCTCGTCGCCGCCGAGTGCCGCGGTCGCCATCTTCTCTTTCAGCTGGGCGACAAGCCTGCCCATCGCTGCGGCGTTGGATTTGAATGCCGCGCTGCCGGTGGAAATCGCGGATGTCAGAGCGCTCATCGGATCATTGTGCCTGGAAGACGTTGAGCTTGCCGGAATCGGGCGGCGGGACAGGTTTCGCATGTTTGTCGGCGAGCGTCATTTCGACGATCAGCGGTTCCTTGTCGGCCAGGCGTACGGTGACGATCCAGTTGTCGGTGCCGAACTGGGCGACCCGCCCCTCCCCGCCCAGCGGCGCCCCCCATTTCAGGATCACATCGCGCGCCGTGTCGCCGACCTTCAGGTCGCCGATCGCGCCGGCCTGCGCCTTGTACAGCCGGATCGCGACGATGCCGCCGGCCTTGGTCGCCGTTAGTTCGAGACCCCTGGCGCCATATTCCAGCAGCTCATCCGCCGCCGACGAATTCACATCGTCCGGCGGTCCGAGGACATCGAGCGCATGTTGTTCGGTGTCGCCGATCATCACGCCGGCGATGGTCGGCGGCTTGTCGCGCGCGCTCCAGGGAAATGGCTTCGCGGCCACCGCCGTTGCGGCCGGCACCGCGAGACCGGCAATGATGAGGCGGCGCAGCCTCACGCCAGCTCCACCGCCAGCGCCGTTGCCTCGCCGCCGCCGATGCAGAGCGAGGCAACGCCGCGCTTGAGACCGCGGCGCTTGAGCGCGTTCAGCAGCGTCACCACGATGCGCGCGCCGGAGGCGCCGATCGGATGGCCCAGCGCGCAGGCGCCGCCGTTGACGTTGACCTTGGCGTGGTCGAGGCCAAGATCGCGCATCGCGATCATCGGCACATTGGCGAAGGCCTCGTTGATCTCGAACAGATCGACGTCATCGGTGGTCCAGCCGGCCAGCTTCAGCACTTTCTGAATGGCGCCGACCGGGGCGGTGGTGAACCAGCGCGGCTCGTGCGCGTTGCTGGCCTGCGCCACGAGGCGCGCGATCGGCTTGAGGCCGCGCTCCTCAGCCACATCGGCGCGCGTCAGAACCAGTGCCGCGGCGCCGTCGGAGATCGAGGCCGAGCTGGCCGCCGTTACCGTACCGTCCTTGCCGAAGGCGGGCTTCAACGTGGGGATTTTCGCCGGGTCCGCCTTGCGCGGCTGTTCGTCGTGCGCAATCTCGATCTCGCCGCCCTTGCCCGTGATCTTGATCGCGACCAGCTCATCGGCGAACGAACCGTTGCCGTCCGCCAGCTTGGCGCGCATCAGGGATTGCGTCGCATAGGCGTCCTGCGCCTCGCGCGTGAACTGGTAGTGCCGCGCGGCGTCCTCCGCATAGCTGCCCATCAGGCGGTGCTCATAGGCATCCTCCAGCCCGTCGAGGAACATGTGATCCTTGACCTCGCCATGGCCGAGGCGGTAGCCGCCGCGCGCCTTGGGCAGCAGGTAGGGGGAATTGGTCATGCTCTCCATGCCGCCCGCCACGACGATTGCGGCGCGACCCATGCCGAGCTGGTCGGCCGCGATCATCACCGCCTTCATGCCCGAGCCGCAGACCTTGCTGACCGTCGTGCAGGGCACGGTGTCGGGAATGCCGGCGAAGATCGAGGCCTGCCGCGCCGGCGCCTGCCCCAGCCCGGCCGACAGCACATTGCCCATCAGCGTCTCGTCCACATCGGCAGGCTTGATGCCGGCGCGCCCGACGGCAGCGGCAATCGCACCGGCGCCAAGCTGCGGCGCGCTCAGGCTCGACAGCGCCCCCTGAAACCCGCCCATCGGCGTGCGCACGCCGGAGAGAATGACGATTTCGGACATGGCGGTTTCCTTCATATCGTTTCCTCGAACAGTTCCCGCCCGATCAGCCAGCGGCGGATTTCGCTGGTGCCGGCGCCGATCTCGTAGAGCTTGGCGTCGCGCAGCAGTCGGCCGGTCGGATAGTCGTTGATATAGCCATTGCCGCCCAGACATTGAATGGCGTCCAGCGCCATGCGCGTCGCGTTCTCCGCCGCATAGAGGATGGCGCCCGCCGCGTCCTTGCGCGTGGTCTCGCCGCGATCGCAGGCCCTCGCCACCGTGTAGACATAGGCGCGCGCCGCCGACAGCGTCACATACATGTCGGCGATCTTGCCCTG
>JAATGL010000298.1 GCA_015654705.1 Alphaproteobacteria bacterium | reverse complement strand
CCTTGCGATTGGAGGCGATGAGGAAATCGAGCGCCGGTACGATGCGCGCAAGACCGACGCCGGGCGCCTCGATCTCGCGCGGCTTATAGACGCCGGTGGCGATGAACACCGCGTCGTGCTCCGAGCGCAGTTCTTCCAGCGTGGCGTCGCGGCCGACCTCGAAATTCAGCTTGAAGCGGATACCGCCCTCGGCGAGCCGCCTCACGCGGCGCTGCACCACGTCCTTCTCCAGCTTGAAATTCGGAATGCCGTAGATCAGCAGGCCGCCGGCGCGGTCGTGGCGATCGAAGATCGTGACCTTGTAGCCCTTGCGGCGCAGCTCCTCGGCCGCCGCCAGCCCGGCCGGCCCGGCGCCGATGACGGCAACGCGCTGATGGCGCTCCCGCCGCGCCTTCAGCGGCTGGACCCAGCCTTTCTCCCACGCCGTATCGGTCAGGTATTTCTCGACCGCGCCGATGGTGACGGTGCCGTGGCCGGACTGCTCGATGACGCAATTGCCTTCGCAGAGGCGGTCCTGCGGACAGATGCGGCCACAGATCTCCGGCATGTTGTTGGTGGCCTGGGAGAGTTCATAGGCCTCCTCGATGCGGCCCTCGGCGGTCAGCTTCAGCCAGTCGGGAATGTTGTTCGAGAGCGGGCAATGGACCTGGCAGAAGGGCACGCCGCATTGTGAGCAGCGCGAGGCCTGCTCCGCCGCCTTCTCCGCGATATAGCCGGCGTAGATTTCATGGAAATCTCCCGCACGGGCACGGGCCAGACGTTTTTCCGGCGCCTGCTGATCCATATCCACAAATCGCAACATTCGTTCCGGCATCGCCAGTTCCGCGCAATTACAGATGTTAATTATTTCGAGAAGACGCTTAAATCCATAAAAATCGACATATAGGACAGTAAGACTGTCTTTACACACACACGCGCCCGAATCGGCCGGGACGACTTCCTCTGTTCGGTGAAGATTATATGACAGTATATGTGCCTTATTAGATCAATTTGGCCTTTTTCCCGGGCGTGTTAGGTCTCAATCCGTCAACTGATTCCCGGCTGGGCAAACTCGATGAACGACATCGTGAATTCCGTTCTGCTCGGCATTGTCGAGGGGCTAACCGAGTTCCTGCCGGTTTCCTCAACCGGCCATCTGCTGGTGGCCGAACGGTTCCTGAATCTGCCCGGCGAGCGGTGGGACGCGTTCACGGTGATCATCCAGCTCGGCGCCATCCTGGCGGTGGTGGCGATCTATTGGCGCAAATTCTGGGACGTGCTTGTCGGGCTTCCGAGCTCGCCCGACGCACGACGCTTTGCGCTGGGCATCCTGATCGCTTTCATCCCGTCGGTGATCGGCGGCGTGCTGCTGAAGAAGTGGATCGACCGCGTGCTGCTGGACCCCGGCTATGCGCTGCCGGTGATCGCCGCGTCGTGGATCGTCGGCGGCCTCCTGATCCTGTTGCTGGAGCGCCTAGCGCCCAGGCCGCGCTATCTCGATGGCGACAAGCTGCCTCTGTGGACGGCTTTCCAGATCGGCCTGTTCCAAGTGCTCTCGATCGTCTTTCCGGGAACCTCGCGCTCGGGCGCGACGATATTGGGCGCGGAACTCATCGGCGTCGAGCGCAGCGCCGCGACCGTCTTCACCTTCTATCTGGCAGTCCCCACCATGCTGGGCGCGACCGTCTTCGAGCTCTACAAGAAAGGCGCTCTGCTTACGCGGGCGGACACCACCAACATCGCCGTCGGTTTCGTGGTGTCCTTTATCGTCGCCTATTTCGTGATCCGCGGTTTCCTGGCGATCGTCGGGCGCTACGGACTGAAGCCGTTCGGCTGGTATCGCATCGCGGCAGGGCTGGCGCTTATCGGAGCGCTGGCGCTCGGCTGGTAGCGATCTCCTCGAACTGCCCTCGGGAGCGGAAGCGCCAGAGATAGGACGGCAGGATCGCCTCGATCGAGTCCGGCACGATGCCGAGGTCGTTCAGCGTCAGCGCGCCTTCGCCCACCACATTGTCCGTCCGAAGCAGCGTCACCTGGTCCGGCGTCAGCAAAGGCGTGGGCAGGAACTGCAGGAAAAACGCCTTGATCGAGGCGAGGAAGAACGGCACCGGCACCAGAAGCCGGCT
>JAATGL010000189.1 GCA_015654705.1 Alphaproteobacteria bacterium | reverse complement strand
CCCGTGCCAAAGCGGCGCTCCGGTCTTCAGCATGCACGACGATCTTGGCCAGCAGGGAATCGTAGATGGGCGGCACGGTCGAGCCCGCCTCGATATGGGTGTCGACCCGGATGCCGTCGCCGGCCGGGAACACCGCCCTCGTCACCGTGCCGGGACTGGGACGGAAATCGTGCGCCGGGTCCTCGGCGTTGATGCGGAATTCGATCGCATGGCCCGAACAGCGCACGTCGTCCTGGGCAGTGCTCAGCCGCCGTCCTTCGGCGACCGCGATCTGCTCGGCGACGAGATCGATTCCCGTGATCGCTTCCGTGATGGGATGCTCGACCTGGATGCGCGCGTTCATCTCCAGAAAATAGAAGGCGTCGCGGTCGGCGTCGACCAGGAATTCCACCGTGCCCAGTCCGCGATAGGACAACGCCTTCGCAAAGGCGACGGCGGCGTTGCGAAGCGCATCGCGCAGCGGCGCGGGCAGGCCGGGCACGGGCGCTTCCTCGACGATCTTCTGGTAGCGGCGCTGGACGGAGCAATCGCGCTCGCCCAGATAGATCACGTCCGCGCCGTCGCCCAGGATCTGGACCTCGATGTGGCGGCCGCGCGCGACGAAGCGTTCGAGATAGACGCTCGGGTCGCCGAACGCCGCGTCGGCCTCCGCGATCGCCAGCGCGATGGTCTCTGCCGCCAGCGCCGGATCGCGCACCAGCTTCATGCCGCGGCCGCCGCCGCCGCCGACCGCCTTCACCAGCAGCGGGCAGCCGATCTGCCGGACCAGGTCGGCCGCGTCCTCCGCCGCGCCGACATGGCCGCCCGGGATCACCGGCAGTCCGGCCTGCTCAGCGATTTCGCGCGCCCGCCATTTGTCGCCGACGCTTTCAAGCTGGATTTCGCCGGCGCCGATGAAGATCAGGCCGGCGTCGCGGCAGGCCCGCGCCAGGACGGCGTTCTCCGACAGGAAGCCGTAGCCGGGATGCACCGCGTCCGCCTTCGCACCCAGCGCGGCGGCGACGACACGCTGCGGATCGAGATAGGAGCGCGCCGGCGCGGCCGGTCCGATCCGCACCACCTTGTCCGCCAGCCGCGCCGCCAGCGAATCCAGATCGGCGTCGGACGCCGCCAGAATGGTCTCGATCCCAAGGCGGGCGCAGGTTCCGATGATGCGCACGGCGATCTCGCCGCGATTGGCGATCAGCACGCAGCGGATGATCATGACGGTTGGCGCAGGATCATCAGCGCGCGGTCGAGTTCGACGAATTCGCCGTTCCCGGCGCGGATCTCGACAATCGTGCCCCGCGCCCCCGCGCGCACCGAATTCATCAGTTTCATGGTCTCGATGATGGCGATCACCGTGTCTTCCTCGACCTGCGATCCTGGTTCTACGAACGGCGGCGCGCCGGGCTTCGGCGCGCGATAGAACGTGCCGACCAGCGGCGGATAGACGGCGACGAGGCCGGGTTCGAGCGCCGCAGGCGCCTGCGCGGGGGCGGCGCTGACGGCCTGCATAGGGGCCGCATCGCCGGCGCGCAACGTGTGGCGTTCCTCGCTCCAGCCGCCCTGCGCGCCGCGGCGCAGCGTCAGCTTGAAACGCCCGGTCTCGATCTGGAGTTCGTCGAAGGACGAGTTCTCCATCAGGCGCAGGATGTCCTGCACGTCTTCGTTGGTCAGGTTCATGGCCGGCCTACCGGTTGCCGCCGAACACGGCGAAGACGTGCTCCAGCGGATTGGCGGCGACCCTGGCGATCGGCGTGGCGTCGCGGTGCGCCCACACCGTTTCCGGCCGGCTCTGCAGCAGCAGGATTTCGTCGGTTTGCGAGATCGACCATTCGATGTCCTGCGGCTTGCCGTAATGGCGCTCGACCCGCTTGCCGATGGCCGCCAGCGTGGAAATTTCCGCATCGGTCAGGCAGGGCAGGGTCTGTCGCGCCGCCGCGACCGGCACCTCGAGGACGCCGCCGTTCTCGCGGTCGGGGATATGCTGCATCGTCTTCTGCGACACCGCGCGGTCCTTGATGTCGCCGGTCACCTTGTTGGCCACATATCGGTCCGGCGTCACCTCGCCGCTGACGATACAGGAGCCCAGCCCGTAACTGCCCTCGATCACGATCACGGAGCGGTCGCCCGTGGTCGGGCTGCGAGTGAACATCACGCCGGAGCAGCGCGCGTCCACCATCTGCTGCACTACCACGCCCATGGCGAGGCCCTCTTCGCGCATGGCCAGGCGGCGGCGGTAATTGACCGATTCCGTGCTGTAGAGGCTGGCCCAGCAGGTGCGCACATGCCGCACCACCGCATCGGCGCCGCGGAGCCAGAGGAACGTGTCCTGCAGGCCGGCGAAACTGGCGTCCTCGCTGTCTTCGCTGGTGGCGCTGGAACGCACCGCGACCGTCATGCCGCCATCGCCGCCGCACAGGGCAGCATGGGCGTCGACGATGGCCGCGCCGATGTCCTCAGGGAACGGCGTGTCCTCCAGGCGCTGGCGGATCGCCGTGCTGGCGCGGGTGATCGTCGGCAGATCGTCGGCCTTCAGGCCTTCGATCTCGCGCCGGATGGTGCCGTCACCATCGAGCGCGGCGAGAAAGCGTTCGAAGGCGGCGGTGGTCACGACGACGCCGGGCGGCACGGCGATGCCGGCGCGCGTCAGCTCGCCCAGGCTGGCGCCCTTGCCGCCGACCGACGGCCGGTCGCCGAGGCCGATGTCTCCAAAGGGCCGCACGAAGGGCGAGGCCATGCAAGTCTCCGCTGGCTAAAGGATCGTGACGATGCCGGTGTTGCCGTCAACGCGCAGCCGCTGTCCGGTCACGATGCGCTTGGTCGCCTGGCCGGTGCCGACGACGGCGGGCATCCCGTATTCGCGCGCCACGATGGCGGCATGGGACATCGTGCCGCCGATGTCGGAGACCGCCGCCTTGATGCGCCCGAACACCGGGCCCCAGCTCGGATTGGTCACCGGACAGACCAGGATTTCGCCGTCGCGGATCTCGCCGATCTCGGCCGCGGTCTTGAGCACCCGTGCCACGCCTTCGACGACGCCGGGCGAGGCGGCGAAACCCTTCAACTCGTTGCCGTCCGTCCCGCCCGGCGGCCGCGACCAGTTCTCGAGGCTCTCGGAGGTGATTCCCCAGAGCATCTGCACGGCGGGGTCCTCGACGCTGTCGGGCAGCGGACCGAGCGCGGGCGGCGCGTTCCAGTCCTTGAAGCGTTCGAGGATCTCCTTGCGCCGCGCGACGATCGGCTGCCAGTGCTGGCCGCCGGCGCAGGGAGCGCCCGCCGCCCAGGCCAGCATCAGGTCGCAGAGCGCCTCGTCGATCTCCTGGTGGCGGAGCTGGAAAATGTCCTCCTCGCTTTTCAGGACGCCGTTGCGCGTAAGCAGCGCACCGAATTCGCGCAGCTTGTTGAAGAAGACCGAGATGAACCAGTGCTCGCAATAGAATTTGTGGTCCTCGACATAGGGAAAGACGGTGTGGCAGAGGCCCAGCATCTGGTCGAAGGCGCCGCGGTCGGCGTCGGTCGGCAGCAGCGCGCGATATTCCTCGATGATGCGCGCGCGCTCCTGCCGCAACGCGTTGGTCGGGCGATCCATGCTTTCGCCCTTCCGGACCATCCGGATGTAGCGCGGCAGCGCGGCGAAGGGCACGGAGAGGTCGTCGTTCCAGCTGCGGTGATGATGGTAGAAGCCGTCGCCGACCGAGATGTTGAACCAGGGCTCGCGCGAGCGGTCGAGCTCCTCGATCCAGCGCCGGCCCGGCTCGCCCAGCGTTTCCATCGCGGCGAGGATGTCGGCCGGGCTGACGCCTTCGGCGAACTGCCCGTCCACGCCGAGCTCGACGGCGCAGCGCGCGAGCCGCTTCAATTCGTCGTCGGGACGGAACATCAGCACGTCGATCCCGCTCACCATCCGCGCGACCATCTGGTCCGGGATTTCGGGAAACGCCTTCTTGCAGAACTGGAAGAAGACCAGATAGGCGCCGTAGCCCAGCATCAGGAATTCGAAATGGTGATGCCACATCGTCGACAGGCAGGCGATGGTGCGATGGTAGGCTTCGCGCACATAATGGTTCTGCGCCACGCCGCGCCCGCTCAAGACCATCTCGATATTGTCGAATTCAGGAAGCTCCGGCACCTTGATGGCGGAGACCTCGGCGATCAGGGCCTCCATGCGCTCCTTCCATTCGCCGTAGAGCCGCGTCCAGTTCTGGTAGTAGAAGCCCGCGCGCTCCTGGAACTCGACCAGCCGGCGGCCGATCTCCTCGGGATCGGTCACCGCGTGCGAGGTGATGTAGACGCGGCCGTTGACGATGCGGTGCTCGATGCCCAGCACCGTGGGAAACACGAAGACGCGCGTGGTGAAGGCTCCCAGCGCGGTGTAGGGCACCTCCGCGGTGGTGGCGCCGAACGCCGCCAGGGGTTCGGGGAAATGCATCGAATTGTAGAACCAGAAGCGCTTGTCGTCCTCGGGCCGGAAACGCGAGAAGTAGGGATACATGTCTTCCCAGCCCTCGGTGCCGGGAACGGCCGCCACCTCCGACGGCAGGGGAAAGGCGTTCCTTCCGGTTTGACTCATCCTCGTTTTTTCCTCGACCCACATTTTTTTGCCGCGCGGACGAAGCGCGCTATGGCCGCATCGCGTGGGCTTGCCGACATTTGTGGGCCACGCGTCAAAGGAAGCAAGCCCCGCTTCCTGCCCCAGCGGCTTTTGATTCGCCGCCAGTGGAGTGGCGACAATTCGCCCGGTCAGTCCTGGATGCGCCTGAAGGCGCCCATCAGCGCGGACAATTCGGCCTCGCTGAAGCGCTGGGTGATCCAGCGCTCATGCTCGGCCATCGCCGCCTTGGACTGGCTCAGCAGCTTGCGGCCCTTGGGCGTCAGATAAAGCTCCTGGCGCCTGCCGTCCTGCTGGGAGCGCACCCGCAGGACCAGCTTGCGGTCCTCCAGCCGGTCGACCACCGCCATCATCGAGGCGCGGTCCATGTCGAGTTCGGTGGCCAGCGCGATCTGCGAAACGCCCGCATTGGCGCCGATCAGCCACAGCACGCCGGTCTGTTTCTGGGTCAGGTCGAGCGCGGCCATCGCGGCGGTGAAATGCCGCGAAATGGCGAGATAGGCCAGGCGCAATTGGTAGCCGACCAGCGGCCGGATTTCGTTGATCCCGACCTTGTTCTTCGCCTCCTCGCCGGCGTGCTTGCGGCGGGGCGGCGTTGCGAGAGATCTGGCGAGCATGGCGTTCCGGGCGGGTTGATGCGTATCAAACGGGGCGGACATCGTTTTTACGGGATTGCCCGCGCCTTTTGCAACGCGCCGCGCCCGGTCGATGCGTCACCCCGCGCTCCGGTCGAGCAGGGGCACGCGGCGGACCAGGAACGCGCTCGCCAGCAGCGGCAGGGCCAGCGCGATGCAATAGGCCGGGCGCGACCATCCCGCCGCGATCAGGACGCCGCCGAGGTACGGCCCCACGATCGCGCCCAGCCGGCCGATGCCCAGCGCCATTCCGGTGCCCGTGTTGCGCACCCGCACCGGATACATGGCGCCGATGATCGCATAAAGCGCGCTGACCGTTCCGATCATCGCAAAGCCGATCACCATCGCCAGCGCCATCAGCAGCGGAAGGTTGTCGCGGACGAAGCCGAACCCCACGATGCCCACAAGCATCAAGAGCATGTACCAGGAGCCGAACTGGCGCAGGCCCAGCCGCCGCGCGAACAGGCCGAACAGCAGCCCGCCTACCACCCCGCTGGCGTTCATCACGATCGCGCCGGAAATCCCGGTCGCCAGCGACAGTCCCTCGTCGACCAGCACTTTGGGCGTCCAGTTCAGCATGAAGTAGAACGGAATCATCGTCGCGAAATAGGCGCAGCAGATCAGCGCCGTGCGCGCCGCGAAGGCGCCGTCGAAGACGCTGAAGACACTGCGCGCCGCGTTCTCGCTCTCGTCATGGATGTCGGGCAGGACCGCGATCTCCGCCCGCCGCATCCGCCGCAGCAGGAGGTTGGCGCGCGCCAGGGCGCCACGCGGACGGCGCAGCAGCAGGAAGTCGAGCGATTCCGGCAATTGCGCCAGCACGACCGGGATCAGCACCGCCGAACAGAGTGCGCCGAACCCGAACACCGCACGCCAGCCAAAGGCCGCGATCAGGAATACGGCGATGGTCCCGCCGATCGTGGCGCCGATCGGATAGCCCACCGCCATGACCGACACCGCCAGGTCTTTCCGCCTGGTCGAGGTGTATTCGACGACGATGGTGTTGATGCTGGACAGCAGGCTGCCGATGCCGAGCCCGGTGAACACGCGCAGCAGCGCCAGTTCGCCGAGCCCTTGCGCCAGGCTGGACAGCGCCATGCCGACGGTGATCACCAGCAGCCCGGCCAGCACCAGGCGGCGCCGGCCGATCACATCGGCCACCGGCGAGATCAGCAGCGACCCTGCCATCATGCCGGCCAGACCGGAACTGAACAGCAGGCCAAGTTCGGTCGGCGACAGCGCCCACTCCTTTGCGATGCGCGGTCCGGTGAAGGCGATCGCCAGAACGTCGAACCCGTCGAGCATGTTGATGACCATGCAGATGGTCACCGCGCCCAGCTGGAACGCGCTCATCGGCCCCTGGCGAATCACCGCCCGCGGATCGTCCATCGGCTTCCCCCTGAAGGCGCCGCTGCGGCTGCCCATTTGTATGTAACCCCAATTAGTTGGTATCATGCAAAAAAAAGAACACGGACACGGGAAGAACGCGGGAGGTGCCATGCAGAGCTATTCGACGCGGGGACTGCCGTCCTCGGCCAAGGTTTCCTATTGGAACGACGTTATCAGCAATGTCTTTGCGCCGCTTGAGACGAGGCCGGCCAACGGCCGGGAGTTCGACGCGGAGGTGCGCTGCGCGAAATTCGGGCGGCTGAGGCTCGCCAACGCCGTCTCGCGCGCGGCGACGGTCAAGCGCTCCAAGGCCCAGGCGGCCAGGGTCGAGGAGCACCATTTCTTCCTGCATGTGCAGACGGAAGGCCGCCTGGTGGTCCGCCAGGAGGGCCGCGAGGCGCTGCTCGAGGAGGGCGACCTGGTGCTCAGCGACAGCACGCTGCCCTATGCGCTGGACTACGACGATTCCTGCAACACGCTGGTGCTGATCGTCACCGACGAGGAGATGCGCCGTCACCTGCCGATGCCGGAGGAGATGATCGGCGTGAAGCTCTCCGGCAAGAAGGGCCTCTCGCGCACCACCGCCTTGATGTTGCGCAGCGTGTGGGAACAGGCCGAGGACGGTTTCCTTCCCGAGATCGGCTCGCGTATCGCCGACAGCCTGCTCGACGTCTACGCAACCGCCTGCACCGAAGTGAAGGGCATGGTCGTGGCCGATGCCGCGATCACCGGGGCAAGGCGCATCCAGATCAAGCGCTATATTGAGGCCAATCTGCGCAATCCCGACCTCAGCGTGCGCATGGTGGCGGCGGCGTTCGGCATCTCGCCGCGCTATCTGCACATCCTCTTCACCAGCGAGAACGAGACCGTCTCGACCTACATCCTGCGCCGGCGGCTGGAGGAATGCGGCAAGCAGCTCACCGACGTGATGTGGCAGCGCCGCACCATCACCGAGATCGCCTTCGGCTGGGGCTTCAACAACGCCACGCATTTCGCGCGCGTGTTCCGCAATCACTATGGAACCAGCCCGCGCGATTATCGTAAAAGCCAGGTCGGGATGGGCGGTCGGTGGCTGACCAACATGCCGATGGACGCCTGAGCAAAGTCCGATAGGGGAAGCGATGAAAGTCTACGAGATCGTCAAGGGCGCGACCGGCATCGAAGGCCTGAGACAGGCCGAGCGGCCCGATCCGACGCCGGGCCGCAACCAGGTATTGGTGCGGGTGCGCGCCGTGTCGCTCAATTTCCGCGACCTGGCGGTGCTGCAGGGCGTCTATCCCGGACCGCCCGCCGCGGGAAACCTGATCCCGCTCTCCGACGGCGCCGGCGAGGTCGTGGCGGTGGGCGAGGGCGTCACGCGCTTCAAGCCGGGCGACCGCGTGGCCTCGACGTTCTTCCAGGGCTGGGTCGACGGCCCGCCGCGGCCGGGCTTTCCGGCGCTGGGCGCCACGTCGGTCGACGGCATGTTCGCCGAATATGTGGCGCTTAACGAGAATGGGCTTGTCGGCATTCCGCCCAGCCTCTCCTTCGAGGAGGCGGCGACGCTGCCCTGCGCCGGGGTCACCGCCTGGCATGCGCTGATGGTCAGCGGACGGCCGCTGCGGCCCGGCGACAGCGTGCTGGTGCTGGGCACCGGCGGCGTCTCGATGCTGGCGCTGCAATTCGCCCGCGCCGCCGGCGCCCGCGTCCTGGTCACCTCGTCGAGCGACGAAAAGCTGGAGCGCGCCCGCCGGCTGGGCGGCACGGATTTCGTCAACTACACGAAAACGCCGGACTGGGAGAAAGAGGTTCTGTCCCTGACCGGCGGGCGCGGCGCCGACGTGGTCATCGAAGTCGGCGGCACGGGCACGCTGGCGAAATCCTTCCAGGCCGTCGCCTTCGGCGGCAAGATCGCGCTGATCGGCGTGCTGACCCGCGGCGGCGATACCACGCCGCATATGCTGATGCTCAAAGGCGCCAGCCTGCACGGCATCTTCGTCGGCAACCGCGCCATGTTCGAGCACATGCTGACCGCGATGGTAGTCAACGACATCAAGCCGATCATCGACAAGGTGTTCCCGTTCGACCAGGCCGCCGACGCCTATCGCCACCAGATGGCCGCCGCCCATTTCGGCAAGGTGGTCATCACGCTCTGAGCGCGCGGTCCCCGGCGCCGCCGTGCATCGCTCTCAGAGATGCGCGGCGAGGAAGGCGTCGATCCTGGCATTGGCCTCGCCGGCCAGCGCGTAGGGGAACATGTTGAAGCCGTGCGTGCCGCCGGGATAGACCGCAAGCTCGGCTTCGTTGCCCGCCGCGATCCAGCGCGCATAGACGAACAGCGAATCGTCCAGGAACGGATCGAGCGTGCCGACCGTGAACAGGGCGGGCGGCATGTCCTTCAGGTTCGCATAGAGCGCCGACATGTCCGGGTCGCGCCGCGTCGCCGGATCGGGCGCATAGAGGCTGGTGCAGTGCTGGATGTCCTGGCTGCGCAGGAAGATGCTGTCCTCGCCGATCCATTTCTGGCTCGGCGTCATGGTGGTGTCGTAATTGCCGTAGGACAGGTTGGCCGCCTTGAAGCCGGTGAAGCCGTGCTTGTCGCGCAACCGCACCAGCGTCGGCACCGAGAGCGTGGCGCCGGCGGATTCGCCGCCGATCGCCAGCCAGTCCGAGCCGAACTCGGACCTGGCGTTATGCGCGAGCCACAGCGCCGCCGTTTCGCAATCGTCCCACCCTTCGGGATAGGGATGGGCGGGCGCCAGGCGGTACTCGACGCTCGCGCAGGCGAGCCCGGTCGCGGTCATGATCCGCTCGAGCATCGGGTCCTGGTCGGACGCCGATCCCATGATCAGCCCGCCGCCATGGATGTGCAGGTAGACGCCTTTCGGATTGTCGGGCGCGATCACATGCAGCGCGACGGCGGGACGGCCCTTGACCTCCGCCACCAGCGTCGTGGCGCGCGGCGATGGCGGGCTCGAGAACACCCGTTGCGGCGGCGTCCCGTCGGCGGATTGCTCCGCCATGCTGGGCTGGCCTTTGGTCCGCGCGGCAAGCTGCGCGTTGAACGCGCGTGTCTCCGCCGAAATCGCCTCGGGCCTGAACAGCGCGGGATCGAAAGGATTGTTGCTCATCTTGTGCCGCCATCCCTCAACTTTGCCGAAGCGTGACTCAGGAACGCAGGCGAGGCAATTCCAATCCGCGTGCGTTGGGCGCGACGCCATTTCGAGCGCAGTGAAAGCCGCCGATCCGCGAACAGCGGGCGGCGCCTTGCCACGCCAAGCGCCCGGCGCCTAACATCGCAGCCAATCACAAGTTCCGTTCGCGAGGAGACGTCCATGAAGAAACTCCGCTTCGGCATCTTCATGCCGCCCTTCAACGCGCCGGCCACGCAGAACGCCACGACCTCGCTGCAGCGCGACGTGGAGACCGTCAGGCTGCTGGACGATCTCGGCTATGACGAGGCCTGGATCGGCGAGCATCATTCCGGCGGCGCCGAGATCATCGCCGAGCCGATCCAGTTCATGAGCTATGTCGGGGCGCTGACCAGACACATCAAGCTCGGCGCCGGCGTGGTGTCGCTGCCCTACCACAATCCGCTCTGGGTGGCCGACCGCATCCTTTTGGCCGACCATCTGCTGCGCGGGCGCGTGATGCTGGGGCTGGGACCGGGCTCGCTGCCGACCGACGCCACCATGATCGGGCTGGAGCCGAAGCAGTTGCGGCCCGCGCTCGATCACGATGTCGGCGTGGTGCTCGACCTGCTGCGCGGAAAAATGGTGACGGTGAAGACCGACCGCTACAATCTGGTGGACGCGCAATGCCAGCTCGCGCCCTGGTCCGACCCGATGTTCGACGTCGCGGTGGCGGCGTCGACCTCGCCGGCCGGCTCGATGCTGGCCGGCCGTCACGGCATCGGTCTGCTGTCGCTCGGCGCGCTGATGCGCGAGGACATGAACCTGATGCGCCATCACTGGGACCGCGTCGAGGTCGAGGCCAAGAAGCACAGCCAGACGGTCAGCCAGGACAAATGGCGGCTGGTCGGATTCATGCATCTGGCCGAGACGCGCAAGCAGGCGGTGGAGGACGTGCGCTACGGCCTTCCCGCCTTCGTGCGCTACACGCAGGATGTGCTCGCGCTGCCGACGCTGCGGGTGACCGGCAAGACCTTCGAGGAACAGCTCGCCTGGTTCACCGAGGGCGGGGCGGCCATCATCGGCACGCCGGACGACGCCGTCGCCCATATCAGGAAGCTGCAGGAACAGTCCGGCGGCTTCGGCTGCTTTCTGATGGTGGCGCATGATTTCGCCAATTGGGAGGCGACGCGCAAGCATTACGAGCTGTTCGCACGCTATGTCGCGCCGGCGTTCCAGCCCTCGCAGGCGCGCCTGCTGGCGTCGGAGAGTTACGCGGCCGGCCGTCACGCCGAACTCGACGCCAAGAACGGCGCCGCCATCCAGGCCTGGACCGAGCAGCACGAAAAGCCCGGCGTACAGGTGGGCGGCTGGACGAAGGAAATCTAGCCTCGACTTGATGCAAATTGTCATCCCGGCTGAGCACAGCGAGCGCCGGGACCCATCAGGAGATGTGTCGCGATGGTCCCGGATCACCTCGCTATGCTCGGTGTCCGGGATGACAGATTGTGAAAACGAACAGAGTCGACCGTAACCGGCTCTCGAAACAAGCACTGACCTCAATGCACGTTGCGGTCGGTGTCCGCCCAGTAGCGGGCGCGGATCAGTTTCTTGTCCAGCTTGTTGCTGGCCGTCTTGGGGATCTCGTCCCAGAATTCGACCGATTTGGGCGCCTTGACGCCGCCCAGCCTGGCCTTGCAATAGGCGATGATGTCGTCCTCGCCGATCGTTTCGTTGCTGGCGCGCACCACGATGGCCTTGATCGCCTCGCCCCATTTGTCGTGCGGCACGCCGATCACGGCGCATTCCATCACCTTGGGCAGCTCCATGATCGCGGCCTCGACCTCGGCGGAGAACACGTTGAAGCCGCCGGTGACGATCATGTCCTTCTTGCGGTCGACGATATAGAAGAAGCCGTCGGCATCGCGATAGGCGACGTCGCCAGTGTGATGCCAGCCGAACTGGCGCGCCTCCACCGTGGCGTCCGGCTTCTCGAAATAGGAATGGCTGACCAGCGCGCCGCGCACCACGATCTCGCCGCGCTCGCCGGGCGGAAGCAGGTTGCCTTCGTCGTCCATGATGCCGACGCGCACGGGATAGGTCGCCTTGCCGCAGCTTTTCAGCCGCTCGGGATGATCGCCCGCCGCCGCGGCCGCGACCACCTCCGGCGGCAGCCAGGTGGTGATCAGCGGCGATTCCACCTGGCCGTAGCACTGGCACATGCAGGGCCCGAAGACCTCGACGGCGAGCTTCAATTTGTCCGGCGAGACCGGCGAGCCGACCAGCAGCATGATCTTCAGGCTCCAATAATCGAACTCGCGCACGCGAGGATGGTCGAGCAGCGCATAGAGCGCCGTCGGCGGCACGTAGATATGCGTGACCTTGTGGCGCTGGATGTTCTCCAGCACTTCCAGCGCATGGAAGCCCGGCATGATGACGTTGGTGGCGCCGATCGACAGCATCGCGGTCGAGACCGGGCCCGCCGCATGGGTCAGCGGCGCGGTGACCAGCAGGACCGGCTTTGCCGTGTCGCGGCGCCAGAAATTGGCGGCCATCTCCTGCATCGTGCCCCAGCCCAGATTGGTGACGTTGACGCCCTTGGACGGCCCGGTGGTGCCGCCGGTCGGGAAGATCCCCACCACGTCCTCCAGATTGCCGAACTCGTCGCTCTCGTCGACAACCGGCCGGCCTTCGCCGTCCTTCAGGAAGTCTTCGAGCGAGGGATGGCCGTCATCGGCGCGGTCGAGGCAGATCACGCCGCGGATGGAGGGCACTTTGGCCTTCAGCTCCATGGCCTCCTTCGCGTATTGCGAATGATAGAACAGCCAGGAATTGCGCACATAGTTCATGTACTGGATGTTGGCGTCCAGCGCGTTGCGGGCGTTGACCGGAATCCATTTGGCGCCGGCGCGCCACAATCCCAGCAGGCAGACCAGCACGCTCCAATGGTTGGGCGCGTAGACCGCCACCGTCTCCTGGCGCTGAAGGCCGTTGGCGCGCAAGGCGGCGGCGAGGGTGAAGGTCAATTCCTGCAGCGCGCGGAAGGAAATGCGCTTGTCGCCTTCCTGGATCGCGATGCGGTCGGGATCGAGTTCCACGCCTCTGTCGAAATAGTCGATCGCCCGCATGATCAGCCCCAGCGACTATGCTCAGGGCCCGGCACGAAGCTCTCCTGCGGCGCGCCGGTCCTGCTCTTGGCCAGCGCGGCGACGACGGCGGGCCGCTCGCGGACACGCGCGAGCCAGGCGGATGTGCGCGGCGCCGTCGTGCCGTCCAGCAGGTCGGGCGCCAGCGCCGGCACGGGCGCCAGCAGCGCGAAGACGTCGATGTCGACCAGCGAATAGGCCGGTCCCGCGAGCCAGTCGCCGGCGGCCAGCGCATCCTCCACCTTTTTGATGGCGAGGCCGATCTTGCGGCGCGAATCCGCGATCAGGTCGGCGGAATAGGTGTCGTCCAGCGCGGCGCGCCAGGCCTCGCGCCGCTCCTCGGTCGGCATCGCCTCGATTCTCTGCGCGATCTCGTCGCGGTTGCGGGTCTTCAGCAGCGGCGCCAGGTGCTTGTGGCAGCCCAGCGTTGTGACCGACGGCGCCAGCACCTCGTTGACGAAGCGCCCCCACATCAGCACACGCCAGCGCCCGGACGCATCGCGCGGCCGCAGCGGCACGTCCGCAAACGCGTCGTCGAGATAGAGCGCGATGAAGAAGGATTCCGTCATCGCCACATCGCGATGCACCAGGACCGGGCCGTCGCCTTCAGGATTGTGCCGCACCTCCATCACCGCCTTGACCGCAGCGGGCAGGGCGTCGAAATCGAGCGGGCCGACATAATGGCCGGTGTAATCCAGGCCCTTTTCCTGCAGCACGACGAGCGGCTTCAGCGAAAAGATGTTCGGCTCGCCGTGATAGAGTTCGAGCATGGCTCAGCTTTCCAGGAACGTGATGCGCTGCGCCATCTGGGTGCGGCCCATGGTCCAGGTCGCCTTGGCTGCCGGCCGCGCATAGATCGCGCGCAGCCATTTCATGATGTGCGGCGTCTTCTCGTCGTTGCAGAGCAGCGGCTGCGCCAGCGGCAACGCGTAGCCGAGATTGAAGCCGTTGATGTCGCCCAGCGAATAGGTCGGCCCCGCGATCCAGGGCCGCTCGCTCAGCGCCTCTTCCAGGCAGAGCGTGCCCACCGCGACGCGGCGGCGCGATTCCGCCAGTTCCTCGGGCGAGAAGGTGTTGTAGATCGCCTTCGACCAGGCGATGCGGCGCTCCTTCAGCGGAATGCGTTCGATCGCGGCTTTCAGCAGTTCGGGATCGCGGTCGCGCACCGACGGCCCGACGAACACTTGCCAGCCGATCATGCTGAGCGAGGGGGCGAAATACTGGTCGAAGAAGCGCATCCACCAGCGCATGCGCCAGCGCTCCACCGGGTCTTCCGGGGTCAGCGAGGGGCCGGGAAACGCCGCGTCGACATATTCCATGATGGCGGTGGATTCGGTCAGCATCAGGTCGTCATGCACCAGCGCCGGGATCGTGCCGTTGGGATTGATCTTCAGATAATCCGGCGAATGCTGGTCGAAATTGAGCAGGTCGAGATAGTGGCTGTCGAACTTCACGCCCTTTTCCATCAGCGCCAGCATCGGCTTGCCGGAATTCGCGTTCGGCTCCCAATGATACAGCGTGAGCATTCCAAAAAACTCCGCATGCCGAGCGCGCCGTCCGGCGGCGTGCGACTAGACCGCCGCATAGTACCGCCTGCTGTGCTCACGATGAAAGCCGAGTATACCAAATCGGAAGCGCGGCAAAGACCGTGCAACGAGGGCTTGAAGGTGTGGGGCGTGTGGGTTAGGCGAGGGACAGGAGCTTCCGGCCCTCGCATCCGATGACCGGAAAGCTCCTCACGCCGCAAAGACGGCCTTAGGATAAACAGCCGGGAGGACAGGACGCACGCCATGACCAAGCCGTTTCCGAACACGATGGATTTTTCGGGCTACAACGCGCCGTCGCGCATCGAGTGCGACGTCTACGACCTTGTCATCGACGGCGAACTGCCCGGAGAGATCGAGGGCTCGTGGTACCGTACCATCCCCGATCCCCCGTTTCCGCCGCTGCTGGGTCACGACACCTATCTGAGCGGCGACGGCATGATCAGCCTGTTCCGCTTCGAGAACGGCCATGTCGATTTCAAGATGCGCTACGTCCAGACCGAGCGCTACAAGGCGCAGCACGCGGCGCGGCGCGGGCTGTTCGGGCTCTATCGAAATCCGTATACGGATGATCCGTCGGTACGCGGCAAGGGCCGCGGCGCCGCCAACACCACGCCGATCTGGCACGGCAAGAGGCTGTTCGCGCTGAAGGAGGACAGCCGCGCGATGGAGGTCCACCCCGACACGCTGGAGACGATCGGCGAATGGGACTATGGCGGCAGGCTCAAATCGCTGACGATGACGGCGCATCCCCGGCCCGATCCGGAGACCGGCGAACTCTATTTCTTCGGCTACGAGGCCGACGGGCTGGCGTCGCGCCAGGTCGCCTTCTGCGTCGCCGACAGGGCCGGAAACCTGATCCGCGAGGAATGGTTCGAGGCACCCTATTGCGCGCTGATGCACGATTTCGCGGTGACCAAGGAGCACATCATCTTCCCGGTGTTCCCGACCACCGCCGATCTCGACCGCATCAAATCGGGCGGGCCGCATTGGGTGTTCGAGCCGGACCGGGAGAGCTATATCGGCATCATGCCGCGCAACGGTTCGGTGAAAGAGATGCGCTGGTTCCGCCATCCCGCGCGCATGTCGTTCCATTTCATGAACGCGCACACCGCGGGCGACAAGGTGCATCTCGATTTCGGCGTCAGCAACGCCAATGTGTTCCCCTTCATCCTGGAAGCGTCGGGCCTGACCTTCGATCCCGCGAAGCTGCGCGGCGGCTATGTGCGCTGGACCTTCGATCTGTCGAAGCCGGACGACACGATCGAGGAAACCATGCTGGGGCCGCCGGGTGACATGCCGCGCGTGGCCGAGAAGGACCACATGAAGGATTACGAGATCGGCTATTACCAGCGCTTCGATCCGACCATCGGTCCGCCGCTGCTTGCCGGCCCGGTCGGCGGCGGCTTCAACGCGATCTCGCGGCTGAACGTCCGGGAACGGACGATCCGTACACTGCCGATGGACCGCCGCACCACGGTGCAGGAGCATATCCACATCCCGTCGAAGCGGGCGGGGCATGAGGGCTATCTGGCCTTCGTCGCCGACATCCACGACGAACCCTATTCGCAGGTCTGGATCGTGGAGGCGGGCAACATCGAGCAGGGCGTGGTCTGCAAGCTGAGGATGCCGCTTCGGCTGCGCGTCGGCGTGCACGGCAACTGGGTTCCGGCGGAGGCATTTTGACGATGGCCTACAAGCGCATCGCGACCGAGGAAGCGTTCGCCACGGCGGACCAGTTCCGGCTGTTCCGCCGGCTGCTGGACGAGGGCTTCGACGATCCGGGCTTTCAGAGCCTGTGGGGCTTCTATCTCATCAGCGAAGCCGAGCGGCCGAAGAAAATCCGCGAGCAATTGCTCGATCTCGATGCGCGCCGCATTGCCGACATGAATGCGACGGGGATCGACGTGCAGATCCTCTCGCTGACCTCGCCGGGCGTCAATCCGCTCGATGCCGATGCGGCGCGTGCCCTGTCGGTCTCGGCCAATGATGAGGTCGCCGCCGCCATCGCCCGCCATCCCACGCGCTTCGCCGGCCTGGCGGCGTTCGCGCCGCAGGATCCCGCCCATGCGGCGAAGGAACTGGAACGCGCCGTCAACAGGCTCGGCCTCAAGGGCGCGATCTTCAACGGCCATGTGCGCGATGAATATCTCGACGATCCGAAGTTCTGGGCGATCTTCGAGGCCTGCGAGGCGCTCGACGTGCCGATCTATCTGCACCCCACCGGGCCGTCGCGCGGACTGATCCAGCCGATGCTGGAGCGCGGGCTGGACGGGGCGATCTTCGGCTTCGGCGTCGACACGGCGCTGCATGCGCTGCGCCTGATCGTCGCCGGCGTGTTCGACCGCTTTCCCAAACTGAAGCTGGTGCTCGGCCATCTGGGCGAGGCGCTGCCGTTCTGGCTGTTCCGCCTCGACTACATGCACCGCGCCGGGCTGGCCGCCAAACGCTATGACAGCATAAAGCCGCTCAAGCGCACGATCAGCGACTACATGCGCGAGAACGTCTATGTGACGACCAGCGGCATGGCCTGGGCGCCGGCAATCCAGTTCTGCCAGCAGGTGCTGGGCGTGGACCGCGTGCTCTACGCGATGGATTATCCCTACCAGTTCGTCGCCGAGGAGGTCACGGCGCAGGACGCTCTGGCGATTTCGCCGGAGGATAAGCGCAAATTCTTCCAGGGCAATGCCGAGAGGCTGTTCAAACTGGGTTAAGCCCCTATCATCCCTTCCAAACTCGGTTCGCACAGGAAAACCGACGGGAGGATCGCATGACGGATGTCAAACTGCTGATCGCAGGCCAGGATGCCGACGCCACGGGCGGCGCGGTGTTCGAGCGCCGCAATCCGCTCTCGGGCGAGGTGGCGACGCGTGCCGCAGCGGCAAGCCCTAAGGACGCGGTCAGGGCGGCGGACGCGGCGGCGGCGGCCTTTCCGGCCTGGGCGGCGCTGGGGCCGAACGCGCGGCGCAAATTGCTGCAGAATGCGGCCGCCAGGCTGCGCGCCAGGAGCGCGGATTTCGCCCAGCGCTGCTCCGCCGAGACCGGCTCGACGCTGGGCTGGGGCCATTTCAACGTCCATTTCGCCGCCATGCTGCTGGAAGAGGCGGCTGCGATCACGACGCAGGTCACCGGTGAAGTGATACCGTCCGACCATGCCGGCACGCTCGCCATGGCGGTACGCCAGCCGGCCGGCGTGGTGCTGGGCATGGCGCCGTGGAACGCGCCGGTGATCCTGGGCGTGCGCTCCATCGCGATGCCGCTGGCCTGCGGCAACACGGTGATCCTGAAGGCGTCGGAAATCTGCCCCGCCACCCACCGCCTGATCGGCGACATCTTCACGGAAGCGGAATTTCCGCCGGGCGTCGTCAATGTCGTGACCCATTCCGCCGAGGCGGCGCCCGCCATCGCGGAAGCGCTGATCGGCCACAAGCGCGTGCGGCGGGTGAACTTCACCGGCTCGACGCGGGTCGGACGGCTGGTGGCGGAGATGGCGGCGCGCAACCTCAAGCCGGTGCTGCTGGAACTGGGCGGCAAGGCGCCGCTGGTGGTGCTCGACGACGCCGATCTCGACGAAGCGGCGGCGGCGGCGGCCAATTTCGGCGCCTTCATGCATCAGGGCCAGATCTGCATGGCGACCGAGCGCGTGATCGTCGACGACACAGTCGGCGACGATTTCGTCGGCCGCTTCGCCCAGAAGGCCAAGGGCCTCACCCTGGGCGATCCGTCGAAGGGCCAGTTCGCGCTGGGCGGGCTGGTCGACGCCTCCAGCGTGGCGCGCGTCAACGCGCTGATCGCCGATGCGGAGGACAAGGGTGCCACGGTGGTGATCGGCGGCAAGACCAACGAAATGCTGTTCCCGCCGACCATCGTCGATCACGTGACGCGCGACATGCGCATCTACAGCGAGGAATCCTTCGGCCCCGTCGTTGCCGTCATCCGCGCCAAATCGCCCGACGACGCGGTCGCGCTCGCCAATGATTCCGATTACGGCCTGTCGGCCGCGGTGTTCGGGCGCGACGTCGGCCGCGCGCTGGGCGTCGCGCGGCGCATCGATTCCGGCATCTGCCACATCAACAGCGCGACGGTGCAGGACGAGGGCCAGATGCCGTTCGGCGGCGTAAAGAACAGCGGCTATGGCCGCTTCGGCGGCCACGCCGCGATCCACGAATTCACCGAGCTGCGCTGGATCACGGTGGCGACGGAACACCGGCATTATCCGATCTGATGCCGCGGCCCTGAATCCATCCGCCTCGTCATTGCCCGCTTCATGCGGCAATGACGACTTGGAAGGGCCTACTTTCCCGTCACCGGATGGGGATAGTGGAACGGCACGACGCGGGTGTGCGGCCAGACATCGGGCATCGCGGAAACCAGTTCATCCGGACCGTTGGGGTCCTCGGGAAAGGTCTTGGTCAGCGCGCCCAGATGCACGGCGCTGTGCGTCCAGCCTTCCTTGTAGGTGGCCTGCCAGAGCATGTTGTAATTGAGCAGCCTGATCTTCCACACGCCATCCTCGCGGACATATTCGTTTTCGTAGATGCCGCCTTCCCAGAACTGCGACGGGAAGTTGGGGATCACCTCTTTCTTCGACTCGTGGACGCCGCCCTGCATGAAGCAGCGAAAGCGCGCCCTGGCCGTCGCGCGGTCCGGGGCTACGTCGATGACGCCCTGCAGCATCAGGTGATCGAGCAGGAAGCCGTAGGCCGGGCCGTTGTGGCCGCCGGTGAACAGATTGCGGAACCAGTCGCAATAGAGCCGCTGCGCGCCCTTGCGCCCGCGATAGAGACCGTTGAGGAAGCGCACCTCGGCGCTGTCCGAGAACAGCTCCACCGTCTCGTCGTAGAGACATTTGTCCATGTAGTAGCCGTATTTGTAATGCAGGTGGCGGATCGCGTTGACGTCCTCCAGGATGCCGACCTGGCGCGTCAGCGCCTCGACCTTTTCCTGCAGCGTGTTGAACGCATCGGCGTCGGACATGGCGTTCTCTCCCGTTTCGTTCAGCCCCAGACGTCGCGCGCGGTTTCGACGACGAGTTCGAGCTTGCGCCACTGCTCGTCCTCGGCCAGCGCGTTGCCTTCCTCCGTCGAGGCGAAGCCGCATTGCGGGCTGAGGGCAAGCTGCTCCAGCGGCGCGAACCTGGCCGCTTCGTCGATGCGGCGCTTCAGGTCGTCCTTGTTCTCGATCCGGCCGGTCTTGGTGGTGACGAGGCCCAGCACCACGGTCTTGCCCTTGGGCAGGAAGCGCAGCGGCTCGAAACCGCCGGCGCGGTCATTGTCCCATTCCAGGAAATAGCTGTCGACATCGACGCGGTTGAACAGCGCGTCGGCGACCGGCTCGTAGCCGCCCGAGGCGATGAAGGTCGAGCGGAAATTGCCGCGGCACAGATGCATGCCGATCAGCATGTCCTTCGGCCGGTCCTTCACGCTCGCGTTGATCATGCCGATATTGGCCTCCATCTGCTCGTCGGGATCGTCGCCGCGTTCCTTCAGCATGCGGCGCTGCGCCGTGTCGCAGAGATAGGCGAAGCTCACATCGTCGAGCTGCAGATAGCGGCAGCCGATCTCGGCGAAGGCGCCCACCGCGTCCGCGTAGGCCTTTCCCAAATCGGCGTAATAGGCGTTCATGTCCTCATAGAGGCCCGGCGCGAACATGCCGCGGCCGCCGCGATAATAGAGCATGCTGGGCGAGGGGATCGTCATCTTCGCCGTCGCCCTGGTGGTCTGCTTGAGGAAGCGGAAATGGTCGAGCATCGGATGGCTCCTGTCGAAGCCGATCTTGCCCACCACATGCATGTGCCAGGCCTTGGTCTGCGTGCCCTGGAACTGGATTCCGACGCCGTCGGTGCGGCCCTCGACGCCGGGCAGCTTGTCGAAGAAATCGTAGTGCCAGAAGGCACGGCGGAACTCGCCGTCGGTCACCGCTTCGAGGCCGATGGCTTCCTGCCGGCGCACCAGCGCCGTGATCTCCCGGTCCTCGACCGCGCGCAACTGATCGGCATCGATCTCGCCCGCCTCGCGCCGGGCGCGCGCGTCCTTGAGCGGCGCGGTGCGCAGCAAGCTGCCGACCTGTTCGGCGCGAAACGGCATGGTCTCTCTCTGCACGGCGACGTCCTTGCTGTGGTGTGGCCGACCCATCATTTCCGCCGGCGCGACACCATATGCAATACGGCAGCGGCACGCGCAATCCCGCGCGCATTGACAGGATTGTGTGCAGGACATACCAAGTCGTGCCGCTGCCGACGCCTCGCCCAGCGCGGAAAAAGGCAGCATCCGGGAGCGAAAATGCATCCATGACGCGCCACCCCGATCGCATTGAGACGCCGGCCGAGGGCCGCGGCGCGCCGGACGATGCCGATTTCATCGCCTATCATGCGCGCGCCAATGCAGCGCGTCTCGCCTGCGTCGATCTGGCCGGCGGCGAGCGGCTTTCCTACGCCGACCTGGAACGGCGCATCGCCAAATGTGCGGGCTATCTGGAAACGATGGTGACACCCATCGCCGGCGCGCGCATCGCGATCCTGGCGCGCAATGGACTGGACATTCTCGTCCTGCACTTTGCCTGCGTCCGCGTTGGCGCGATCCTGCAGCCGCTGAACTGGCGGCTCTCCGGCCCGGAATTGCGCAGTCTGGTCGAGGACGCGGCGCCGTCGCTGTTCATCTACCAGACCGAATTCGAGGCCGCCGCCGAATGGGCGATCCGTGACGGCGCGATCCGCCATGTCGTCCGGATCGCGCCGGACGACAACCGTTTCGCGGCGGCGATCGAGGCCGCGCCGCCGTCCAAGACGCAGTTCGCCGATCCGGATGCGCCGATCACGCTGCTCTACACTTCGGGCACGACCGGCAAGCCCAAGGGCGCGATCGTCACGCGGCGCGGCGCCTGGACCACGGCGTTCAACTTCTCGATGGCCAACGAGGTCATGGCGCGCGACGTGCTGCTGTGCGACATGCCGCTGTTCCATGTCGCCGGCCTGTTCGGCGTGGCACGCGCGGCATTGCTGATGGGCGGCACGGTGCTGATCTCCGACCGCTTCACGCCGGCCGTCACGCTGGCGCGGCTCTCCGATCCCGCGCTGGGCATCACCCATTTCTTCGCCGTGCCGCAGATGGCGGCGGCGATGGTGCAGGACCCGACCTATGCCTCGTCCGATCTCTCGCGCCTCAAGGCGCTGGTGATGGGCGGCGCGCCGCTGCCGAAAGTCCTGGTCGAAAGGCTGCTGGCCGACGGCGTGATGCCGATCGAGGGCTATGGCATCACCGAGGCCGGAACCGTCACCGCCATCCCGCTCGACCGCGAGACCATCGCGCGCGAGGCGGGAAGCTGCGGCGTCGCGGCGATGCTGATGGAGATCCGCCTGGTCGGTCCCGACGGCGGCGACGTGGCCGAGGGCGAGGTCGGCGAGCTCTGGCTGAAAGGTCCCAGCGTCACCCCCGGCTACTGGAACCAGCCCGAGGCGACGGCGAAAGCCTTCGACGGGGACTGGTTCAAGACCGGCGACGCGGCGGTGCGCAATGCGCAGGGCTTCTATCGCATCGTCGACCGCTGGAAGGATATGTACATCACCGGCGGCGAAAACGTCTATCCGGCGGAGATCGAAAGCATCCTGGCGGAACATGGCGGCATCGCCGAGGCTGCGGTGGTCGGCGTCGCCGACGAGCGCTGGGGCGAAAGCGGCTGCGCCTTCGTCGTCGCGCGGCCGGGGTCCGCGCTCGCCGCCGCCGAGATCGTCGCGCATTGCCGCGACAGGCTGGCGCGCTACAAGGTGCCGAGCCATGTGCGCCTGGTCGATACGCTGCCGCGCACCGCCTCGGGCAAGGTGCGCAAGGACGAGTTGCGGCGGGCTTTTTCGCAAACGGAGTGATCGCCATGAGCTTCGACAAGGTCGAAATCCCCTACGGCGCCTACTGGTCGACGCCCTTCGCCAAATGGCAGGGCAGCCTGCAGCATCTGCACAGCATGAAATTCGCCGCCCACGTGGCGCGGGCGGAACTGAAGAAGCGCGACATCGCGCCGGAGGTGTTCGATTTCGGCGTCCTGGGCATGACGATCGCCCAGTTCCAGTCGTTCTACGGCGCTCCCTGGCCGTTCTACGAGATCGGCATGAAGCATGTGGTGGGGCCGACGATCACCCAGGTCTGCTCGACCGGCGCGCGCGTGATCCTGGCCGGCGCCTCGGAGATCGAGGTCGGGTTGGCCTCGGTGGCGCTGGTGCTGGCGACCGACCGCACCTCCAACGGGCCGCACATGTACTACCCGGCGCCGCGCGGCCCCGGCGGCACCGGGCAGGCCGAAGACCAGATGCTCTACAATTTCAGCAACGACGCCATCGGCGGCCATTCGATGCTGGCGACCGCCGAATATGTGGCGCGCAAATACCAGATCAGCACGGAGGAGCAGCACGCCGTCGTGCTGCGCCGCTACGCGCAATACCAGGATGCGCTGGCCGATGACCGCGCCTTCCAGAAGCGCTTCATGACCCTGCCGTTCTCCGTCCCCAAGCCCAACTTCAAGGGCGAGGACAAGGTGATGGAGGGCGACGAGGGCATCTTCCCGACGACGGCGGAAGGCCTCGCCAAGCTCAAGCCGGCGGAGGGCGGCACGGTGACGTTCGGCGGCCAGACCCATCCGGCCGACGGCTCCTGCGCGATGATCCTGGCCGCGCCGGGAAAGGCGCGCGAGCTCAGCCGCAACGACAAGATCCGCATCCGCTTCCTGGGCTTCGGCCAGGGCCGCGTGGACATGGCGCAGATGCCGCTGGCGCCCATCAAGGCGGCGAAAAGCGCGCTCGCCAATGCCGGCCTTGCGATCGACCAGATGAAGGCGATCAAGTCGCACAATCCGTTCGTGATCAACGACATCGCCTTCGCGCGCGAGACCGGCTACGAGCTGATGCGGATGAACAATTACGGCTGCTCGCTGATCTGGGGCCATCCGCAGGGCTCCACCGGCATGCGCTGCATCATCGAGTTGATCGAGGAATTGGTGCTGATGGGCGGCGGCGTCGGCATGTTCCAGGGCTGCGCCGCCGGCGATTCCTCGCTGGCCGCGATCATCGAGGTCAGCGACCGCTAAAGCCGGCAGGCGCGTTACGAAGCGGAGGGCATCCGGCTCTTGTCGATCGGCAGGGCGCCGTGGAAGTTGAGTTCGACCTGCAGCCCGTCGGGATCGTGGACGAAGACCTGCAGCAGGCCGACTTCCCAGACCTTGTTCTCCGTATACGGAATATCGCGCTCGCGGAACTTGCCGATCGTCACGTCCGGATCGACGCTCTTGAAGGCGATGTGGTCGAGCCGGCCCGTGCCGGCGCGGTCGCGGTCCTCCGCCTCGCGCTTCATCAGGTGCACGACCGGAACGCCGCCGCAATAGAGCCAGTGGCCGGGGAAATCCATCTGCGGGCGGAACCCGTCGGTCAGGCCCAGCACGTCGCAATAGAAATCGCGCGTGATCCTGAGGTCGCCGCATTCCAGGGTGAAATGTTCGAGTTCGGCGGCTGGCATGGGTTGCTTCCTTTCGTGCCGGCGTATTTTCCGCCGCAAAGCGAAACGATGCAATGACCTGCGCCCGTCGATTTTTGAGCAAGGCTGGGAGGAAGCGATATACGACGTTGAGCGAACCGCTCTTCGCTTTCGTGGGATCAATCGAGCGCCAGCCCGACATAATTCTCCGCCAGCACCGTCTGCGCCGCGCGCGAGCCGCCGATGTAATCGAGCTCCGCCAATTGCACCTTGCGGGTGAATGGGTCGGCGTCGGGGAAGCGATGCAGCAGGCTGGTCAGCCACCACGAGAAGCGCTCCGCCTTCCACACCCGGGCCAACGCCTTGGCGGAATAGGAATCGAGACCTGCGGTCGCGCCGTCGCGGTAAAAGGCAGTCAGCGCCTCCGAGAGGAAGCGCACGTCGGAGACCGCGAGGTTCAGGCCCTTGGCGCCGGTCGGCGGCACGATATGCGCCGCGTCGCCGGCGAGGAACAGGCGGCCGTGGCGCATCGGCTCGGTCACCGAGCTGCGCAGCGGCGCGATGCTTTTCTCGATCGACGGCCCGGTCGCGATCGGCCGCGCCGTGTTCGGCCCCAGCCGCATCGCGAACTCCGCCCAGAAGCGGTCGTCCGGCCAGTCCTCGATCTTCTCGTCGAGCCCGACCTGCACGTAATAGCGGCTGCGCTTCGGCGAGCGCATCGAGGCCAGCGCAAAGCCGCGCGCGTGGCTGGAATAGACGATCTCGTCGTGGCAGGGCGGCACATCGGCCATGATGCCCAGCCAGCCGAACGGATAGACGCGCTCGAAATGCCGGCGCAGGTGCGACGGAATGACGGTATGGCTGACGCCGTGCTGGCCGTCGCAGCCGGCGACGAAATCGCAATCGATCCGGCGCGGCTCGCCGTCCTTCGTGTAGGTGACGAAGGGCCTGTCGCTCTCGATGGCGTGGATGGCGACATCCAGCGCCTCGAACAGCGGCGGTGCGCCGCGCGCGACCGCCGCGTCGATGAGGTCCCGGGTGATTTCGGTCTGGCCGTAGATCGTCACGTTCGCGCCGATGCCGAGAGGACCGAATTCGATCGGCAGCAGCACGCCGTCGACCGCCAGCGTGACGCCGCGATGGATCAGGCCCTCGCGATGCAGCCGCGCCGCCACGCCGGCACGCTCCAGCAGATCGACAGTGCCCGGTTCCAGCACGCCGGCGCGGATGCGGGCCTCGACATAGAGGCGGCTGCGCTGTTCCAGCACAACCGATTCGATGCCGGCGACATGGAGCAATCGCGACAGGAGCAATCCGGCCGGCCCGGCCCCGACGATGGCGACCTGTGTGCGCATGGGCAAAGCCTAGCGTGCGGCGCGGCCGAAAACGATGGCCTATGCCGTTGACAGGCCCGCCGGTGCGCGCAGTACATGGCCATGCTCCGGTTGAAACCGATTCGGCGGACGAGGCGGCGCGGGCCTTCGCGCGATGCCCTGCGCGTGGCCGATGCGGCGTTCTGTTTTGCGCTCCTGCTTGCGACAATCGTCGGCGCCGGACGCGTGGTGTCCGGCTTCCCGCGGCTGGTGGGCCTGTTCCTGGCGCCGGACGTGATCGCGGCCCGGGCCGACATCGCGCCGCCGCGCGACTCCGTGAGAATGGCGCTGGCGCCGGGCGGGGCAGGGACGGGGCCCTATTCGCCGCAGGTGCTCTATCCCATCGTGGCGCATGACTTTCCCGACCTGCGCACCCAGCCGGACCGCCCGCCATCCATTGCCATCGTGATCGACGACCTGGGCGCGGATGTGGTGCATACACGCCGCGCGATGGAATTGCCGCGCGCCGTGGCGCTGGCCTTCCTGCCTTATCCTGCGCAGACGCCGTCGCTGGCGCGAGAGGCCGGCCGGGCGGGTCACGAAATCCTCGTCCATGTGCCGATGCAGCCGCTGGGCAGCGAAGATCCGGGGCCGATGACGCTGACCGTCGACCAGTAGCCTGCGGAAAACGTCCGCCGGCTCGACTGGGCGCTGTCGCGCGTGCCGGGCTTTATCGGCATCAACAATCACGAGGGCAGCCGCTTCACGGCGGAGCGTGCCGCGCTGATCCCCGTCGTCGAGCGGCTGGCCGACCGCCATGTCTTCTTCTTTGATTCGCGCACCGGGCCGGCGTCGCAGGTCGTGCCGGTCGCCCGCGCCTTCGGCGTGGCGAGCGCCTCGCGCGACGTGTTCCTCGACGACGTGCAGACGATCGATGCGGTTGACGCCGAATTGCGGGCGCTGGAAGCGCGCGCGCGCCAGCAGGGCACCGCCATCGCCATCGGCCATCCGCACGAGATCACGCTGGACGCCGTCGCCTATTGGGCGGCGCACCAGAGCGGCTTCGTGCTGGTGCCGCTCGGCACCGCGATCCGGCAAAAGACCGAGACGGAAGCACGCCGCGCGCTTGCGGGCCGGTGAGCATTTTCGGGTTCAGTCCCGGTGCCGCTTGATGAGAGTGGCGTGCTTCGCGGCGCCGCGAAGCACGCAGGGTTTTCCGCCTATTGTCCCTTCCGGGCCATGGCGGCGTAGCGCACGGCCTCGTCGGCGGCGCTCATCAGGGCCTTGGCCTTGCTGACGGTCTCCTGGTATTCCGCCTCGGGGACGCTGTCGGCGACCACGCCGCCGCCGGCCTGCACATACATCATGCCGTCCTTGACCAGCGCGGTGCGCAGCACGATGCAGGTGTCCATCGAGCCGTCGGCGGCGAAGTAGCCGACGGCGCCGGCATAGACCGCGCCGCGCTTTTCCTTTTCGAATTCGTCGATGATCTGCATGGCGCGGATCTTGGGCGCGCCGCTCAGCGTGCCGGCCGGCATCCCGGCGGCCAGCGCGTCGACGGCGTCGAGCCCGTCGCGGATGCGGCCTTCGACATTCGACACCAGATGCATCACATGGCTGTAGCGCTCGATGAAGAAGCTGTCGGTGACGCGCACGTCGCCGGTCTGCGCCACGCGGCCGACATCGTTGCGGCCGAGATCGACCAGCATCAGGTGCTCGGCGCGCTCCTTGGGATCGGCCATCAGCTCTTCGGCCAGCGCCTTGTCCTCCGCCGCCGTGCGCCCGCGCGGCCGCGTGCCGGCGATCGGGCGGATGGTCACCGCGCCGTCGCGCAGCCGCACCAGGATTTCCGGACTCGAGCCGACGATGGTGAAGCCGGGAAAGGCGAGGTGATAGAGGAACGGCGAGGGGTTGAGCCGCCTAAGCGCGCGATAGAGCGAGAAGGGCGGCAGCGCGAAGGGCCGCCGGAAGCGCTGGCTCGGCACGACCTGGAAGATGTCGCCGGCGCGGATATACCCTTTGGCGCCCGCGACGGCGAGGTGACCATCCGCCCGATCGCCGGCACGCGGCCGCGCGGCGAAACGCCGGAGGCCGACAAGGCGCTGACCACGCAGCTGCTCGCGGATCCGAAGGAGCGCGCCGAGCACCTCATGCTCCTCGACCTCGGTCGCAACGACGTCGGCCGCGTCGCCGAGATCGGCACGGTCAAGGTCACCGACCAGTTTTTCGTCGAGTACTACAGCCACGTCATGCACATCGTCTCGAACGTCACCGGCAAGCTGGCCAACGGACATGACGCGCTCGACGCGCTGATCGCCGACTTTCCCGCCGGCACGGTGTCGGGCGCGCCCAAGGTGCGCGCCATGCAGATCATCGACGAGCTGGAGATCGACAAGCGCGGCATCTACGCCGGCTGCGTCGGCTACTTCACCGCCGACGGCGACAT